>CAYQRN010000044.1:0-25555 GCA_964419995.1 uncultured Planctomycetia bacterium
GAGACCGCGATGGGGCGGGTCGGCTCCGACTCGGCCCGCTGGTGCACCGAGAGCCGGTCGAGGTCCGCCTTCCGGGCCGTGTCGCCGGAGTTCGCCTCGACGATGAGAGTCTGGACCTCGCGCCAGCGGTTGTTCATCTCGACCTGCCGGGCCGATCGGACCTGGATCTCGCCCCCGGGCGGAGGAGGTCCGGCGTCGGCGGGCGCCGCGCCCCGAGGAGCCGGACTGCCGAGATCGGCCCGAGCCTCGGCGGCTGCCGTCGCGAGATCCGGGGGCACCCCCCCGCCCCCCCCATCCGCGCCGGACCCGAAGGGCGTCTCGAAGACCCCGCTCCCGGTGAACTGGAAGTGGAGCGTCACGCCCGGGACGCGGCCCTCCGGCAGGGAGAGAGGTGACGGTTCCAGCGCCACCGTGTTCGCGACGGTCGTCTCGGGCACGAGCCGGAAGGCCTGGTAGTCCTCGACCGGACGCCGCCCCTCCGACGCGGCCAGTGCGTCGAAGAAGATCCGGACCTCGCGGCGCGCGCCCTCCACCGCCTCCCTGAGCCGCTGCTCCTCCGTGGCGAGGAGGAGCGTGCGTTCCGATCTCACCGCCGAGAACGCGAGGGCGCCGAGCAGCATGGCAGGCACGCCCGTGCCGGCGAGAAACAGGGCGGCGAGGAGCCGGGGCTTCACGACCGGACCACGTTCGAGCCGATCCGATAACCCGCGCCGCGAACCGTCACGATGACGGCAGGCCGTTCCGGATCGCTCTCGACCTTCTGGCGGAGCTTGGCGATGTGGATATCCACCGTGCGCGTCTCCACGGCGGCGGTCGGATAGCCCCACACCTTGAGGAGGAGTTCGTCCCGCGGAACGACCCTCTCGCGGTGCAGGTGCAGGTACCGGAGGATTTCGGACTCCCGCGGCGTGAGCGCGAAGGCGATCTCCCCGCGCCGCCCCTCGCAGCGGTCGAGATCCACGACGAGCTCGCCGGCGCGAAGCTCGGGCCCCGCCGCGCCTCCCCGAGGGCGCAGCCGCGCCCGGATCCTCTCGATGAGCTCGCGGAGCGAGAAGGGTTTCACGACGTAGTCGTCGGCGCCGATGGAGAGGCCCCGCACCCGATCCTCCTCCTCGCCGCGGGCCGTGAGCAGGATGACGGGGGTCGCGACCCCCTGCTCCCGCACTCGCGCCAGCAGATCGAAACCGTCGAGGCGGGGAAGCATGATGTCGAGGACGATGAGATCGAACCGTCCCGTGAGCGCCTCCGAGAGCCCGCTGGCGCCGTCGGCGGCCGCGGAGACGCCGTAGCCCTGGAACTCGAGGGCATCCACGAGTCCTTCCCGGAGCGCGGGCTCGTCCTCGACGACAAGGATCGTGTGCTTCATGCCGTCCCTTCTATCCGGCGGGGTGGAGCCGCGGCGCGTAAAAGCCGCGTAAAAAACGTTCCCTCAGGATTCGTCCCGGTAGGAGGCGGGGTCCACGCCGAGCGCCACGAGCTTCGCATGCAGGGCCGACCGCGAAAGCCCGCCGAGACGGGACGCGAGGCTCACGTTGCCCCGGGCCTCGGCGAGAAGCGACTCGATATACGCCTTCTCGAATCTCTGCACGGCGGCCCGCAGCGGCAGCCGGACGGACGACGCCCCGGAAGCATCGGCAACCGCCCCACGGATCTCCTCCGGCAGATGTTCGGGGGTGACGGGCCCCTCCGGGACCATCGTCGCGATGCGCTCCACGACGTTCATGAGCTCCCGCACGTTGCCCGGCCAGGACCATGCGGCGAGGGCCGACAGGGTGTCGACGCTCACGACGAGATCGGCGCGCCCATGGCGGCGGAGGAAGACCCGGACGAGTTCGGGGACATCGCCCTCGCGCTCCCGGAGGGGCGGCACAGGTACGGGCAGGACGCGGAGACGGAAGTAGAGATCCCGGCGGAAGGTCCCCTCCTCGGTCATGGCGGCGAGGTCCCTGTGCGTCGCCGCGATGACGCGGATCGAGACGGACCGCAGGACCGTGTCGCCGACGGGAGTGAAGGTGCCGCGCTCGATGGCCTGGAGGAGCGCCGGCTGGACGGCGGGGGGGATCTCCCCCACGTCGTCGAGGAAGAGCGTGCCGCGGTCGGCGCGCTGGAGGACGCCGGAGCGCGCGCTGAACGCCCCGGTATAGGCCCCCTTCGCCACGCCGAAGAGCTCCGGCAGCACGAGGGACTCGGGCACGCTCGCGCAGTGGAAGATCTGGAAGGGTCCCTCGCGGCGGGAGCTGCCGGCGTGGATGAGGCGCGCCACGAGTTCCTTGCCGGTCCCGCTCTCGCCGGTGATGAGGACCGATCCCTCCCGTCCCGCGACGATCCGGATCGTGCCGCGGAGGGCCTCCATCGCGGCGCTCCTGCCGATGAGCTCCGGCTCGGCATCCGGCGGCGCGGCGTCCCGATCCGCGGCCGCTCCCGGCCCCGAAGCGGCCAGGGCGCGTTCCACGGCCTCCACGATCTCCCGGACCTCGAAGGGCTTCGTGATGTAGTCAAAGGCGCCCTCCCGCATGGCCAGGACGGCGTTTCGCACGCTCCCGAAGGCCGTCATGAGAATGACGCGGCTCCGCGGACTCTCGTCGCGGATCCGGCGGAGCAGGGCCATCCCGTCGAGCTCCGCCATGCGGATGTCCGTGAGGACGAGGTCGTAGAAGTCCTCCCGGATGCGGTTCAGCGCCTCGAGACCGCCGCCCGCCGTGTCGACGCGGAAACCCCGCCTCGCGAGGGCCCGCGAGACGAAGAAACGCACGCTCTCCTCGTCGTCCACGACGAGGATGGCGGGGCCGGGAGGAGATTCTGAGCCCATGCCCCCCATGCTAACCACCCTTCTCCGCCGTCGGGCCCCGCGCCGGCGCCGCGGGCAGTTCCACGGTGAAGGAAGCCCCGCCACCCGGCGCCTCGCCGACCCGCACGGACCCCCCGAGCCCGAGCGCGATGCCGTGGACCACAGCGAGGCCGAGACCGGATCCTCCCGCCTTCTCCCGCGTCGTGAAGAACGGCTCGAAGATCCGGTCGCGGATTTCCGCCGGCACACCGGGGCCGTCATCGACGACCCCGAGGCGGACCCCCCCATCCGAGCGCTCCACGGTTGCGCGGACCCGGCCGCCGCGCTCCACGGCGCGGACGGCGTTGATGAGGAGGTTGAGAACGAGTTGCTGGAGCTCGCCGCCGTGGGCCATCACGCGGCAGTCGCCGCCTCCCGGCTCCACGTCGACGCTCACGTCCTTCGCCCGCGCCTCCGGCATGACGAGGCTCACGGCCTCGGCCAGCACGGCACGCGCGTCCAGAGGCGAGACGGGTCGGGGCTCCGCCCGCGAGAAGGTCAGCAGGTTGGCGGTGACGACGGAAGCCCGCCGCGACGTGCGCCGGATGACATCGAGGGACTCCCGGATGGGGCCTTCAGGTGCGGTCTCGAGGGCCTCCTCGGCGCAGCCGCTGATCCCGCCGAGGAGATTATTGAACTCGTGGGCGATGCCCCCCGCGAGCCGCCCGAGGGATGCCATCTTCTCCGCGTGGACGAGCTCCGCCGTGGCCCGCTCGAGGGCGCCGGTCTTCTCCCGGACCTCCGAGGCCAGACGTCCGTGGCTCGCCGCGATGCGGTCCGCCATGGCGTTGAACTGCGCCGCCAGCCGGCCGAATTCGTCGCGACTTTCGAGGACCACGCGCGCCGGAGCCCCGTCGCTGCGCGGCGCGGAGAGGACCCGCGAGAACGCACGAAGCGGCCGGAGCACCAGGATCCAGATGCCGAGGAGGAGCACGGCGGCCAGCGCGAGCAGGAGCAGCGACCCGATCCAGACCGTGCGCCGGGACAGCGACGCGGCGAAGGCCTCCGCCGCCACCTCGTGGCGCCGCAGGAGCTCCGCGGATTCGCCATCGATGCGCCGGCGGGCGTCCTCGAGCATCATCGACGCCAGGGCGTCGGCCGTGGCCTCGCTGCGGCGTGTCAGGTCGTCGAGGCGGCCCCGGATCTCGTTCTTCAGGGCCCTCTCATCCCCGGCGAACAGCTCGAAGGGGATGTCGGAGACCTCCCGGGCGCCGGCGGAGGAGAGCCTCGACGCCATCTCCATCATGAGACGGCGGTCGCGTTCCACCTGTTCCCGGTGCACGGCGCGCATGACGTCGGCACTGCCGGCGACGAGCCGCCGCGCGTCGCGTCGCAGCGTGGCCCCGGAATTCCGCGCGACGACGACATGGAAGACCGCCGCCCCGGGGATGAAGACGGCGGCGAGGAGGACGAGGAACCGGAGCCGGATGGACGCCCCCGGCATGCTCCTCACCGGAGGACCTCGTCCACGGACGCCACGAACTCGAGGGGCACGGAAAGACCGATCTCCGCGGCGGATCGCAGGTTCACGATGCAGCGGAACGCCGTCATCGTGCCGACGGGGATGCTGCCCGGCGCCTCCCCCGCGATGAGCACCCTGCGGGCGATGTCCGCGGCCTTCATCCCGAGGGCACGGTAGTCCGCGATGAGGCCCACGACGGCCCCGCCGAGGGCGCCCGAGCGGGATGACGACACGAGGGGCCGGCGGGCGGCGGCGGCGGCGGCGAGCAGGCGCGGGAGGCTGTCGTAGATGAGCTTGTCGATGGGGATCCAGAGCGCATCGACCCCGGGGAGAAGCTCGGTCGCGGCACTGTCCACATCCGCGGGAGTCCGGGCATGGCGCGTGACAAGAGCCAGCCCCTGCCGTTCCGCGAGGTACGCCACCGCCTCCTCGAGCTCCGCCGTGGAGACAGGATTCGTGGGGTCGAGGATGACGCCGAGCCGCTGCAGGCCCGGAACGGCGCTCCGGAATGTCTCGAGGAGTCTCGGCGCGGGGATCCAGTTGCTGTTCCCCGCGAGGTTGCGCCCGGAACCCTCCCAGGACGGGACGAGACCCGACCGCACGGGATTGGTCACGGCCGTGTACACGACGGGAACGCGGCCGGCGGCGTCCCGGCAGATGAGCGCCGCTTCCGTCCCCATGGCGAAAACGAGGTCCACGCCCTCCGCGTTCCAGCGCGCCACGACGGACCGGCCGCGCTCCCGGTCCCCGGCGATCTCCGCCACGTCGAACTCGCAGGGCCTGCCGAGGACCGCGAGGCCGTCGCGGACGCCGACGAAGGCCTGCCGATCGTTGGGCGAGTCGTGCCAGAAGAGGACGCCGATGCGGAAGGACCGCCCCGCGGGTCGGGAGTCCTGGGGCGACGCAGCCGGGGCAGCCAGGAGGACGGCGGCAAGGACGCGGAGGAGGGTCATGACGTCTCCGGCCCGGCGGAGGGGGGCCAGGCCGGCGCCATTATGGCACCCCGGCCGCCGGACATCGGGGCCGGCCGCCCGACCGTGTAGAATCACCCCCGAAGCTGCCGAAGAGGGACGATGGCGGACGGGCCGCCACCCCGACCACCCAGAAGGGAGTCCTGCGATGCTGAGAGCGATCTTCGCCGCCCTCTCGTTCCTCCCTGCCGCCCTGCCGGCGAGCGCCCAGGTCACACCTCCCCCGGCGCCATTGGCGCCGGTCGCCGCCACGGCCGACGAAGGCTCCCCGGCCCTGCGGCTTGGCTTCGTCCCTGCGGAAGTGCCGGCCACGGTCCGCGACGTCGCGGGACTCCGCGCCTTCGTGGAGTCCCTCCGGACGCGAATTGCCACCCGCATCGACGCGGCACGCCGGGAGCGGGACAGCCGACTCGTGGGCTTCTGGGTCACCGAGATCGAGCGCCTGGCCGCCCTCTGGACAGCGACCCTCGAGAGGATCGACCCGGCTGCCGCCGGCGCGCTCCGGAAGACAACGGCGGCTCCGGCCGCCCCGGGCCGCGGCGAGGCTCCGCAGGCCCCGGCATCCGCCGGCCCGCCGCCCGCCCTGCCACCCTTCCTCTCCCCCACGCCGCGCTGAGATCGCCTTCGCAGGCCTCGAACCGTGATGGGCGAGCCGGGAATCGAACCCGGACGTCCCGGAGGACAGGGGATTTTAAGTCCCCCGCGTCTGCCAGTTCCGCCACTCGCCCGTGCGTCTCCGTTCGTGCGGGGGCGAGGCCTACAAGCCTGCGGCCCCGCCTCCCGCGACCGTGGTAGCCTCTCCCGCCGCGGCCCGAGGCAGAGCGAGCTCCAGCACGGCCGTCTCGTCCGCCCCGCGACGGATCACGACGGCGCCGCCTTCGTGCCGGAGAGCCTCCGCGAGGGTCGCGAGGCGCGCCGAGCCGTTCCACAGGGCGAAGCACGCACCGCGCCGGTCTCCGATGCGCAGCGCCAATCCGGCTCGCTGTCCGTCGTGGCGCCACGGCGCCTCGATCCGCGCGTGAAGCTGCGCTCCCGGCCCCCGGAGCAGCGCGAGGGCTTCAAGGACGATCCGCCCCATGGCGGCGCCGCGCCCCACGACGACGGCGTCGCCGACGCCGGCATCCTCCACGACGTCGAGGAAATCGTGGAAAGCCGCCCGCATGAGGGCAGCCAGGGTGGCCGAGAAGGACCGGAGGCCGAAGCGGATCGGCGCCGTCTGGCGTCCCGCGATCTCGGCGGCCAGCGTCGCTGCATCCCGGAGCCGGATGCCCGCCTTCTCGATGCGGTGGAGCGCCGCGTCCTGGAGGCGTCCGGCGATCCTCTGGTGTCCCTCGAGGTCCACCGTGGCCAGGATGACCGTGAGGGCGTTGTTGACCTCGTGGGCGAGCCCTCGCGCCAGCAACTCGCCGGGGCCTGCGTCGTCGTTCGCACGATGGAGTCCGAGGATCCACCCCCGCACGAAGGCCGCGATCTCTTCCGGCGAACCGAGGACAGGCACCGCATCATCCGGCGTCCCGACGGGCATCGCTTCTGTCACGATGGCCACCGCGACGCCGGGCCGGCGACGCCGGGCCGCCGCGGCGTCCCCCGGAGCGGGGTCTTCGATGAGAAGGAGCTCGGCCCCCCCGGGACTCCCGGTCTCGGGAAGCGGCGGACGGGCCACGGAGACCTCCACGGTGGCGTCCGCTGAAACGGCGCGTGTCACCGCGTCGAGGATGCGGGTCCGACCGGCATCGGTTCCCGATACGACGATGATCCTGGGCCCGAGCATGTTCTGCGCGCCACTCCCGACCCCGGTCAGCGTACCAGCTTCGGCCGCGACGGGCTACCCCCCGGATCCGGAATGTCAGGCGCCGGGGCGACCTCGCCGGCCGGAACCCCGGAAGACGTTCCGGAGGACGTGGCCGGCGATCCGGGGATTCTCCCGGAGGCGGCGGCGGCAGTACGCGTACCAGTCCTTGCCGTAGGGCACATAGACCCGCATGCGGTGCCCCGCCGCGATGATGATGTCCCGGAGTTCCTCCTCGACGCCGAGGAGCATCTGGAATTCGAAGCGCGACGGGTCCGTCCCGAGGCGCCGCACGAGGGCCATGGCCTCGAAGACGAGCTTCTCGTCGTGCGTGGCGATGCCCACCTGCGAACCCAGCTCGAGCATGCGCTCGAGGAGGACGGCGTAGGATCGGTTGATGATCGCCATGTCCTGGTATGCGGCGGACCGCGGTTCGCGGTAGATCCCCTTGCAGAGCCGCCAGCTTGGCGTCAGCGGCGCCAGCGCCTCGACGTCCGCGTGGCTTCTCCTGAGATAGGCCTGGAGGACGAGTCCCACGTTGTCGAAGTCGCGACGGAGTTCCCGGTAGATCCCGATCGTCGCATCCGTGCACGTCCGGTCCTCCATGTCGATCCGGACGAAGTTGTGAAGACGCCGTGCCGCGTCCACGACCCTGCGCACACCCCTGGCCGCCGCCGCCGGATCGAGCTTGAGACCGAACTGCGTGAGCTTCACGGAGACGTTCGAGCGGAGCCCCCGCGAGGCGATGGCCTCGAGGAGACGTTCGTAGGCAGCCACGGCCTCACCCGCCTCCTCGATGCGGCGGATCTCCTCCCCGAGGTGGTCGATGGTGCCCTCGACGCCCCGTCGGTTCAGATCCGCCACCACGCGGAACGCATCCTCCGGCGACGGACCCGCCACGTAGCGGCCGGCGATGCGCCGGACGATGAAGCGGGGGACGACAGGGAGAGCGAGGACGACGGCTCGATCGATGAGGCCCATGGGCCGATCGGGGCTCCGGAAGGCGGTGACGGGGCCGGCGGGCCGGCATGCTACGGGGCGCCCGGCGGCCCGTCAATCGACGCCGCGGCGGGAGCAGGCCCGCCCCTGCGGCGCGCTTGACTTCGGGGGACCCGCGCCTATCCTCTTCCGTTCCGTCCGGTGGCGAAAGGAAAGTCGAGGCGCGGCATGGTCGATATCTCCCGGCTTCTCACGGTCGAGCGGATCGTCACGCTGAAGGAGGACTGCGACAAGGACGCGGCCCTGAGCCGTCTCGTCGATGTCCTCGCGAAGACCCGCGAAGTCACCGACAAGGCCGAACTCTCCCGGGCCATCACGGACCGCGAGCGCATCCTCTCCACGGGCGTGGGCGGCGGCATCGCGATTCCGCACGCCAAGGTCCCGTCCGTGAAGCGCTTCGTCGCCGCCATCGGAATCAGCAAGAAGGGCGTTCCCTTCCAGTCCCAGGACAAGAAGCCCGCCCACGTCATCGTCATGATCGCCGGTCCGGAGAACCAGAGCGAGGAGTACATCAAGATCCTCGCCCGCTTCACCGCGATCCTCCGGAAGGAGAACACGGTGAAGAAGATCCTCCAGGCCGACGGCCCGAAGGCGGTCCTCGGCTTCTTCGAATCCGAGAAGGTCGACGGCACCTGATCCCCCGCCCTCCCGAGCGGGGACGGGAGGGGACGCCGAACCGGCGCGTCCGGTGTTAGTCTCAGGCGCGATGAGCCAGAACAGAGTCCTCGTCATCGGCCTCGACGGCGCGACCTTCGATCTCATCGGCCCTTGGATCGATGCAGGCGATCTGCCTCACCTGCGCGCCCTGCGCGACACCGGCGCCTCCGGAGTCCTCGAGAGCGTCTTTCCGCCGCTCACTCCCTGCGCCTGGCCCTCCTTCTACACGGGCAAGAACCCCGGCAAGCACGGACTCTTCGGCTACAAGGTCCGCCGCCGGGGCACCTATGAGGAGATCCCCCTTTCCGCCTCGGATCGGAAGGGGCGCACGCTCTTCGAGCTCATCGGCGACCAGGGCCGGAAGGTCGCGGTGCTCTCCGTCCCGATGACCTACCCGGCCACGCCGGTCGAGGGTGTCCTCGTCACCTGCCTCTTCACGCCGAAGGTCGAGGATATCTACCGCACCGCCTGCGCGTGGCCCGCGGAATTCAAGGAGGAGATGAAGCGGGTCATCGGGACCTTCCGGATCCACACGGAGCACACCTACGCGAAGGGTCGCATCGAAGACCTCCTCGCGGACTACCGCGGGACCCTCGAACAGCGCGTGAAGCTTCTCCTCCACGTCATGGCGCACCATCCGTGGGATTTCGCCATCACGGTCCTCAACGAGACGGACCACATCCAGCATCAGATCTGGCACGTCATCGATCCCGCCCATCACCGCCACGACGAGCGGGAGGCCGGCGCCTCCGGCGGGGCCATGAAGTCCTTCTGGAAGGACGTGGATGCGCGGCTCGGCGAAGTCCTGCGCGCGACCCCGCCCGACACGACCGTCATCGTCCTCTCGGACCACGGCCACGGCCCCATCTACTGGTGGATCCACCTCAACAACTTCCTCGCGAAGAAGGGCTACATCCGTTTCCGGAGGCGTCCGCTCACCTTCCTCAAGCGGCTCCTCTTCCGCCTCGGCGTGACACCCGCCAACGTCTGGCGCATCCTCCAGAGCCTCGGCCTCCTCCGCCGGAAGAAGGGCGGAGGCGAGGAGGGCGCCGGCTCCCAGGGCCGCCTCGTGCGCCGGTTCTTCCTCTCCGAGGACGACATCGACTGGAAGCGGACCCGTGCCTGGGCCGTGGGGCACATGGGCCAGATCAACGTGAACCTCGCGGGCCGCGAGCCCTCGGGCATCGTGAAGAAATCCGAAGTCCCGGAGCTCCGCCGCAGCCTCGAGGCCGATCTCCTCGGCATCCGCGACCCCGCATCGGGGAAGAGCGTCGTCCGCCGCCTCGCGCCCCGCGAGGATCTTTTCCACGGCGAGTTCGTGACGCGGGCCTCGGATTTCTTCATCGAGACGGTGGATCCGGGTTTCCAGGCCCTCGGCGGGGCATCGTTCATCAGCAACCGCGTCATCGAGCGGAGCTACGGCAACAGCGCGACGCACCGCATGAACGGGATCTTCCTCGCGCGGGGCCCATGGATCCGCCCCGGCTCGACCATCACGGACGCGCGCATCACGGACATGGCGGCCATGATCCTCCACACCCTCGGACTCCGGATTCCGGAGGACATGGACGGACGGATCCACCCCGAGATCCTGAAGGAAGGCGTCCTCGCGGCGCATCCCCCGGTCACGATGCCGCTCTCCGAGGTGAAGTCGGAGGATCGCTCCCGGGACCTCTCGCCCGAGGAGATCGCGCTCATGAACGAGAACCTCCGGCGGCTCGGCTACGTCGACTGACGCCGGGAACCCGGGCACGGCCCGCCTCGCTCCGGAGTCCGCTTGACTCGGACCCGCGCCGCGGCGGAGAATGGCGGCAACGCCCCCCGACCGAGCCCGCCATGGTCCATACCCTGCTCCTCGCCCTCGCGGCCGCCCTGCTGCCGGTCCTCTCCCTGTCCGCCCAGGGGCTCTTCGAGCCCCCCACGGCGACGGGCCCCTTCCCGGCGCTGCCGCTCACGACGCCGGAGGGCTGGGGTTCCCGGGGCGGCGTGACGCTGGTCCGGAACACTTCCGCGTGCGGGTTTCCCTCGGGACCCGGAAGCACGCAGTGGGCCGTCCTCGCCTCGGCCGCCACGGGGCCGGCATCGGCCTCGGTCGCTTCGGGACTGCGGACGGCCGCGGGAACCTGGACCCACGCGGCAGGCACGCTGTCCGAGATCCGGCGAACCCACACGCTCCCGGTCGCGCCGCCCGGCGGATCCGTGGCCGCATGGCTCCGGTGGACGTTCGCCACCAACGAGGCGCCCGGCAACACGGCCCGCGACGACTTCCTCTCCGCCGACATCCTCGACGCCGCCACGGGAGCCCGCCTCCTCGATCTCCTCCACGTCTCCGTCGCCTCCGGCCAGGGTGGCGGCGCCGGCGACTTCGTCCCCGCGGCCTGTCCCGGCGAGACGGGATCGGCCATGGCCTACGAGATCGCGCCGGTGGGCCCCAAGACCGCCTCCGTCCGCATCCCACCCTGTCTCCACGGAAGGACGGTCATCCTCTCCATCGGGGTGGGGAACGGCGGCGTCGCCGGAGGCGACTCCGTGGCGCACGTCGACTCGCTCGTCATCGCGGCCGTCTCCGGCGCGGGACCACCGGTCGCCGCCCACAGGCTCACGGTCGTCCAGCACGCCGGCGAAGGATCCCTCTGCATCGAGGTGGACGGCGTGGCCGCGGGCGCGCAGATCTGGACGCTCATCTCCCTGACGGCGGGACTGCCGACGGGTTCGGGACCGCTCCTCGGACTCCACGCCGGAGCCGGATCCGGCGACCCTCTCGGTCAGATCCTCCTCCCCCTCGGAACGGCCCCCTTCCACGTGTCCGCCGGCCCCCTCGGCCGCCATGTCTTCTCGGTCACGGGCCTCGACGCCGGCCTTCCCGCTCTGGATGCGGATTTCGTCTCGGCGGCCCTTTCCGGCGGCGCCGCGACCTTCACGGACGTCGTCACGGCGCGGCTCGACCTCGACCTCTGATCCGGCGGACGATGACGGCGGCGCCGAGGAGGGCCACGGCCCACAGCGCCCACGAGACGCGCGACGGGCGCGGCAGCCCGGCGAAGTAGTCCGCCGCGAGGGCGAAGGGCTCGACGAGGACCCGGAACCCGCCGGCGGATCGCCTCTGCTCGAGGGCGAGGGGCACGGTCCGGCGGGCCCTCAGCGCGGCCATGACCTCCTCGAGGCCGGTATCCGGTCGAGGAAGTCCCGGCGCGAAGTTCCACGAGCGGACGAAGGGCTGCCAGCCGTGGTCGTCGGTTCCGGCGGTGAGGATGAGGCCCCGCCCGACCGCGAGGCGCCGGGCCTCCGCGGCCACGGCGGCCTGACCGGGATCCTCGAGGGGACCGCGGTTCGAGATCTCGAACCCATCCACCCCGGCGAGAGCGAAGTCCCGCGGCGGCACGTAGGGGTCCGCTCTCCAGGGGTGAGCCGCGATGACCACGGCGCCCGCCTCCCGGCCGGCGCGCAGGGCCTCCTGCCAGTCCCTGACATGGGGCGGCGGATAGCGGTCTGGATCTCCGCCGAGGAGCAGGAGGTGGGTCGCGCGGATGTCGGGGCTCCACTCCATTCCGGGGAAACCGGGACCTCCCCGGTGAGCGCGATCGTGGTGCGTCACGAAGACGGCGCCAAAGCCCGTCCGCCGGGCCTTCCGGAGGCCTCCCTCGAGGGTCCCAAGACCGTCCCGCGGGTCGCCGTGGTGGATGTGCGTGTCGAAGAAGATCCCCGGCCCGCGCGCGGTGAGATGTCCCGAGGGCAGGCCGCCGGCGGCCGTGAGGATCGCCCGGCGCACCGGCGTCACGGCCACGGGCACGGCCAGGACGCAGGCAGCGCCGAGCGCCATGAGCATGCGACGCCTCCGGCCGCGATTCCCGGC
Organism: uncultured Planctomycetia bacterium; assembly: GCA_964419995.1. Taxonomy (GTDB): domain Bacteria; phylum Planctomycetota; family CAYQRN01; genus CAYQRN01. The sequence continues at coordinate 12,559 of CAYQRN010000044.1, forward strand.
GGAGACGATCCACAGGACGGCGCCGGCAAGGAGCCACGGGAGGCAGCGGGTGGCGGAGCCCGTGATCCCCGAGAGACCGCTCACGTGCAGCACGGGCCCGACGAGGGGCTCGAAGACCGTCCGGAGAGGTTCGGACCGGAAGCGGAACTCCGCGGCGGCGGAGCCCGTTCGGAGATCGGTCACCGCGAAGGGCCGATCGAGGTAAAGGGTGATCACGAGGATGCCCATCAGCGCGACGAACCACGGGTGTCGCACGCCGAATCCTGACCGGGCGATGGCCTCCCGTCGCGGCGCGAGCAGCCGCACGATCGCGCCGGTGGCGAGGATGCCCAGCGCCGCCCCCGCCAGCACGTCGGATGGGTGATGGACGGCGAGGCTGACGCGGGACAGAAGCACGGATACCGCGGGCGCGAGGAGCGCGGCGCGCAGCGGTCCGCGCGCGGCCAGCGCCCAGGGCAGCAGCATGACGAAGGCCGTGGCGGCATCGCCGGACGGGAAGCTCCGCGTGTCCGCGAGAGCAACGATCTCCCGGAGGCCGTCGAGGTGGAGGAGTGGCCTTGGGCGCGCCGACGTTCCCTTGAGGAGGCGCACGACGAGTTGCAGGGGGACGAACGTCACGAGCGCGACGAGAGGAGCGAACCGGAGCGACGGCGCCCGGGTCAGGAGGAGCGCCACGGCCAGCACGGCCGTGTTGACCGCGACGAGGAGTCGCGGTCCGTTGGCGTTGAGCCAGCGATTCACGCCGTCGAGCGCCGAGGGATGATCCGGGTTGAGCGCCCGGACGACCTGATCGTCAAGACCCGAGACGTGGCAGGCGAATGCCAACGCGAGGAGCATGACGGACACGGTTGCGAGGCGGGGCAGGTTCGCCCCTCCGGAGTCTCCGGAGTTCCCGTGAGCGGACATCGTGGCGACCTCCGCGCCGCCATCCCGAACGGCAGCGCTCCCGGCGCGAACCGCCGCGCTTTGCCGCGGTTTCCACCCCGTGGTATATAATTAACACCGTCCTCACGCTCCCCCCACCGCCTCAAACCCTTGCCAACATGAGGTTTGAGCCGGTCACCACCCCGGAAGGACCGACGTGCGAGAGCGATCCGTGCCGTCCAGGCGGCCCCCCGAGGGGCGAAGCCGCCTGCGCTTCATCTGCACCATAGGTCCGGCCACGCGGGACCGGGCCAGGCTCCACGAACTCCGCGCCGCGGGCATGGACATCGCCCGGATCAACGGCGCCCACGGCACCCTCGAGGACGTCCGCGCCCTCGTCCGGTTCGTGCGGGCCGAGGCGCCACCCGGGACGGAGATCCTCCTCGATCTCCCCGGGAACAAGGTCCGGACCGACAACATCGACGAGCCCATCCATCTCGTCACGGGTACGGAGTTCGCCCTCCCCGCGGACCGGCTCACCTATCCGTCCCTCCATGCCCTCGTCCGCCCGGGCCACCGCATCTCCGCCTCCGACGGTCAGATCCAGCTCGAGGTCGTCCGCGTCGAGGGCACCGTGATCGTGACCCGCGTCCTCGCGGGAGGCCTCCTCGCCAACCGCAAGGGCGTCAACATCACGGGCATCCACGACACGATGCCCTTCGACTTCGAGCGGGATATCAACCTCCTCAACATCGCCATCGAGACCGGCGTCGACTACGTCGGCCTCTCCTTCGTGCGGAGCGTCGAGCACGTTCGCCGCATCAAGGCCCAGCTCGTCGGCACGGACATCCGCGTCGTCGCCAAGGTGGAGACGGCCGACGCCGTGGACCGGCTCGCGACGATCCTCGACGAGGCGAACGTCATCATGATCGACCGGGGCGACCTCGAAGCCGAGGTCGGCCGCGAGCGGATCCCCCTCATCCAGAAGTGGGTCATCCGCGAGGCTCGCAAGGCCCACGTACCCGTCATCGTCGCGTCCCAGTTCCTGACGACGATGCTCGAGCGACCGCTCCCCGTCATGGCCGAGGTGTCGGACATCGCCAACGCCGTCCTCGACTCCGCGGACATCCTCATGCTCTCCGAGGAGACGGCCATCGGGAAGTATCCCGTGGCGTGCATCGAGACCATGGCGCGGATCGCCCGGGTCGTCGAGGAGGAGCGCGATCGGGCCCTCGACGTCTTCATCCTCGCCGCCGGCGCATCGACGGGCTTCGGTTCGCTCACGACGAACAAGCACAAGTGCATGCTCGACGTCGGCGGCCAGACGATCATCGCGCACCAGATCGGGAACCTCCGCGCCGCCGGCCTCCGCGACGAGTCCATCACCGTCGTGACCGGTCACAACCACCAGCAGATCGCCCACTATCTGCGCGGCGAGGGCTTCGGCGGCCACTTCGTCTACAACCCGTGGTACGCCACGACGAACATGCTCGTGTCGCTCTGGCTCGCGCGGCCGCGCGACCGCGGCTTCCTCGTCGTCTACGGGGACATCATCTTCGACCGCCAGATCCTCGTCGACCTCCTCGCCGCCCGCGGCGACATCGTGCTTGCCGTGGACCAGCGCCCCGACCTCGACCCCGAGGACGAGAAGGTCGTCGTGCATCGCGGCCGCGTCGTGCGCGCCAGCAAGGACATCGAGCCCGAGGCCGCCTTCGGCGAGTTCATCGGCCTCATGAAGGTGTCGACGGCCGCCGCCGCGGCGCTGGTCTACCAGGAGCTCGAGGCCGTGGTCCAGGAGGGCGATCACATGGCCTTCGTGACGCGGGCCCTCGAACGTCTCGCGTCCCGGGGCGTTCCGATCCACATCTGCCACACACAGGACCGCCCCTGGGGCGACAACGACTGTCTCGCCGACCTGACCCGGTCCCGCGAGACCATCTTCCCGCGGATCCTCGAGGCCCATCGCCGCGCCGCGGACGCGGTTCCCGAACCCCCGCGGTCGCGGCCCGCGGGCCGCCGCTGACATCGAACGGGAGCGCCACGTGACGACGACCCCTGCTCGGCCCCACGGCGGCGCCCTCATCGATCGCCATCTGCCGCCGGACATGGCGCCGCTCTTCCTCGAGCGGGCCCGCACGCTGCCCCGGCTCCGCCTCGACCGCAATCAGGTCCTCGATCTCGAGAAGATCGCCGACGGCACCTTCAGCCCCCTCACGGGTTTCATGGGCTCCGCGGAGACCCAGGCGGTCATGGACCGGATCAGGCTCCCGTCGGGGCTGCCCTGGTCGATCCCCATCCTCCTCACCGTGACCCCGCCGGAGGCCGCCTCCGTGGAGCCGGGCTCCACAGCCGTCCTCGAGGACGGATCGGGCCGGATCGCCGGCCTCATCGAGGTCGCGGAGATCTTCCCGTGGGAGAAGACGGAGCTCGCGACGAAAGTCTACGGCACGACCGATCGCCGCCATCCCGGCGTCGACCAGCTCTTCCGGCGGGGCGATCTCGCCGTGGCCGGCGATGTGCGCCTCCTCGAGCGCTCCGAGTCCCCGATTCCGCCCCGCTTCGACCTGTCCCCGGCCGAGGTCCGGCGCCGCATCGCCGAGAAGGGGTGGCGCCGGATCGTCGGTTTCCAGACCCGCAATCTCGGCCACCGGGCGCACGAGCACCTCCAGAAGACGGCCCTCGAGTTCGCCGATGGCCTCCTCATCCACCCCCTCATCGGCTGGAAGAAGCCCGGGGACATGCTCCCCGACGTCATCCTCGAGGGCTACGAGGTGCTCATCGACCGGTACTACCGTCCCGGTCGCGTCCTCCTCGCCGGTCTCACGACCGCCATGCGGTACGCCGGACCCCGCGAGGCGGTCTTCCACGCCATCATCCGGAAGAACTTCGGCTGCACCCACTTCATCGTCGGTCGCGATCACGCCGGCGTGGGCGGCTTCTACGGCAAGTACGACGCCCACCGCATCTTCGACGACCTGATCCCCGATCTCGGCATCACGCCCTTCCGGCTCCACGGCCCCTTCTACTGCCGCGCCTGCGCGCAGTGCACGACGGAGCACGTCTGTCCCCACGGCGAGGACGAGCGCATCGAGATCAGCGGCACGGACGTCCGCGCGATGCTGGCCCGTGGCGAGAGGCCTCCGGCCGAGTTCATGCGCCCGGAGATCAGCGATTTCCTCATCGCCCGCGCCCGCCGCGGGCCCATCTTCTTCGAGGGCGACCCCGTCACCCCCTCCTCCCCCGCCCGCTTCTGAGGACCCCTCCATGCTCGGATTCCGCAGGAAGAAGCCCGCCTCCCCCGCCCGCCGCAACGTCGTCGTGGTCCTCGTGGACATGGTGCGCAACGACGCCCGCGCCGGCCGCCCGATTTTCGACGAACTCGGCCGTCGCGGCGTCTGCTTCTCCGAGATGTACACCTACGCCCCCTACACGATCGCGTCGATCCACGCGCTCATGTCCGGCATGTACGGAAGCCTCACGGGCGTGGACGCCTACTACAAGGCTCCGAAGTTCGACGGAACGCGCATCCGCACCCTCGCCGAGCACTTCCGCGACAACGGCTACCTCACGCTCGCCGACTTCATGAACCCCGGCATCGCCCCGCACCAGGGCTTCGACGAAGTCCGCGTCCACGACGAGTTCAAGGACGATCTCACGACGCGCCACATCGCCATGATCGAGGAGGCCCGCTCCCGGGTCGCCGCGGGAGAAGGGAAGAACCACTTCCTCTACCTCCACTTCTCGCCGATCCACCGCGAGGTCGTCACGCGGGTCATCAAGGTCTACAGCGACTTCGACGAGCGTTACTTCGGCCCCGAGCACGTGACGGAGAACCGCCGCCGCTACGACTCCTTCGTCGATATCGCCACGGAGTATCTCGAGGCCCTCGTGGCCCGCTGCGACGCGCTCGGGGCCTTCCGGGACACGATCTTCGTCTTCATGACGGACCATGGCTGCGGCATCGGCGAGAAGCCCGGCGAGAAGGCCTACGGCATCTTCACCTACGACTACACGATCCGGACCTGGGCCTACTTCATCCAGCCGGACGTCCTCCCCGGAGGCCGCGAGGTCACGACGATGGTCCGCACGATCGACATCGCCCCGACCCTCCTCGAACTCTGCGACATCGTGCCTCGCGAAGGCGAGAAGGAGATGCAGGGCGAGTCCCTCCTCCCCCTCATGCGGGGCGAGGGAGGCATTCATCGCGAAATCTACGTCGAGACGGCCGGCCTCGACGGCCCCACGCCTTCGCCCTACGAGGCCAATATCTTCTGCGTCCGGAACCGCCGCTGGAAGATGATCTACAACGCGACGACGAAGGTCCGCGAGCTCTACGACATGCAGGCCGACCCCACCGAGGCGAAGAACCTCGCCGGGACTCTGCCCGAGGTCGAGAACGAGCTTTTCGAGAAGATCCGCCGCCGCTGCCTCTGATCCCGGACGCCGGCCGCTCCCATTTTTTTTCGGCGGCGACCACGCCATCTCTCCCGGCCGCGGGCGTCCTCCGCCGCCGACGTCCCGGAGCCTGGCGCCGCCTGTACCACCGCCGGCGCAAGCCCCTGTCGATTCGATGGATGCACCTGTGGCGGTCCTTTCCGGCCACTCTGCCCACGCGAACGGGACGGGTCACTCGCCGCGAAGCTCCGACCCGCGGAACTTCACGCTCGCGCCCGTCGCCGCGAAAAAATAGACTTTACAGTACAGTTGTCATCCGTAGACTCGACCGCCGTCATTGGAGGAAACACCATGTTGAACCCGATCCAGGCGGTTCGAGAACGGCGTGAACGGCAGTACGAGTCCCGTTGGCGTCAATGGCGCGCACGCGAGGCGGCCATCGAGGAGATCACGGCCGGCGCGCCGCGCTGGTACGAGGACTGCGGCGTCGTCACGCGGCTCTGGATGAAGGGGCTCCGGCCGGAGTCCGTGGAGCTCCACCTCCGGAACTGCCCGGCCTGCGCCCCCCTCTTCGACAACGCGGGCCGGTCGAAGCGGATCTACCCCGGCCCCCGCGACGTCGGCCGGCGCCGGTTCCTGGCAGCAGCCCTCGTCCTCGTGCTCGCAGGCGGCGGCCTCGCCGTCGGCTGGCAGCAGGGTTGGGTCGGATCTCTGTTCGCAGTCCGCGGCGCCGCCGTCCACAAGGCCGGGATGCAGGCGACGCAGCTCGGCAGCTCCTGGGTCCAGGCCATCTTCGCCGGCCGCGACGAGGCCCAGAAGCGTCTCCTTGCCGAAGCCCTGGTGCAGTTCCGTCTCCGTCACCTCTACGCGGACCTCGGCGCGCTCCTCTCGAGTCCGGACATCCGGACGCGGCAGTCCGTCATCGCGACCCTCCGGGACGTGGACCCCGCCGACATCACGGATCTCGTCCCGGCGCTCCAGGCCGCGGCGACGACGGAACCGGACACGGGGCTCCGCCAGCAGATCGCGGCGATCCTCGCCGCCATGGGGGAATGACGTGATCCGGATCCTGCCCGGTCCCGCCCTCGGCGCAGGCCAGAACTGCATCGACGTCCAGAGTCCATCCATTCCGGCCGTCCGGATCGTGCTCCATGACGGCACCCCCGTCGCGGTCTCGGACATCGGACAATCCTCGCCGGGCATCTGGCGGATCTGCTTCACGCTGCCGCCGGATCCGAGGGGGCGCCTCGAGGTCGTCTGCGGCGGCGCCAGCGACGGCATGCGGTTCTGAGCGACACCGCCCCGGCGCTTCTCCGGCTCAACCCTCGAGGAGAGCCGCGAAGCGCCCGGCGGCGGCGGCGGGGGAACGACCCTCCGCCGCCGCCCTCCCCCCGGCGGCGAGACGCGCACCGAGCGCCGGCTCCGCGAAAACCGACCGCAGCGCCGCCGCCAGCGCTTCCGTATCGTCGGGCGGCACGAGAAGCCCGGTGCGCCCGTCGCCCACGGAGTCGGGGACGCCGCCGGTCCTCGAAGCGACGACGGGGCAGCCCGCGGCCATGGCCTCCGCGAGAACCACCGGCGAGCCCTCCTCGCGGCCTCCCCGGACGGGGCGCGACGGCAGCACGAGGACGTCCGCGGCCGCGAGGTAGACCGCCACCGTCTCCGGCGGCACGAACCCGGCCACCTCGAGTGGAACGCCGAGGGTGGCCGCGGTGGCTTCGAGACGCCGCCGCTCCGGGCCGTCCCCGAGCAGGACGACTCTTCCCCCGGGGATGTCCGCCGCGGCCCGCAGGAGGACGTCGAACCCCTTGATCGGAATGAGCCGTCCGATGCCGAGGAGGAGCGGCTCCGGGCCGATGCCGAGGACCTGCCGGGCCGCCGAGCGATCCGGCGCCCCCGCGAACACGTCCGCGACCGGCATGGGGATGACCTCGATGGCCGGACGTCGTCCGGGGGGGATGAGCGCCGAAAGCCGCTCCGCGAGGTCGCAGCTCACCGCCACGAACGCGTCCGTGCGCCGCGCGATGAACGCGGCGATCCGCCGTCCGAGGGGCATCCTGCGGAGGGCGTGAACGTCGCCTCCATGGACCACCGCCACGTGCCGCCTCCCGAGGGCGCGGGCCACGCGCGCCGCCACGAGGCCCGAGGGCAGGAGCCAGTGGGAAAGCACGGCGCCGCCCCCGGCGAGCTCCTCCGAGAGGGCCCGGCCCGCTCGCCGGAGGAAGCCTGGCAGGGCCGCCGCCCGGAGGGGGCGCCGCAGGACGTTCGTCCCCATGCCGTCGCCGTAGGAAAGCCCCGCCGCCTCCGGGAACCGCCGGACCCGGCCGGCGCCGGTCTCTTCATCCGGCGCGGCCCGCGGGTCGCCCGGCGCCACGTTGACGACGTCGAAGGAACTCCGGAGCGCCAGGGAGAGCGTGGACACGAAGCGCCCGGCGTGATCTCCGTCCCACCTCGGGAAGGAGCTCGTGAGGACGACGACGCGTTTCACGGTTCCGCCGCGGCCCGCTCCCCCCGCCGCACGCCGGCGAGGAGCGGGTCATGGCGCCGGGCGGGGCCCCGGCCCCGGCGGGCGAGGCGCCGGCCGAGGCGCCAGGCAAGTCCGCGGCCGAGCAGCCCGAGGATCCGAGGCACGGTGATCCAGGGGTTGATCCCCGAGACCTCGCCCGCGTAGACGGGGCGCACCGTCACGTCGGCCACGGCCACGCGGGCGTCCGCAAGGCGCACCAGCATGTCGTTCGGGAACCCGTAGCGGGCATAGAGGGCATCGAGATCGAGGCGCGTGAGGACGTCCCGGGCCACGGCGGTGTAGCCGCACTGGGAGTCCATGACGCTCCAGTACCCCGACGCCACCTTCGTGAGAAGGGAGAAGACGATGTTGCCGACGAGCCGTGCCTTCGGCATGGCGCGGAACACGGCGGGATGCGCGAGCCGGTTCCCCTTCGCGTAGCCGGCTTCGCCCGTGGACACGGGTCGCACGAGCGCGTCGAGGTCCGCCGGGTCCATCTGTCCGTCCCCGGCCATGACGACGCAGATGTCGCCGGCACCTTCGAGGAACGCCCGATAGCCGGTGACGATGGCGGCGCCGACGCCCCCGTTCCGGTCCCGCCGGATGACCCGGACCCGGGGATCCCCCGAGGCCATGGCCACCGCCGCCGTGCCGTCGGAGCTCGCATCGTCCACGACGATGACGACATCGACGGCCGCGGGAATCGTGACGAGGGTCCGCGCGATGTGATCCGCCTCGTTGAACGCGGGAACGACGACGGCGACGCGGGTCCCGTGGATCATCGCCCGAGGATCCGGCGGAAGCGCGCCCGGTCCTCCGCCGTGAACTCGCCGAGGACGACGAGCGTGACGACGTACGCGACACCACCGGCGGCGAAGGCGGCGAGGGTGAGGAGACGGTGGCGCATGTCGAGGGCGTCGCGGGCGAAGATCGCGAGGATGCCCCGCGCAACGCCCCCCGCGACGGCTCCGGCCGCGAGGATCCGCAGGGCCGAGACGGCGGAGGGCGTCACACCCAGCACGCGCCGGACGAGCGCCACGCCGAGCAGCGTGGCCAGCACCATGGAACCCGCGGTGGCCATGGCGGCGCCCTGCGCACCGAGCGCCGTGAAGCGGACGAGGAGGACGCAGAGCAGCGTCTCGGAGACGGCGAGGACGATTCCGAGACGCACCGCCATCCACGGGCGCCCGCTCGCCGAGAGCGCCGACGCCAGGACGAACCACACGGCGAAGCCCACGTAGCCCGCGGCGAGGATCGGCAGGGCGTCCGCCGCCGGCAGGAGGCGCGCAGGGAAGAGGAGGAAGACGGAATCCCGGGGACAGAGGACGAAGAGTCCGCCCGCAGCCGCGGCCACGAGAAGTGCCCACCGCGCGGCCTCGCGCACCGAGCCGCGGAGCCGCTCCTCCGAACGTCCCGTCGCCTCGGAGACCAGGGGGAACATGACGAGCACGATGGCGGCCACGGCCGAGTACGGGATCTGGGCGAGCTTCCGGGCCGCCTCGTAGTGGCCGGCGACGACACCGCCGTCGGCGCCGCTTCCGAGGAAGGCGCGGAGCATGAGGATATCGCCCTGCACCGCGAAGGTCGTGAGGGCGGAGAAGATGACCGTGAAGATCTGGAACCGGAGGATGTCCCGGGGAGGCACGGGGTTCACGGCGGTGCGACGGCCGAGGGCCGCCCTCGCCGTCAGGAGGACGACGAGGGCCGTGGCGGCGAATCCGGCCACCGCGGCCACGACGGGATCGAGGGCGCCTGTCCGCACGGCGACGAAGGCGCCGCCGGCGATGAGGAGCACGCGCGCCGTGCTGTAGGTGAAGTCGACGGCGGCCTGGCGCCGGAAGCGCTTCTCGCCGTTGAGCGCCCCGAGATACACGGCGTAGAAGGCCTGGAACAGGATGATGAACGCCCCTGCGAGGAACGCCTTCGTGAGCCGCGGCGCTCCGTAGACGTGCCGCGCAAGAAGCGGCGACAGCGCCGCGAAGGCGACGAAGGTCCCCCCCGCGAGACACGTCTGGAGACGCAGCGCGCCCCGGAGGACGCCGCCCGTGTTGGTCGCATCCCGGCCAACGAAGCGGGACACGGCCTGCGTCGTCCCCTGGAAGAGGCACTGCGAGAGGATCGTCACGAAGGCGGCCGTCGTCGCCCAGTCGCCGTAATCGCCCTTCCCGGTGAAGACGCGCGGAAGCACGAAGACGATGATGTACCCCGACACCATGAACCAGAACTTGGTGGCCGTGAGATAGAGCGCGCCCCGCCCGACATGGCGAGTTTCGTCGGCGGGGTCGTGGGTCACGGTGCTGGTCCTGACGGAAGGTCCTGCCACCAGAGGGGTATCGGCAACGAAGGGCCGGCGATTATAGGGACGAGGGGCCGGGGAGCAACGCGGGAGGCTCCGCCCTCCCCCGCGAAGTTTGCCGGCCGTGGGCTTTTCCGTAGCCTCCCCGCCGGCGCGGGCGACATCGGAGTGAAGGCCATCGCCCCGCGCGGAGGCGGGGTTCCTCGTGGAAGACGTCACGGCCATGGTGAAACGCGGCCTCGCCGGCGACCGGGAGGCGCTCGGCTGGCTCGTCGAGCGCCACGCCGGTCTCGTCCACGCCGCGCTCCGCGCCCACATGCCGGCAGGCGAGGCGGCGGACGACCTCGTCCAGGAGACCTTCCTCAGGGCCTTTCGGAACTTCCGCACGCTGCGGGAGCCCGGAAGCTTCCCCGCGTGGCTCTGCGGCATCGCCCGGCGGGTGGCCGTCGATGCCCTCCGCCGGCGGGGGCGACGCCCGGCCGTGGCCCTCGACGCCGCCGGCGAGCCGGCCGCGCCCGAAGGGCCCGCGCCCGACCCCGACGGATCTCCGGCCGCGATCCTCTCCCGCGAGATCGACGCCCTTCCGGAGCCGCTCCGACTCACGGTGATCCTCCACTACAGGAACGGGATGGCTTACGCGGAGATCGCCCGCGCCCTCGGCCTCTCCCGGGCCGCGGTCAACGCGCGCCTCGCGCGGGCGAGGGAGATTCTGAGGAGGAAGCTCGCGCGGGCCTTCCGCGGGATCGGAACCGATGAACTGCCCTGAAGCCCGACCGCACATCTGGGCTCTCGTCGACGGCGAGCTCGACGCCACGACGGCGAAGGCCGTGGACCGCCACGTGGCGGCCTGCGCCTCCTGCGCCGCGATCCGGGCCGAGGCAGAGAGCCTGCATGGGAGCCTGTCGGACATCCTCCGCTCGTCGCCTGCCCCCGAGAGGGATGCCCTCCTCCGGGACCGCGTCCTCGCGGACCTCGCCCCTTGGAGCTTCGAACGGCGCGAGTCGCCCCTCGCCCGCGTGGCGGGTGCTCTGGCGGCGCTCGCCCTCATCGCCGTCTTCATCGGGCTCGGCCCGCGCCGCGGCGCCCCCGGGGATCCGTCCCCCTGGATCGAGATCCCGGGCTCGGCCATCGTCGTCGAGGTCCCGAAAGGCCGGGCGCGGGCCGGCCGCGCGATCCCGGCGGGAAGCCTCGTGAGCGTCGGTCCGGGCAACGTCGCCGAACTGGTCGCTCCGGGCATCCGTCTCCGGCTCGGACCCCACGCCCGGGTCCGAGTCACGGGGTCCCAAACCCTCGGCGTGGACTCGGGGCCGCTTCGGCTCCAAAACGACACGGCGCGGGTCGTCGAAGTCGATGCTGCGCCCGGCCGGATCCGCCTCGGCCGGGGCGCCCTCCGGATTCCAGGACCCTCCGAGGCGCCGGGATTCACGGTGATCGAGGGAGTCGCACGTCTCGAGACGGGATTCCCCACGGACGCCCCGATCCTCCTTGCAGCCGGCGAGACGATGGCCGCCATGAAGAGCGGCCTCGAGGTCGCGCCGGCGGACGTGCTTCTCCTGCCGCCCTGGGAAGAACCCCACGAGTCGCCCTCCGCCCGCAAGGCCGCGGATGCGGCCCTGGCCGCCACGGAGCACATCGCGAACCTCGGCCGGAAGCTCGAGGCCGGCGATGCCCCGGCGCCGGAGGTTCTCGAGGGCCTCGTGGCGGACATCGGCCGCCCCGCCGCCCACGCCGCGGCGGTCTGGCTCCGGGACGCGGGCGGGCCGCCCACCCTCCGGCGTGCGCTGGCCGCACGCCTCGTAGCCCTTGCCGACCCCTCGCTCCTACCCGCCCTCCTCCCCCTCGCGGGCGACGGCGATGCGGAGGTCGTGCAGTCAGCCCTTGGCGCCATTTCGCAGGCCAGCAGCGGAGCCATCCGCGTCGACGACCTCCGACCGTCTCCCTCTCTCCCGGACGGCCGCGAGCGCCTCCGGCAAGTCGCGCTGCGTTTCGCCGCATGGAAGGCTGCCCTCTCCCCGGGTCCATGAGCCCCCCGCGTCCCTTGCCGCCCGGGGGCCCCGGAGTAGTGTCCCTCCCATGGACCGTGTCGAACTCAAGATGGGACGCCTGCCCGACGGACCCTGGGTGTTCCAGAAGCAGCTCGGACCGCTCCCCGAGGACGCTCCGCCGGGGGCCCTCGCCGCCATCGTCGCCCGGGATGGCCGCGTCCTCGCTCACGGTTTCCTGAATCCGCGCTCCCGCGTGGCCTTCCGCATCCTCACCCGAGGCGAGGCGACGCCCGACCTCGGAGAGATCATCGGCGCCCGGCTCCGCGCGGCCCTCGAGATCCGGCGCCGGACGCTGCGCATCGACGCGGACACCGATGCCTTCCGCGTGGCCAACTCCGAGGGCGACGGCCTCCCAGGCCTCGTCGTCGATCTCTTCAACGACACAGCCGTCGTCGACTACTACGCCGCCGGCTTCGCCGCGATCCGCCCCATCGTCGTCGCCGAGGTCGCGGAGCTCCTCGGCGGCGTCCGGGTCGTCGAGCGGTCGGACCGCCGTGCCGCCCGCCTCGAGGGGTTCGAGATGATCCCGCCTCCCGAGGACATCGAGACGACGATCACCGAGAGCCGTCTCCGGTTCCGCGTGTCCATGGGCGGCCACAAGACGGGGTTCTTCCTCGATCAGCGCGAGAATCGGCGCCGCTTCGCGCGCCTCGTCTCCGGGCGGCGCGTCCTCGATGCCTTCTGCTACACCGGCGCGTTCGGAGTCCACGCCGCCCGCGGCCGCGCCGCGGAGGTGGTCGCCGTCGACCTCGATGAGGCCGCCCTCGCCAGGGCCCGGGAGAACGCCGCGCTGAACGACGCGCGGATCGAGACCGTCCACGGCAACGTCTTCCGCTTCCTCCGGGGCCTCGTCAGCTCCCGCGAGGCCTTCGACGCCATGATCCTCGACCC
>CAYQRN010000045.1:0-25296 GCA_964419995.1 uncultured Planctomycetia bacterium
GGGCCCGATGGGGAGACCGGCCACGATGACCCGTGTGCCCACGGCGTTCTGGAGGGTGAATGCGATGGGCTGCCCGAGGGCCGGCGTTCCCGTGGCCACGAGATCGAGGCCCTGGTACGCTGTCGGGAGGATCGTGTAGCCGCCCGTGGCCGTCCGGCCGGCGTACTGGATAGCGTCGCAGGCCGTCAGACTGCCGAGGAGGTCGCCTGACGCCCAGGCGATGTCATAGTGGACACCTGAACCGCCGCCGCTCCGCCGGCTCGTGATGGCGGGCCCTGCGGCCAGAGCGAGGCCTCCGGGAAGATCGACGTGGGCCTCGGTCACGCCGAGAGAGCCGGCGGCGACATGGAGCGTCGTGGCGTAGACGTCAGCGGAGAGGAACTGTCCGGCCGTCTGACCGCGGTAGGTCAGGCCGAAGCGGCAGCCGTCGGTATCCACGGCTGGCCGGCTCCGGTTCTCGTTCACGATGCCCTCGAGAGTCCGCAGGCTCAGGGTCGTCTGCTGGATCTGCGATCCGGCCATCAGCGTGACGCCGATGTCGTTGTTCGGGGCCTCGAACGCGACGAGGTGGCGGCGCGGGCCATTCGAGGGATCCGTGATGGAGGAGACAGCGGGATGGCGCGTGTCGGCGCTGGCCGTGTTGACAGGGAAAGTCTCGAAGGTCATCGACCCGATGCGGCTTCCGAGAATGTCGTGGTCCGAGGCCATGTCGCGTTCCCAGGCGACCATCCAGGAGAGCTGGCCGTTGTACCAGTTGTTGGACTTCGAGATCGCAGGGTTCACGTCGAGCGTAGAGCTCGAAGTATCGATGATCTGCGTGCTCAGCCCGGTACCCCCGGTGACGGCAGACCACTGCCTGTAGAGAATGTCGTGATCCACGCCGGGGTCGAAGAGGAACTCCCAGACGATCGCGTAGTGCTCGGCATTCACGACGCTGAGCCCGCTGCCGCCGATGCAGGGGTTGGTCGCCTCCCCTGACTCCTGACCGCTGACCTGGAATTGCGCACTGAGCTCGTGGGATCCGGACTCCACCGTGCGACCCTGGATCTTCCGGGATCCGGCGGGGCCCACCTCGGCCACGACCATGAACTGGCCATGCTGGCGGTTGGCGGCGATGGAGGGTTTGGTCCAGTTCACCGTCGTCACGTCGATGCTGGCTCCGAAGACATGTGTCGCACCCGCGTGGATGTCGACGTAGAGATCATGGTCGGTCTGTGAGTAGACACTCTCCCTGATCACAGCGGTCTCGCCGGCTCCCGCCTCGAAGGCGACATCCGTGGCGATGCAGTCCGAGCCGCCCGCCTGATAGGAGAGGATCGTGCTGATGAAGGGATCGATGGTCACGGGGAAGGCGGTCGACTCGAGGTCGGCGGCCGTGATGATGTAGGTGATGCGACCGTTCCCGAGGGACTCCTGGACCGGGAGAGTGTTGCCTGCGGCATCGAAGGCGAAGGACCGCGTGATCCGGACCTGGCCGTGCTGGTTCCCGAGGAGGAACCCGTCCTGGCCGACCTCCATGGCGAGTGCGGTGTGGAGAGCCACCTCGAGGACGAGATCGCCGCTGCCCGAGTTCGTATCGATCCGGAAGGACTGCTCGATGCCCTCGGGCCTGAGGTCGTAGAACTCGACGAGAGCGCCGCGGCGGTACTCGACGCGGAGGCCCTCCCGTACGGGCCGGGCGCCCGCGTCAACGGCGAGGTCATGGCCGCCGCGGCGGGCGGCGGCGAGGCGGAACTTCACAGGGAAGTTCCGGGGGGCGTCGGACCCGAAGAAGGGGATGAAGCTCGCCCCGGAGGACTGAAAGGCTGCCTTCCAGGCGTCGCCGCGGGCCCAGAGGTTACCCTCGGCGTCCGTATCCGTGCAGACCGGGGCGCTTCCGAAGGCCGCGGACCGCGCGTTCGCGATGGGCATGGGGGTGACCGGGTCCTGCGCGGGGCAGGCGAAGGAAAGCAGGGCCGCGAAGGCCAGACTGTTGAGGGCGAAGAAGATACGCATGGTTGACTCCTTGGATCGAATGCGCCGGCGTCGTCGGCCAGGCTGGCCCACGGGACCCATTCCCCGGCGGTCCATGTCCACTTCCCCGACGGCGGGCTTTTCCGGGGGGAAATTCCGGAGGAAATCTCTGCGGGGATCCCCGGAGGTCCGAGAGACGCCCGCAGCGATCCCCCCGGTGGATCCGGCTGGTAGAATCGGCGGCGTATGGGCCCGGGTCCGGCGGTGTCGCCGGAACGGCGAACGGAGAATCGCCCGTTGATCGATGTCTCTTCCACCTGCTGGGTTGCAATCCGCGGCGCCGCCGCCGGCGATGCTGCGGAGCGCGACCGCTTCGTGACGCGGTACGCGGCCGTGATCCACGCCTACCTGCGGGCGCGGTGGGGCGCCGTCGCCCGGTCCGGCGACATCGAGGATGCCGTCCAGGATGTCTTTCTCGAGTGCTTCCGGACCGGCGGCGCCCTCGAGCGGGCCGACGAGGATGCGGCTGCGGGGGGCTTCCGCGGGTTCCTCTACGGCGTCACCCGGAACGTCGCCGCCAGGTTCGATGAGCGCCGGTTGCGCCGCCGGGAGGTGGCCCTCGATACCGGACTCGCCGAGGGGAGCGCGGTGGCATCCGACGAGGATCTCGCAGCGGCGTTCGATCGCGCCTGGGCGCGCTCGGTGATGCGGGAGGCTTTCGAACTCCAGGAGGGCGCCGCGGACGCCGTCGCCGGGGCACGGCGCCGCGTGGAGTTGCTTCGCCGGCGCTTCGAGGACGGGCAGCCGATCCGCGAGATCGCGCGGGCCTGGAACGAGGACCCCGACCGCGTGCACGAGGAGTACGCGCGCGCCCGGCGCGAGTTCGCCCGCGCCCTGCGCCAGGTCGTCGCGTTCCACCAGCCGGGCGCACCGTTCCGGATCGATCAGGAGTGCCGCCGGCTCCTCGAGGTTCTGAGCTGATGGGCGACGGCCGGGGGACGGAACGCGGGGCGGGGGCCGGCGATGAGCCGGAGTTGCCCTTCGACGACCTTCTCGATGCCGGACTTTCGGCGGCCCTGAAAGCTGAGGACCGAGCCTCCGCGGCCAGCGCCCCCACCGGGAGTGCCGGCCCGGGACCCGCGCTCCGGCCGGGCGCATCGACTCCGGACGGGCGCTACGACGTCATCGCGGAGCTCGGCCGCGGCGGCATGGGGCTCGTCTTCGAGGGGCGCGACCGGAAGCTCATGCGCCAGGTCGCCATCAAGGTCCTGAAGCGGGGCGCCGGCGCATCGGGGGAGGATCGGATCCGCTTCGTCGAGGAGGCCAGGATCGCGGCCCAGCTCGAGCACCCCGGCATCGTTCCCGTTCACTCGATGGAGGAGGGCGAAGAGCCGTACTTCGCGATGAAGCGGATCTCGGGCGAGACGCTGAAGGAGCAGCTCGCGCGGAGACAAGACGTGGCGGAGGGCCGGGAGCGATTCCTCATGGTCTTCCAGCGCGTCGCCGAGACCATGGCATATGCTCACGCGCGCGGCGTGATCCACCGTGACCTCAAGCCGCCCAACATCATGCTGGGCGCCTTCGGGGAGGTCCATGTCATGGACTGGGGCCTCGCCCGCGTCCTGTCGCAGCGGAGCCGCTCGCCCGAAGACGGATCGGACCCGATCGAGTCGGCCCGATATGGAACGGGTGCCTTCGTCACGGCGGCAGGCCGCGTTGCGGGGACCCCGTCCTACATGGCGCCCGAACAGGCGCGGGGCGACGCGGATCTCGTGGATGCCCGGGCGGACGTCTTCGCGCTCGGAGCCATCCTCTGCGAGATCCTCACGGGAGATCCGCCTTACCGCGGCGCCGACACGCGGGAGATCCATGCCGCGGCCGCGAAAGCCGATCTTGCGGATGCCCGGGCCCGGCTTGGCGCTCCGGGTCTCGATCCCGAGCTGGCCGCCCTCGCCCTCGTCTGCCTGGCGCCGGATCACGAGGAGCGCCCGGCCGACGCAGGCATCGTCGCCCACCTCGTCGCCGACTGGTTCGCCGGCGTGGACAGGCGCTCACGGGCCGCGCTCGAGGACGCGGCCGGCGCGCGGGCGCGGGCTGTCGAGGAGCGGCGGATCCGGCGGCTCACGACAGCCCTCTCCGCGACGGTCCTCCTCGCGGTGCTCGGCGGCGCGACGGCCTGGATCCTCACGGACCGGAGCCGGGCGGAACGGGATCGGGCCACGGCCGTGGAGGTCGAGCGATCTCTCGGCCGGGCGCTCGACCTCAGATCGCGAGCCGGCGCCGAGGCGGAGCACTCCGTGGAGATCCTCCGCGAGGCCGTCGGGGCGGCGGAGGAGGGCGTTCGCATCGCCTCCGCCGCCAAGGCGCAGGATCTCTCGGACCGAGCGCGCGCCCTGGCGGGGGTCATCTCGACGGACCTCGCGGCCGCCGTTGCGGCTCTCGATCGGAGGGAGAAGGACCGGAACCTCGTGGCGCGTCTCGACGAGATCCGCCAGATGCGCGCGGTGCACCTCGACCGCCAGATCCAGGACCGGGAGTACGCCCTCGCGTTTGCGGGCCATGCTCTTGATGTGGACCTGCTTCCGGCGGCAGCGCTCGCTGAGCGAATCTCGGCGAGTCCGATCCGTCAGGCTCTGGAGTCGGCACTCGAATGGTGGCTCGTCGATCTGCCGGGTCCGGGGGCCGGCGGCGGGAACCGGGCGGACAGGATCCTCGAGGCGCTCCTCGCCCTCGGAACGGATCCGGCGCGCGCCACGTTCCTCCGCGCCCTGCGTCGATGGGATGCCGCAGCGCTCATCAAGCCCGCGGCGGTCGGAGTGCCGGCGCCGCCCGCCGGGGACCGGGTGGAGCTCCTCGCGACGCTGCTTGGGAACGCAGGCAGGCTCGAGGAGGCCGTGGCGCTCCTTCGGGCGGCGCGCGCGCGGAATCCCGGCGACTTCTGGACGCACTTCGCTCTCGCGTTCTGGCTTACGGAGCTGCCGAAGCCCGAACTCGACGAGGCGCTCGCCTCCTACCGAACGGCTCTGGCGCTCGTCCCCGGCAACGTCGCGGTGAAAGTCAATCTTGCCGCCCTGCTCCTCAAGCTCGACCGGGTCGAGGAGGCCCTGCACCTCGTGGCGAAGGTCGTGGAGCAGCACCCCGGGATCGCCATGGCGCGCGTAACTCTCGCCCGAGCCCTCGAGAGGATCGGGGATGCCGCGGGCGCCGAGAGGGAACTCCGGGAGGTGCTTCGCCACGAGCCGGTACCGCCCATCGCGTGGAACAACCTGGCCGCAAACCTCTCCGCATCGTCGCGACGCGAGGAGGCTCTCGAGGTCCTGGATCGCGCGGTGGCTGCGCGACCCGGATACGCCCTGGCGCACGCCAACCGCCTGCGACTCCTGCACACCCTCGGGCGCGGCGAGGAGGCCGATCGCGCCCTGACCCTCGCCCTTGCCGTTGCACCGGATGATCCGGACGTCCTGCAGGCTGGGGCGGATATCCACGCCAAGGGGGGTCGGTCGGACGACGCCCTGGTGCTGGCCAGGCGGGCCGTGGCGCTGTCGCCGGAGGACGGATGGGCGCGCTCCCGTCTCGCGAGCCTCCTCGTTCACGCCGGGAAGACCGCGGAGGCGGCGGCGGAGTTCGCCCGCGCCGTCGAACTGTTGCCCGACACACCGGAACACATCCTGAACCTCGGCGCCGTGCTGCGGGGCCTCGGGAGGTTCGAGGAGGCTCTGGGCGTCTTCGAACGCGGACACGCGGCGGCTTCCCGGCGGCCCGTGGCGGGCGTGGACAGCGGCGCGATCCTCGCGACCTGCCGGGAGGAGGTCGCGCACATGCGGCGCGTCACGGCGGCGATCGCGGGCGCTGCGACTCCCGAGGATGACGCGGAGTGGCTCGAGCTCATCCGCTTCGTAGGGAGGTACAGGCTGGCCGTCCACGAGTGTGCCCTCTGGGAGCGGAGATCCGGGGCGGGCCCCATTCCGGCGACATCCCCGCTTCACCGTCTCCGCGGGCGAACCGTCCTCGCGTCGGTCATGGCGGCGACGGGCCAGGGTATCGACGGGGCGGGGACGGACGAGGAAGGACGGGAAGGGCTCATGCGACGCGCGGAGGGCTTCCTCCACGCCATCCTCAAGGAGTGGGAGGAGGGTCTCGCGGACGAAACGGCGTCAGCGGCCGCCATCCTCGGGGACGTGACGCTTCTCGAGTCCGTCGCCGAGTTCGCCCCCGTCCGGGACGAGCCCGGACTCGCGAAGCTCCCACCTGCCGATGCGGTCCGCTGGCGGGCCCTCTGGGAGCGTGTCCGTCGCGTGGCCGCCCGGGTCCGGGGCTGAGGCGCGCCCGACCGGGGGAATCCGCGGGGCCCGTGTCAGAAACCCCGGAGATCCGCCATCTCCCTTTCCGGAAGCCGGGCAACGACCTCCGCCGTCGTGGCGGGGGAACGCCCGGAGTCAACGTCGGCGGAAAGGAGTCCACCATGACTACCAACCGGATCAGCCTCGGGTGCCTCGCGGCCATGCTGTTCGTCGCGGCGCAGGCGCGGGCGGACGAAGGGCGTCTCGCCGTGTCCATCGCGCCCGCCATCGAGCTCGGCCACGGCGCCTTCGCCGTGGAGACCGGGCGGTGGGTCACGTTCAAGACGGAGCTGCCGCCGGCTCCCGGCCAGCTCTTCCTCCTGCTCGCGCCATCCAAGGGGCTCGGGCAGTTCGATGCCTCGGGCATCGTGATCCACTGGCTTGGCAAGCACGAAGGGGGCGACGTGGCGTCGTACACGTACTTCGTCCCCGAGGTGCTCGCGAACACCACGGTCGCGCTGATGCTCGCCTACCTCACCGAGGACGGCGATGTCCGCTCGAGCGGCGTGTGCACGATCCGCTTCCTCGCCGCCCAGCCGGCCAGCGATCCGGACCCCGCGGTGCTCGTGGATGTCGATGCCGATCGGCGCAGGTAGGGCAACGGGGCACCGGGGGGCGGAGCCGCGGCTCCGCCCCCCGGGCGCCGCGTCTCAGCCGAGGCGGAGCTGCCGCTCGGCGTCCACGACGTCGCGGTTCATCCGGTTCAGGGCCTCGAAGGCCCGGGCCCGCTGGGACTCGTAGCCCTGCATCGCGTGGGCGAACTGGCGGAGGAGCTGGACCGCGAGGCGGAAGTTGCGGACGAGATCGCCGTCGGGAGAGGCCGTGAAGCTTGCGAGATCCTCGAAGGCTGCGCCCCGGGCCCAGGCATTGACGGCGGCGCTGAGGCCGAAGTCGAGGGAGCGGATCGGATCGGTGATGCCCTGCGAGGATTCGAGGCGGCGGAACTCCTCGATCCGCTTCCGGGCGCGGTTCTTCGCCGGGCCGAGGGCATCGAGCTCGAGGCGGTCCTGGAGCTCGCCCCGGCGGGGCTCGAAGACGATGGCCGTGATGAGGATGGCCGTCTGGATGGCGTCGAGATCCTCGAAGGCGCCGTCGAAGAAGAGCTCGGTGACCGCGATCTCGTAGCCGTTGATCCGCAAGGCGAGGCGGCCCCGTTCGGTGAGCTCGCCGCCGGCGATGTAGCCCCGCCGCTCGAGGACGGCGAGGCGCTTCTCCACCGCGGCGCGCTCCTTCTCCATGGAGCCTCCCCGCTGGAAGGCGGCGAAGCTCCGGCCCACGGCTTCGAAGATCCCCTCGCGGAGGCGGTCCCAGAGGGAGAGGATCGTGGAATAGGAGAGGTTGAACTTGCTCCGGATCGGCGTGACCTTGCCGAAGATGACGCGCTTCACGGCGCGCGCGTCATCGAACTCGGGGTTGATGACGGAGAAGACCTGTCCATCCCGGTCGATGCCCTGGCGGCCGGCGCGTCCGGCCATCTGGTAGTACTGGAGCGTCGTGAGGTAGTCGAAGCCCACGCCGTCGAATTTCCGGAGAGCGTTGAAGACGACGGTCCTGGCGGGCATGTTCACGCCGAGGGCGAAGGTCTCGGTCGTGAAGAGCATCTTCACGAGTCCCGACGTGAAGAGACGTTCGACGATCTCCTTGCAGACCGGGAGCATACCGGCGTGGTGGTAGAGGATGCCCCGGGAGGCGAGCTGGCGGAGCTCGGCGGCGCTGCGGTGTTCTGCGATCTCGTAGCGTCCGGCGAGGTCGTCGAAGAGCCGGAGGATCTCATCGCGTTCCGCGGCGGACAGGAGGTTGCGGCGCTGGTTGGCCCGGGCCCGGGCCTCGCACTCGCGGCGCGAGAACGAGAAGGAGAGGCAGGGGAGGATTCCCTCGCGCTGGATGTGGTCGAGCACGTTCTGCTGGCGGCGCGACCGCTTCCGCCGCGCGCGGCGCGCCTCGGGGATCAGGACCTTCAAGTCGGAGATCCGGGCGATGCCGGACTCGGGGATGAATGCGTGATGCGTAAGGGGAACGGGGCGCTTTTCCGTGCGGACGAGGTCGCAGGGTGCGCTTCGGACCTTCTCGATCCACGTCCGGAACTGGTCGAGGTTCGCGATCGTGGCCGAGAGGCAGATGAACCGGACCGCTTCCGGGGCGAAGATGAGGCTCTCCTCCCAGACCGTGCCGCGCTCGTCGTCTCCGAGGTAGTGGACCTCGTCCATGACGACGAAACGGATCCCCGCGAGGCGCTCGGGGCTCTCGAAGATCGTGTTCCGGAAGATCTCGGTCGTCATGATGAGGACGGCGGCGTCGGGGTTCAGCGTGACGTCGCCGGTCATGATCCCGATGGCGTCCCCGTAGCTGCCGCGGAAGTCGCGGTACTTCTGGTTCGAGAGCGCCTTGATCGGGGAGGTGTAGACGATGCGGTTCCCGTCGGCGATGGCTTGCTCGATGGCGTACTCCGCGATGATCGTCTTCCCCGCGCCCGTCGGCGCCGAGACGATGACCGACCGTCCCGCGCGGATCGAGGCGATCGCCTCCTCCTGGAAGGGGTAGAGCTCGAAGTCCTTGTAGCGCACTATGGCTCCAAATGTCCATGTGGAAAGACGTTGTGTCGCTCCACCGGGTTCGCTCCGTCTTGCCTCGAAGTCGGGGCGGGCGTATTCTCTTTGTCGGGACGCCGGTACGGAAGGGCGATCCACCGGAACGACCGCGGAAGACACAGCACCCATGGCCGGACATTCTCACTGGTCGAAGATCAAGCGTCAGAAGGGCGTCGCGGACGCGCGCCGCGGACGGCTCTTCAGCAAGCTCGCGCGCCAGATCATCACCGCCGCGAAGGCCGGCGGCGGCGATCCGGACGGCAATCTGCGACTCCGCTGCGCCATCGACGCCGCCAAGGCCGAGGGGCTTCCGAAGGACACGATCGAGCGGGCTATCCAGAAGGGGGCGGGCGGGGGCGAAGGCGAGAACTGGGAGACCGTGGTCTACGAGGGCTACGGTCCGGGGGGGGTCGCCGTTCTCGTGGAGGCCCTCACGGACAACCGTCACCGCACGGCGCCGGAGGTGCGGCGCATCTTCGAGAAGTGCGGCGGGAACCTCGGCGAGAGCGGGTGCGTCGGCTTCCTCTTCCAGAGGAAGTCCGTCCTGGTTGTCCGTGGCGACACCCTGAACGAGGATCGTGCGGTCGAGATCGCCCTCGATGCCGGCGCCGACGACGTGCGTGCCGAGGGCTCCCCGGGGACCTTCGAGATCACCGCGGAGCCGGACCGCCTCCGGGCGCTCCGCGACGCGTTCGCCGCGGCCGGGCAGACCGTCGTTTCCGCGGCCCTGGCCCCGATCCCGATGACGACCGTCCGGATCGAGGATGTCCGTCCGGCCCAGCGTCTCCTCGATCTCATGAGCGAGCTCGACGAGCACGACGACGTCCAGCACGCGTGGGCCAACTTCGATATCCCCGAGGACGTCCTCGAGGCGGCCGCGGCCGCGCAGAAGTGACGCGCCGGCGCGACCATCCGCCATGGCCCGCCGGGGCGCCGCGGGAGGTCCGCCCGTGTCCCTGAGTCCTCCCGTCATCGAGGTCGAGACCCTCTGCAAGCGATTCGGCGACATCGAAGCCGTCCGGGATGTGTCGTTCTCCATCGCCCGCGGGGAGATCTGCGGGCTTCTCGGGCCGAACGGGGCGGGCAAGACGACAACGATCCAGTTGCTGCTCGGGATCACGACGCCCACCTCGGGACGGATCCGAATCCTCGGGCTCGATCCCGCCCGGGACCGCCGCGCCATCCTGTCCCGCTCCAACTTCTCGTCGGCCTACGTGGCGCTCCCCTCGAATCTCACGGTCCACGAGAACCTGAGCGTCTTCTCGCGGCTCTACGGCCGGAAGCCCGATCGCGCGCGCTTCCTCCGGCTTCTCGACGCCTTCGACGTGGCCGGCGTCATCGACAGCGTCACGGGTGCCCTCTCCTCCGGCCAGCAGACCCGCGTCAACCTCTGCAAGGCCTTCCTCAATGACCCCGAGATCCTCTTTCTCGACGAACCTACGGCGAGCCTCGACCCGGAGATCGCCGCGCGGGTCCGCGAGCGCCTCCTCGCGCTTCAGCGGGAGCGGGGCGTCACGATGGTCTACACGTCGCACAACATGCGCGACGTGGAACTCATGTGCGACCGCGTCCTCTTCATGACCCGCGGGCGGATCGCGGCGGCGGGGACCCCCCCGGAGATCCTGAGCCGCGCCGGGGCCGCCTCCCTCGAGGACGTCTTCATCACGATCGCGCGGGACGGCAGCCTCGTCGAACCCGCGGCCCGGCCGGAGGGGGCCTGATGTGGCGCAGGGTCCTCGGTCTCATCCTGCGGCACCTCTACCTCTACCGCCGCAGCGTCGCACGGGCGGGGGAAGTTGTCTTCTGGCCCGTCATGGACCTCTTCGTCTGGGGCTTCGTCACGCACTGGCTCGAGACCGTGACCGTGCCGGGCGTCCTCCTCTTCCTTCTCGGCGCGCAGATCCTCTGGGATGTGCACTACCGCGCCCAGCAGGCCATCAGCCTCGCCATCACCGAGGAGATCTGGACGCGCAACATCCTGAACATCTTCACCGCGCCCGTGTCTACGTTCGAGCTCCTGCTCTCGACGTGCCTCCTCGGCGTCATCAAGGCAGTCATCACGTGCGTCGTCCTCGGCGCGCTCGCCGCCGGCCTCTACGCCTTCAATCTCTTCTCCGCGGGCCCGGCGCTCCTGCCCTACGTCGTCGCCCTCGTCATGTACGGCTGGGCCGTAGGCATGACGACGTCGGCCCTCATCCTGCGATATGGGCAGGCGGCCGAGGCCCTCGTGTGGGGCGTTCCGTTCCTCATCCAGCCGGTCTCGGCGGTGTTCTACCCCATCGAGACGCTGCCGCCGATCCTCCGCTCCGTGGCCGTCTGCCTCCCGACGACCCACGTCTTCCAGGGCATGAGGGAGGCCTTCGCGACGGGGACGGTGCCGCTACGGCCCCTCGTGGCCGCGTTTGCGCTCAACATCCTGTACATCGTTCTCGGCGCCGCCTTCTTCGGGTTCATGCTCCGGCGCGTCCGCGAACGGGGCCTGCTCGCGCGCCTCGGGCTCCAGTGAGCCTCCGGCCGCCGGATCTCAGCCCGGCGGCCAGGCGAAGGGCCGGCCGGCGAGGATGTGGACGTGGAGGTGGAAGACCGACTGGCCCGCGGCCTCCCCGTTGTTGATGACGAGGCGGAATGCGTCCCCGACGCCGAGATTCCGCGCCACGGTGGCGGCCGTGAGGAGGAGATGCCCGAGGAGCTCCCGGTCGCCTGCTCCTGCGCGGGCGACGTTCTCGAGCGGCTTCTTCGGGATCACGAGGACGTGCACCGGCGCCCGCGGGGCGATGTCCCGGAAGGCGAGACAGAGGTCGTCCTCGTGGACGATGTCCGCGGGAACCTCGCGCCGGATGATGCGCTCGAAGATCGAAACGGCCATGGCGGGCTATCGTCCGGCGCGGGCGGGGCGGCGGCGTTCGCCGGCGGCCTTCCGTGGAGCGGCGGCCTTCGCGACCTTCCGCGGAGCGGCGGCCTTCGCGACCTTCCGCGGAGCGGCGGCCTTCGCGGCGTTCCGCGTTCCCTTCGTCGCCGTCTTCCCCTTCACCGCTTCCGCGGTCCTCTCCCGGACCGCGGCCTGGGCCGCCGCGAGGCGGGCGATGGCCACCCGGAAGGGGGAGCAGGAGACGTACTCGAGGCCGAGCTCATGGCAGAAGGCGATGGAGGACGGATCGCCTCCGTGCTCGCCGCAGATGCCGAGCTTGATCCCCGGCCGCTTGCTCCGGCCTTCCCGGACCGCGATGCGCATGAGCGCTCCCACGCCGTCCCGGTCGAGGGTGGAGAAGGGGTCGGACTCGATGATGCGGAGGTCGCGGTAGCTCTGCAGGAACCCGCCCGCGTCGTCCCGGGAGAGGCCCCAGGTCGTCTGGGTGAGGTCGTTGGTGCCGAAGGAGAAGAACTCGGCCTCGCGGGCGATCTCCCCGGCCGTCACCGCGGCGCGGGGAAGCTCGATCATCGTGCCGATGAGGTGCGGGATGCGGATCCCGCGCTCCTTCTGGACCTCCGTGGCGACGCGCCGGACGAGGGCCGCCTGGCTCCTGAGCTCGCTGACGTCCGCCACGAGGGGGATCATGATCTCCGGC
Source organism: uncultured Planctomycetia bacterium (assembly GCA_964419995.1). Lineage (GTDB taxonomy): Bacteria > Planctomycetota > CAYQRN01 > CAYQRN01. The sequence continues at coordinate 12,448 of CAYQRN010000045.1, forward strand.
TTCACGGGCAGTCCCCGGTCGAGGACGTCCGCGGCCGCGAGGAAGATGGCGCGGGCCTGCATCTCCGTGATCTCGGGGTAGACGATGCCGAGGCGGCAGCCGCGGTGCCCGAGCATCGGGTTGGTCTCGTGGAGCTGGGCCGACCGGCGACGGATGTCCTCGGCGGAGATGCCCATGGACCCCGCCGTCTCGGCGATGTCCCGGTCCGTCACCGGCAGGAACTCGTGCAGGGGCGGGTCGAGCGTGCGGATCGTCACGGGCCGGCCGGCCATGGCTTCGAAGATCCCCGCGAAGTCCTGGCGCTGCAGCGGCAGGAGGGCGGCGAGGGCTGCGCGGCGCTCGTTCTCGGTGCGGGCGAGGATCATGGCTCGGACGTGGCGGATGCGGTCGCCGCCGAAGAACATGTGCTCCGTGCGGCAGAGGCCGATGCCCTCGGCGCCGAAGGCCACGGCGGAGGCGGCCTGGTCGGGCTGGTCGGCGTTGGTGCGGATGCGGAGTGTCCGGGCCCGGTCGGCCCAGCCCATGAAGGCCGCGAATCGGCGGTAGAGGTCCGAGTCCGCCGGGTCCAGCGTGCGCTCGACGAGGACGCGCGCCACCTCGGACGGGATCGTGGGGATGGCGCCCTCGAGGATCTCGCCGGTGCCTCCGTCGAGCGAGAGACAGTCGCCCTGGTCGACCGTGCGGCCGCGCACCGTCATCCGGCGGGCACGGTAGTCGATGTCGAGGTCACCGCAGCCGACGACGCACGTCTTGCCCATCTGGCGTCCCACGACGGCGGCGTGGGACGTCATGCCGCCCCGAGCCGTGAGGATGCCCTCGGCGGCGGCCATGCCCTTGATGTCCTCGGGCGACGTCTCGATGCGGACGAGGATGACCTTCTCGCCGCGGGAGGCCCACTCGGCGGCGTCCGGGGCGTTGAACACGACACGCCCGCTGGCGGCGCCCGGGCCGGCGTTGAGGCCTCGGGCGAGGACGCGTCCCGCCTCCACGGCCGCCCGGCGGGCGCCGACGTCGAACACGGGACGCAGGATCTGTTCGAGCGTCGCCGGTTCGACCCGGAGGAGCGCCTCCTCCCGTGTGATGAGCTTCTCGGCCACCATGTCCGTGGCGATGCGGAGGGCGGCGAAGGCCGTACGCTTGCCGTTCCGGCACTGGAGCATGAAGAGCCGGCCATCCTGGATCGTGAACTCGACGTCCTGCATGTCGCGGTAGTGCCGCTCGAGCCGCCCGCAGATCGTCATGAGCTGGCGGTAGACGTCGGGCATCTCCCGTGCGAGGTCGTCGATCTTCTTCGTGGGCCGGATCCCCGCGACGACGTCCTCGCCCTGGGCGTTCAGGAGGTAGTCGCCGTAGGGCTGCTTCTCGCCGCTCGCTGCGTTCCGCGTGAAGAGGACGCCCGTGCCGCTCGTGGCGCCGAGGTTGCCGAACACCATGGCCTGCACGTTGGCGGCGGTGCCCCAGGCGTGGGGGATGCCGTGGATCTGGCGGTAGGCCGTTGCTCGGTCGTTGTTCCAGGAGCCGAAGACCGCGGAGACGGCGGCGCGGATCTGCTCCCGCGGATCCGCGGGAAAGTCGCGGCCCGTCCGCTCCCGCACGGCGCTCTTGAACCGCGCGACGAGGAGGACGAGGTCATCGACGCCGAGGTCGAGGTCGGACGTGAAGCCGCGGGAGCGCTTCAGGTCGTCCATGATGACCTCGAAGGGGTCGTGATCGTCCTTGGACTCCGGCTTGAGGCCGAGGACGACGTCCCCGAACATCTGGATGAAGCGCCGGTAGGAGTCCCAGGCGAAGCGGCGGTTCCCCGATCGCGCGGCGAGAGCCTCCACCGTCACGTCGTTGAGCCCGATGTTGAGGACCGTGTCCATCATGCCGGGCATGGAGGCGCGGGCGCCGGAGCGGACGGAGACGAGGAGCGGATTCTCCGCGTCGCCGAGCCTCGCCTTCATGGAGGATTCGATGAACTGGAGCCCCGCCTCGACCTCCTTCCAGAGGGTGGCCGGGTAGCGGCCGTCGTTCTCGAAGTAATGGGTGCAGACTTCCGTCGTGATCGTGAATCCCGGCGGCACCGGCAGGCCGAGACGCGTCATTTCGGCCATGTTGGCGCCCTTCCCGCCGAGGAGGTTCTTCATGCCGGCGTCGCCGTCGGCCCTGCCGTTCCCGAACCGGTAGACGTGCTTCGCGCCCCTGCCCTTCGTCATGGCCTTGGATCCCTGTCCGCTCCTCCGGGCGGCGTCGCCTCCGCCCTTGCCTTTCGCACCATCCGCTCGAAGTCCGCCCGCGACGCGTCGGACCTCGGCCACCAGAACTTCCAGTCGCTGCGGACCAGGATCCGGTGGATGGCGCCCGGGTCCGTCCGTTCCCCCTCCCGCAGGGGCAGCCTCACGTGCAGGCCGTCCTCCGCGGCCTCCGCCACGTCGGGGATTCCTCCGATGTCGCCGAAGGCCGTCTCGAGGTCGTTGTCCACCGGGACGACCTCCCAGAACGTCTCGCGGATGAGCAGGATCTTCTCCTCGCGCCCCGCGCCCCGGAGCGTGATCTGGACCTCCCGGTCGGGGACCATGACCCGCTCTCCGGTGACGCGGACACGCTCGATCGGGCCCCAGCGGGCCTCGAGATCCTCGCGAACGTCCTCCCGGATGAGGGAGTAGTCCCCGTAGCCGAGCCGGTACTCCCGCTTCATCCGCTCGCTGAAGCAGCGGAACTCGTTCGAAGGGCTGTCCCTCCGTACGGATTCCCGGAAGTACTCGATCGTGTTCCGGGGGGTGCTGAGGGAGTAGGGGGGTCCGAGTTCCTCCGTCACCGGCGGCGACGCACAGGCTGCCGCCAGGGCGAGGAGGAGGAGCGGAAAGGGGGGGAGCCGTCCGGACCCGGGGCGCATGTTCCATTCCCAACCGGAACGAGGAGCGGGAGGATAGCAGAGGCGGGAGGCACCCGGAAGCCGCGGAGGTTCCCGGGATTCCCTTGATGCTCCGGGTTTTCCTCGGGTACCGTGATCCACCCCGCCCCGCCAGGAGGACATGCGCCAGACCCTCGGTCAGATTCTCAAGTCTCAGGGCATCGTGGACGATCGCCAGATCGAGGAAGCGCTGGCGCTCCAGGCCCGCTCGGGGACCCGGATCGGGCAGGCGCTGGTCCGGCTCGGCCATGCCACCGAGGAGCACGTGGCCCGGGCCCTGGCCCGCCAGAGCGGCCTCCCCTTCGTGGATCTCGGACGCGGCACGATCCCGAAGGAGGTCATCGACGCGATCCCGAAGAACGTCGCCGAGGAGATGAACGTCATCCCGGTGAAGCGGAGCGGCCGGGAGGTCATCCTCGCCGTCACGGATCCCCTGGCCGTCTACAACCTCGAGAATCTCCGCTTCCTCCTCAATCTCGACTTCCGGGCCGCCCTCACGACCGAGTCGTCGATGCGCGCGGCGTTCCGTCGCTACTACGACGTCGAGAAGAAGGACGCCGAGACCGTCGGCGAGACCGTGGGTCGGGTCTCCGCGACCGATGCCGACGATGCCCCGGTGATCCGCCTCGTCCAGTCGTTCATCGAGGATGCCGTCCGCGCCCGCGCGAGCGACATCCACATCGAGCCCATGGCCGACCGCGTGCGCGTCCGGTACCGGATCGACGGGGTCTGCCGGACCGTGGCGGACCACCCGAAGCACCTGCAGGGGAGCCTCCTGTCCCGCGTCAAGATCATGGCGGCCATGGACATCGCGGAGAAGCGCAAGCCCCAGGACGGCCGCATCAACACGGAGGTCCTGAACCGGGACGTCGACATCCGCGTCTCCGCGCTGCCCGCGACCCACGGCGAGAGTCTCGTGCTGCGCCTCCTCGACCGCACGGAGGGGCTCGTGTCCCTCGAGCGCCTCGGCTTCGGCGGCGACGACCTCGTGCGGTTCAAGCGCATCATCCGCCGGCCCAACGGCATCTTCCTCGTCACGGGGCCCACGGGATCCGGGAAGACGACGACGCTCTACGCGGCGCTGCAGGAGCTCAACCGGCCCAACGTCAAGATCATCACGGCGGAGAACCCCGTCGAGTACCACATCGCGGGCATCAACCAGTGCCAGGTGAAGCACACGATCGGGCTCGACTTCGCGCGGATCCTCCGCGCCATGCTCCGGCAGGCGCCGAACATCATCCTCATCGGCGAGATCCGCGACCAGGAGACGGCCAACATCGCGGTGCAGGCGGCCCTCACCGGCCACCTCGTCTTCTCGACGCTCCACACCAACGACGCGCCCTCGGCCATCACGCGCCTCATCGACATGAACGTGGCGCCCTTCCTCGTGTCCGCCTCGGTCATGGCGGTCATGGCCCAGCGGCTCGTCCGGACCCTCTGCCGCCACTGCCGCGTGCCCCACGTTCCGGAGCCGGCGGAACTCCTCGTCGCCGGGCTCCGCGCGGAGGATGTCGCGGGGGCCACGCTCTTCCGTCCCGCCGGCTGCCCGGCGTGCCACGGGACCGGCTATCGGGGCCGCATCGGGATCTTCGAGCTTCTCGAGATGTCCACGGAGCTTCGCGATCTCACCTTCCGGCGCGCGCCCGCCTCCCTGCTGGCCGAACAGGCGCGTCTCACGGGCGGGATGGGCTCCCTCCGCTCCGACGGGATCCGGAAGGCGCTCCGCGGCCTCACGTCGCTCGACGAGGTCCTGCGGGTGGCGGGACAGGAGGCGGGGGCATGACGCGGGCGGAGACGGAGGACCTGACGTGACCGACATCCAGCGCCTCATGCGCCTCTGCATCGAGCGTGGCGCTTCCGATCTCCATATCACGACGGGGCGCCCGCCGACGCTGCGGATCCACGGCCGGCTCCGGGACGTGGCTCCGGAGCCCCTGAAGCCGGCGGAGACCGAGGCCCTCTGCCTCTCCATCGTGCCCGAGCGGCTGCTCCCGGAGCTCGAGGAGAAGGGGACCGTGGACTTCGCCTACCCCTTCGAGACGCTCGGCCGCTTCCGCGTCAGCGTCTACCGGCAGAAGGGCTTCTACGGGGGCGCCCTCCGCCTCATCCCGACGCGGCTCCTGACCTTCGAGCAGATCGGGCTTCCGGAGGCCGTCAAGGACCTGCTGACGCGGCCGCGGGGTCTCTTCCTCGTCACGGGCCCCACCGGGTCCGGCAAGACGACGACCCTCGCCACGATGATCGACTACATCAACACGAACTTCGATCGGCACATCGTGACGGTCGAGGATCCCATCGAGTACTACCACTCCCACAAGCAGTCCATCATCACGCAGCGCGAGCTCGGGAGCGATGTCCCCACCTTCGCAGAGGCCATGCGTCGGGCGCTCCGGCAGGATCCCGACGTCATCATGCTCGGCGAGATGCGGGACCTCGACACGATCGCGACGGCCATCACGGCCGCGGAAACCGGACACCTCGTCTTCGGAACGCTGCACACGACGGGCGCGGCCCGCACCGTGGACCGGATCATCGATTCGTTCCCGAAGGAACAGCAGGAGCAGATCCGGACTCAGCTCGCGCTCTCCATCGTCGCCGTCCTGTCCCAGGTCCTCATCCCGCGGGTCGACCGGGAGGGCGTCGTGGCCGCCTTCGAGTTCATGGTCAACACGCCGGCCATCGAGAACCACATCCGCAAGGGCGAGACGTTCAAGATCCTCTCGGATATCCAGACGGGGAAGAAGCGCGGCATGCGTCTCCTCGACGATCACCTCCTCGAACTCCTCCGGGGCGGACGCATCTCGCGGGAGAGCGCCCTCGGCCTCGCGCAGAACCCCGGCGAGATGGCGGAGCGGCTCGGCGCCGCGGGCCAGGGATAGGATCGGGTCCATGCCGGCCTTCGAGAAACGGAAGCTCATCGGGCAGATCCTGAAGGAGCAGCGCAAGGTCAAGGAGGGCCAGATCCAGGAGGCCCTGACCGAGCAGCGCCGCGCCGGGGGGCAGTTCGGACGCATCCTCGTGGCGAAGGGCTTCGTCACGGAGGCCGACCTCTCCGAGGCCCTGGCCGCCCAGGCGGGGCTCGCCGTCGTGAGCCTCCGCGGGCGCACGATCCCCGCGGACGTCATCGCGCGCATCGACGCGCAGACGGCCACGGCCTTCCGCGTCGTGCCCTACGCCTTCGCCGAGGGGACGCTGCGGGTGGCCCTCGCGGATCCGATGAACGCCTCGGTGCTCGACGACATCCGCTTCATGGCCAGCGTCCCCGTGGAGGGGGCGGTGGCGCCGGACGTGGAGATCGACGAGGCGATCCGCCGTTACTACGGCGCCCGCGAGGAGTCGATGGACACGATCCTCGACGCCATCGAGAAGGAGTCGAAGGGGCTCGGATCCAGCATCGACGACGCCGAAGCCCTGGCCAAGTCGGCGCCCATCGTGAAGCTCCTCAACTACATCCTCTTCACGGCGATCCGGGACAAGTCGAGCGACATCCACTTCGAGCCCTTCGAGGAGGAGTTCAAGCTCCGCTACCGGGTGGACGGCGTCCTCTTCGAGCTCAGGTCCCCGCCCCGGCACCTCGCGGTGGCGCTCATCTCGCGCATCAAGGTCCTCGCGAACCTCGATATCGCCGAGACGCGCATCCCCCAGGACGGGCGCATCGACCTCATGGTCGGCGGCCGCCCCGTGGACATCCGCGTCTCGACCCTGCCGACGATGTTCGGCGAGTCCTGCGTGCTCCGGGTCCTCGACCGGAGCGTCGTGTCCCTCGACCTCACGAACATCGGACTCCGCGAGTCCGAGATCGCCCTCGTCAAGCGGTTCGCGGAACTGCCCCACGGCATCGTGCTCGTCACGGGCCCCACGGGATCGGGGAAGACGACGACGCTTTACTCGCTGCTCAACCACGCCAACTCGGACGCCCTGAAGATCATCACGACGGAGGATCCGGTCGAGTACGACCTCGACGGCATCATCCAGGTCCAGGTCAACGAGGAGATCGGCGTCGGCTACGCAACGTGCCTGCGCTCCATCCTGCGGCAGGACCCGGACATGATCCTCGTGGGCGAGATCCGGGACGCGGAGACGGCGCGGATCGCCGTGGAGGCTTCCCTCACGGGACACGTCGTCTTCTCGACGCTCCACACCAACGACGCGCCGTCGGCCATCACGCGCCTCCTCGACATCGGCGTCGCGTCGTATCTCATCGCCGCGACCCTCGAGGCCGTGGTGGCGCAGCGGCTCGTGCGGCGCGTCTGCACCGCGTGCCGGACGTGGTACGAGCCCCCCGACGAGGTCCTCCGGGAGCTCGAGATCCGGCCCGCGGATCTCGGCGGCCGCAAGTTCGCGGCGGGGCGGGGGTGCGAGACCTGTCATGGCACCGGCTACCGCGGCCGCATGGCTCTCTTCGAGATCATGGTGGTCACCGATCCCCTCCGGGAGGCCATCGTCGGGGACGTCACGACATCCCGCCTCCGGGCCCTCGCCCTCGAGCAGGGCATGCAGTCGCTCCGCCAGAGCGGGCTCATGGGCATCTTCGACGGCCTCACGACCCCCGAGGAGGTCATCCGGGAGACCGTCGGCTCCCTCTGACCCGGACAATCCGGTGCGCCGCGACGGCGCGCTGGACCATCCGGGCTAACGGGGGGCAGAGCGATTTCGTAGACTCGGGGCGTCGCGCCGGAGCGGCCGGACGGCGCCCGCCGGAGAATCGAGCGGAGACACGTCACCATGCCCGAGAAGCTGAAGAGGCGGGAGCGGCGCGCCGAGAAGGCGCCGGCCGCGGCGGCCGCGGAGAAGGCCCCCGCGGGACGCAGGGCCTTCGCGCGCCGGCGCGTGTCCCGGGCCGCGCGGGCCCAGTTCACGTCGCAGCTCGCCACTCTGCTCGACGCGGGCCTGCCGATCCTGCGAAGCCTCCGGATCCTCGGCGGCCAGATGCCGGCGGGCGCGTTCAAGGACGTCATCGCGGCCGTGGGCGAGGACGTGGAGGGAGGAAGCACGCTCTCCGAGTCCCTCGCCAAGCACCCGAAGGTCTTCGACGACCTCTACGTCAACATGGTGAAGGCCGGCGAGGTGGGCGGCGTCCTCACGACGATCTTCCGCCGGCTCGCCGACTTCATGGAGAAGAGCGAACGTCTCACGAAGCGTATCCGCGGCGCGCTCATGTACCCGCTCTTCGTCGTGCTCTTCGCCCTCGGCGTGCTCACCTTCGTCATGGTCTACGTCATCCCGAAGTTCAGCGAGATCTTCCGGGACCTCGGCGAGGATCTTCCGGCGGTCACCCAGGCGCTCATCTCGACGTCCACGTGGCTCGTGCGGCACTGGTATGCCATTCCCGGCGCGCCGCTCATCCTCTTCCTGCTGTTCTGGGCCGTGGCGCGCTCCCGCGGCGGGCGCCGCGTCCTCGACCGGATCCGGCTCCGCTTCCCGCTCTTCGGCGACATCGCCTGCAAGGCCCAGGTCTCCCGCGTGGCCCGCACGCTCGGAACCCTCTCGGCCAGCGGCGTCCCTCTGCTCCAGAGCCTCGAGATCGTGAAGGGCGCCGCCACCAACGTCCACGTCGTCGACGCCATCGAGCGCGTCCACGCCGCGGTGAAGGAAGGCGAGCCCATCGCCGAGCCCCTCGGGGAGAGCGGCATCTTCGACGACATGGTCGTCAACATGATCGACGTCGGCGAGGAGACCGGCGAGCTCGACCGCATGCTCATGAAGGTCGCCGACACCTATGACGAGGAAGTCGACGTGCGCGTCGGCGCCATGGTCTCCATCCTCGAGCCGGCCCTCATCATCATCATGGGCGTCATCGTGGGCTTCATCGTCATCGCGCTCTTCCTGCCGCTCCTCAAGCTCCAGGATCGGATCGGAGGCGGGTAGCATGAACCGCGGAGCGCCGGCCGGGGGCGGGACCCGCACCGTCAGGCTCCGGTTCCCCGGCCGGAGCCGCGCCGCGTGACGCTTCGCCGGAAGGTCGTCCTCGCCCTTCTCGCCATCGACCTGACGACGCTGCTCGCCGTGCTCGTCGTCCTGCTCTCGGAGTCGGGCGGCGTCCGAGGCCGTTTCGCGCTTCACGAGCGGCAGATCCGGGAGCGGACCCTCGATGTCGTGGGTTCCCAGTTCCGGCTCATCGTGGAGGCCGATCTCCACCGGCATGCCGTCGAGCTGCGCCGCCGCGGCATGGCGGAGGATCTCCTGCCCGTCCACCTCGCCGACGACAGCCGCTTCTGGGACGGGGATGAGGTCGCGAAGTACGTCGAACGGGCGGTCCTCGTGCGCGTCGGGGGGGAGGGCGCGGTCACCGCGCTCGGCCCCCTGTACAACCTGCGCCCGCGCCTCATCTTCCGGCCCGAGGAACTGGACCGCCGGCGTCTCGAGCGGCTCGTGTCCGCCTGCCGCGAGGAGGATCGCCTGGCGGTGGACGGCGACTTCGTCGCGACGCCGCTCACGGTGGACGGGCGGCGTTTCGGCGCGCTGTGCTTCCGGCTCCGGACGCTGGCCGTGTCGCTCTGGGACCCCATCGCGCCCATGAAGACCGTGCTGGCCGTCGTCGTGCCCGCCATGCTCGTCTTCGGCGTCACCCTGTATCTCGTGCTCTCGGGGGCGCTCCTGCGCCCCGTGGAGGTCATCGCGGCCTTCGCGCGAAGGGTGGCGCGCCGCGACTACTCGCGGAGCATTCCCCTCCCGCAGCGGAACGACGAGATCGGCCGTCTCGTCGAATCGTTCAACCAGATGATGGCGGATGTCGCGGGTTACCAGACGGAGCTCGAGGACCGCGTCGCGCGGGCCACCGAGTCGATGCGCCGCGTCGAGAAGCGGCTCGTCATCGCGCAGCGCCTCGCGGCGATGGGAACCCTCGCCGCGGGGATCGCCCACGAGATCAACAATCCTCTCGGAGGCGTCGTCAACGCCGTGCGGAAGCTCCGCGACGGCACGCTGCCCCCGGATCGGACGGACGTCTACTGGGACATCGTGGAGGACGGACTCCGCCGCATCGAGGAGACAGTGAAGAAGGTGCTGCGGTCAAGTCCCCGCGCCGCCGCCCCCGCACCCTTCGCCGTGGCGGATGCCGCGCGGCGCGCCCAGGCCCTCGTCGCTCACCGGCTGGCGCGGAAGTCCGTGGCCGTGGAACTCGACGTCCCCGAGGACCTGGTCATCTTCGGCGATCTCCACGAGCTCTCGCAGGTCCTGCTCAACCTGCTCATCAACGCGGCGGACGCCGTCGCCCCCGGCGGGCGGATCCGGATCTCCGGGGCGCGCTCCCCCGGCGGCGAGGTCGTGCTCTCGGTGGCCGACGACGGTGCGGGGATGACGCCCGAAGAGAGGGAGAGGGCCTTCGACCTCTTCTTCACGACCAAGGAGGTGGGGGAGGGGACCGGGCTCGGCCTCGCCATCGTCCACCACATCGTCACGGCCCACGGCGGCACCATCGACGTGGAGTCCGAGAAGGGCGCCGGGACGACCTTCACCCTCCACTTCCCTCCGGCGAGCGATGATAGATCGTAAGAGTTTATTGTATAACGAGTTGCAGCTACGGAGATATCCATGAAAAGTCGCACTGCTTCCTTCGTCGCCGGGGCCGTTCTGGCTCTCTTGGTGGCCGTCATCCCCGGCCTTCTCCGGAGCAGCAATGCCCTCGGGGCGGACAGCGATGGCGACCGCGAGATGATCGCGGTCACCGGCGTCGTCGGGTCCGGGACGTCTGTTCTCTGGCTCGTGGACACCCGGCAGAAGCAGCTTTCCGTCTACCGGAGCGACGGTGGAAAAGGGGTGGAGCTGGTCGGAGCGCGCCGGATCGAGTACGATTTCAAACTGATGACCTACCGCGATCAGTCGGAGGCCGGGATGCGGCCGTTCGACCTCGAGCGCGGGTGGTCCGAGCGGAACGACGCCTCCCGCGCGGAGTCGCGTCCGTCCGGGCGGTCGGAGCACCGGAAGGACTGACCGACGGCGGGTGGCGCGGGAGAAGAAACCGGGAATCACGGGACAGGACGAAGCAGGAGACAGGACTGCGATGGCCGAAAAGGAAGACTTCCTCTCGTTCGACAAGGCTCTCAAGGAGCTCAAGCTCAAGGACGAGGAGCTTCGGCGCCTCGTGTCGGAGGGAGAGATCCGCGCCTTCCGCGACGGTGAGCGGATGAAGTTCCGGCGGGAGGACGTCGATCGTCTCAAGAAGGACACGGGCAAGACGATCCAGTTCACCGAAGAGTCGGGCGACACGCTCACCGACGACCTCCTCTTCGATGAGGACGATCTCAAGCTCGGCGACGACGCCGGCATGCGGACCGCCCAGATCTCGAACGAGGACACCTTCATCGACGAGAAGAAGAAGGCCCAGAGCACGGCCGCCACGTCGAAGAAGCCCCAGTCGGAGCCCAGGAAGGCCCAGGGGAAGTCGACGTCCTCGACGTCGATCCGTTCCTCGACCTCGTCGTCCTCCTCCTCGGCCTCGGTGCGGCGGACGTCCACGCGCAGCCAGACGATGGTGAAGCCGACCCGCGCACCGGGAGAGATCTCGATGCTCGGCATGGTCGCCATCATGGTCACCACGCTCGTCATGCTCTGGGGCGTGGCCTTCGTGAAAGACGTCTCCGAGGGCCGCTCGGGGGCGATCACGAAGGGGCTGTCCGAAAGCGCGGAGAAGTGGTTCTCCGAGCAGTCCTACCCCTCCGCCGAGGCGAATCGATAGTCGCAACCGTCAACCCGGGGGTCGGGGTGGGCGAAGCCCCGTCCTCCGGCGCGGCGCGCGCGGCGGCGGCCGCGCGGCGCCGGAGGGTCGACCGGTCCCGAGATGCCGGTCGGGGAGGCAGCATGCAGCGTCCGAAACGTTCGTCCGCAGTCCTCGTGCTTTCCGTGGCCGCGGGTTTCGCGCTTCTTCCGTCCTGCGCCAGCACGGCGGAATCCCGTGCCGTCGAGGATGTGAAGAGCCAGGACCGGGTGTTGTCCCGGTTGCGTCGCGAGAACGACGAGCTCACGGCGGCGAACCGCAAGCTCGGCACCGACGTGGCGGTGCTGCAGGCCGAGGTGGAGCGATTCCGGAGCCAGGCCGAGTCCTACGCGAAGAACGTGGGCGATCTCGAGAATCGGCTTGCCGACCTCGACCGGCGCTTCGGGACGCTCTCGAACGGCGTCACGGTCTCCGCGCATCCCGAGGGCTACGCCTACAGCGTCGAGGGCACGCTCCTCTTCGAGACGGGGCAGGCGCGGATCCGCCCCGAGGGCGCGAAGCTCCTCCGGGAGATCGTGGCGCGGCTCAAGGTGGCTTCGGAGTCCATTCGCGTCGAGGGGCACACGGATACCCAGCCCGTCGTGAACACGATCCGGGAGTTTCCTCTCGGCAATCTCCAGCTCTCGGGAGTCCGCGCGCTCCATGTGGCCGACTTCCTCGTGCGGGAAGGCGTCGATGCCGCGCGCGTGAGCTACGCGGGCTTCGGGGAGCACCGGCCCGTGGCCGACAATGCCTCGCCGGCGGGGATGGCGAAGAATCGGCGCGTCGAGCTCGTCGTCCTCACGGCCAAGTGAACGCAAGGCGCGCGGCCCCCCGCCGGCACGGGCCGCGAGGCCCCGCCGTCGGAGCCCGGGGATGAACGGGACCCGGGAGACCCCCGCCGCCGATGTCGGGCGCGGAACCCCGTCCCGGCGCCGGCGGCTCGCCCGCGCCGTTCTCATCGCGGGAGTGCCAGCGGCTCTGATCGCCGCCATCACGTTCGGCATCCCCCCCGTTCGGGTCCCCTGCGTCGAGACGGACGTCTCCGACATGGTGCGCGTTCCAGGGGGGCCGCTCCGCCGGGTGGTCCCCGGCGGCGGGGTCATCGATGTTCCGGCCTGTTTCATCGACCGTTTCGAGGTGACCGTCGGCCACTACGAGACATTTCTCTCCGCTACGGGACACCCTCCGCCCCATGCCTGGGAGGGGCAACGGGGCGTGCCGGGCACAGACTCCCTCCGGGCCCGCGAGGATTTCC
>CAYQRN010000046.1:0-14575 GCA_964419995.1 uncultured Planctomycetia bacterium
AGGAGAGTCTCCGCGGTGGACACGGCAGCCCGCGTCGCCGCCGCAGCCACGCCGGGATCCGCATCGCCGAGGGCCCTCCTCACCGCATCGAGTCCGGCCTGGTGCCGCGCGCGGTCGAGGCCCGCGAGGGCGCGGATCCGGTCCTTCGGCGTCCGCGCCGCCCCGAGGGCGGCCGCGCAGACCTCCGCGGCGGCCGCCGTGCAGCCGAGCCGCGCGCCGATGCGGAGCAGGGCATCGAAGGCCGCCGCGGCCTCCGCGTCCGACCCGGATGCGACGCGCGGCACGAGGGCGGGCAGCATCGAGGCGTCTCCGAGGGCGCCGAGCGCCATCAGGGCCTCCGGCAGCAGGGGCCCGCCCTCCTCGATGATCCCGTGGATCGCCGGAACGGCGGACCTGTCGCCCTTCTCCGCCAGGGCCGCGAGGATCTCCCGGCGCGCCGCCTCGGGCGCGGCGCCAAGGGACTCGAGGAGCACCCGTGTGGACCTGGGATCGCGGATGCGGGCGAGGGCGGAGATGGCCGCCGCCCGCACGGGGTCGTCCGGCAGCATGCGCGAGAGAGGAGGGATAGCTCCGGGCGCTCCCGTCTCCCCGAGCAGCTCGGCGGCGAAGCACCGCGTCGCCGCCGGACGCTCGGGTCCCGTCCAGGGCGCGAGCGTGTTGATGAGCATGACGACCTCGCCCTCCGCGGCCTCGCGGGAGGGGCGGTCGGCCTGTCGCACCCTGGCGGCAGCCTCGAGGGCGTAGTTGACGATCCATCGGAGCGCCGAGCGGGACTCGTGCGCCACCCAGGGATCGGCGTGCTCGACCTGGGCGAGGAGCGCGTCCACGGCCGCCCGCCCCTCCGCCACGAGGGAGAACTTCGCGGGGTAGCTCCGGACATTCGCCGCCAGGGCGCGGATGTCCCCGGCGGTCGGTTCCTGGGCCGGGAGCAGGGTGGCGAGACACGCGAGCGCAAGCAGGGTTCTCATGTCAGATCTCGAAATCCTGGGGCGCGAATCGTGGAACGGTCCCGATACGGAGGGCCTCCTCGGCGGCCGCGGCGACGACGACGGCGCGCGCGCCGGCCCGGATGTCCCCCGGGGGGTTCGTCCCCTCCCGGATCGCCAGCACGAAGGCGGCCAGCGTGGATCGGAAATCGGGCGAAGCTCCGTCGTGGAGCGTCTCGCCCTCGAGGTGGACCTTGTACTTCGTCGCGTTGACGTCGAGGACGAGCCCCCGCGCCTCCCCGAGGACCTCGCTCCTCGCGTAGGCCTCCCAGCCCTGGGCCACCGCGTCTGCCTCCTTGAAGAGGAGGCCCTTCCGCTCCCGCAGGATGAGGATGCTGCCGGCGGTGCCCATGATGAGGTCGAAGTCACCGCCGTGGGAGCTCGTGAGCGAGCAGGAGATGGCCACCTGCCGCCCGCCCGGGAAGGAGATGAGGGCCTCGACGTTGTCGTCGACGTCGCGACCGTCCTTCCAGAGCCCGGCGGTGCCGAGACCCGTTACGGCGTCCGGCAGGGCGTCGAGGTACCAGCACGCGAGGTCGACGGCGTGGACGCCCCGCTCGAGAAGGAGTCCTCCCGAGGACTTCCGGAGAAGGCGCCAGTTCACGTCCTCCTCGGAGCGACCTCCGTCCGCGATCCGCCGCCAGCTCTCCTTCCTGTGCCACTGCGAGCGGATCCTCAGGATCTCGCCGATGGCGCCGCTTCGGGCATGCTTGAGGGCGTGGCGGTAGAGCTCGCTCACGCGGCGGTGATGCCCCGTCGCGACGATGCGCTTCGCCGCGGACGCCGCCCGCGCGATGTCCCGCGCCTCCGCCGCCGTCCGCGCCACCGGAGCCTCCACGTAGACGTGGCGGCCCGCCGCAAGGGCGGCCATGACGACAGGCGCGTGGCGGTGCGTCGGCGTCGCGACGACGACGCCGTCGAGGTCCGGCTCCTCCTCGAGGAGCTCCTTCCAGTCACCGTAGATCTCGACGCCTCGCCCCGCGATCTCCGCCCCCTTCGCGGCGGCGGCGCGATCCGTGTCGCACACGGCGGCGATCCGCACGCCCTTCATCCCGCCGAGCTCGCGCAGGAGGACCCGGCCGTGCTCGCCCGTGCCGACGACGGCGAGGCGCACATCGTCGCCACCACCGGCGTTCGCGCGCGCGGCCGGCAGAAGCCCCGCGGCGAAGGCGGCCGCCGCCGAGGCCGCCGTGGCGAGGAAGGTCCGGCGTCCGACCGCCGCTCGCCGGACCCCGTCCCGCGCGGGGTCCCGGGCCCGTTCCAGCGTTCTGAGGGCCCCCGATCGGTGGAGACGTCCTCCCGCCAGGACGGCACCGCCCGTCCCGGGAAGGCCCCCGACGGCGCGCCGCATGTCCGCGGGACCGAGGACGGCAAACGCAGTGGCGAGGGCATCGGAGGTGGCGGCGTCCGGGGAGAGGGCGAAGGCGCCGGGCCACGGGGCCGGCCTCCCGCTCCTCGGATCGACGATGGGCTTCCTGTCCGGAGCCCTGTCCGCGCCGGCGCGCCCGAGGGGGGCCGACGCCGAAAGGGCAGCGTCGCGGAGCCGAAAGCGAGCGAGGCGCTCTCCCGGCCGCTCCGGGTCGGCAAGCCCGACCGGCCAGGTTCCGAGAGCGAGCACCGTGCTCTCGCCCGCCGACAGGAGCGCGCGCGTGACGCCACGCCGCCGCAGGAGCGCCGCCGCCTCGTCGAGAGCGAAGCCCTTGCCGATCCCGCCGGGGTCCACGGCGCCGGCAGGATCCGTGATCGTCGCCGTGCACGCCGCCTCGTCGATCCGGAGGGAAGACACCCGGGCACCCGCGGCCGACGTCGCCGTGACGTCGAACGCGCCGCCGGTGAGGTCGCGAATCTCCACGGCGCGGCGGAGGAGGCGGAGGAGTCGGCCATCCACCACGACGGCACCCGTCCCCGCAGCCCGATTGAGCCTCGACACGCCGCTTCCGTGGAGGAAGGGTGAGATCTCGAGCTCGATCCGCTCGACGGCATCCAGCGCCTCCTCCGCGGCGGAGCGCAGCCGCCCCACGTCCTGCCCGGCGAGGAGGAGACGGAACTCCGTCCCCATGAGGAGGCGCGAGAGCGCGAAGAGCTCTTCGGCCATGGGCGGCGGATCCGGGTTCAGCCGATGACGTCTTCCCGCGCCGGATCGAACCGGCACGCCCGGTTGTTCCGGTAGGACTCGACGGCGAGGTCGATGGCCACGTCCACCTTGTAGCCGAGCTCCGCCGAGCAGTTCGTCGCGGGATCCCGCCGGCGCACGCAGTCGAGGAAGTTCTCGTGGTGCGCGGCGATATCGTCTCCGATCTCCGGAGTGCGGATCGTCACGTCCTCGCCTCCGAAGATCCGTTCCGGCCGGATCACGATGTCGCCTCCCGAGCCGCCGAGGTACATCGTGGCCTCGTGGCCGCGGACCACCACGGGAAGCCCCTGCTCGTTGGCCTGCGACCCGGCGATGACGACGCTGTGCCCGCTCGGGTAGTCGATGATCGTGTGGAAGGTGTCGGGCGTCTCGCGGTCCCGGTGCACGAAGACGCCGCCCCCCGCCACGACGCGCGCCGGGAACTCGGGCCCGATGGCCACCGAGAGGGCATGGAGGACGTGGACGTAGAGGTCCGTCGCGATGCCGCCCGAGTAGTCCCAGTACTTGCGCCAGCGGAAGAAGCGCTCCGGGTCGTAGGGTCGCTGCGGCGCCGGTCCGAGGAAGGCCTTCCAGTCGAGGTTCGAGGAGTTCGCCCTGAGATCGATGGGCCAGTTCCAGTCCCCGTCCTTCAGGTTCCTCGCGATGGAGGTCTGGCTCCAGACGAGCTTCCCGACGCGCCCGCCCCGGATGAGCTCCCGGGCCTTCCAGTAAAGCGGCCGGGAGCAGGACTGGGATCCCACCTGGATCACGCGCTTCGTGCGCAGCGACGTGCGGTAGATGTCCCGCGCCTCCTGCCAGTGGAGAGCCATGGGCTTCTCGAGGTACACGTCCTTCCCCGACTCCATCGCTTCGATGGCCATGGGCGCGTGCCAGTGATCGGGTGTGGCGATCCACACGGCGTGGAGCTCGCGGCGCGCGAGAAGCTCCCGGTAGTCGTGGTAGCCGCGGGCCTTCGAGATCGACTCCGCGTTCTCCAGGCGCGGCGTGAAGACGTCGCAGACGCCGACCACCTCCACGGCGGGGTTCTTCGCGAGCTTCGTGAGGTGGTACGTGCCCTGACCGCCGCACCCGATGAGCCCGACGCCGATCCTGTCGTTGGCGCCGAGGACCGGACGCGCGAGCGCCAGCGACGTCATGCCCGCTGCCGCACCGGCGAGGAAGGTCCGCCGGGAGATATCCTGGGTGCTCATGGGTGCCTCCATGGGGGATCCGCGCCTCTATTTAGCGGCCGGCGCGCGCGCGGTCAAAGGGAATCCGGCCGCCGCCGCCGGGCGCGGCGCGCGCGATCAGGCCGGCCGCGCCGCAGCGCGGGCCGGATCGCCCGACGGCTCCCGCGACCGGAAGGCGAGGAGGAACACGACGAGGATGGCGCCGCATCCCACCGCGGGCACGAGCCAGAATCCCGACCACTGGACGGTGGCGCGAGCGGCGCCCTCCGCGGCGGCCGTGGTGAAGCGCCTCTCGACGAGGCCGCCGAGCTGCCCGCCCGCCAGCATCCCGAGTCCGTAGGTCGCGAGGGTGAGCAGGCTCTGGGCGCTGCCCCGCGCATCGGGCGGGCAGATCCGCTCGACGTAGATCATGGCCGCCGCGATGGCGAAGGCGAAGCAGAGGCCGTGGAGGGCCTGGGCGCCCACGACGAGGGCCACGGGCGCCCCGACGGAGAAGATGATGAAGCGGAGCGTCCACGCGGCGATCCCGATGGCCATGGTCGTCCGGACGCCGAGCCGCCTGTAGGCGACGGACAGGAGGAACATGGACGCGATCTCCATGACCTGCCCGATGCCCATGACCCAGGGGATATCGGAGTCGGCGATCCCCACGGCGCGGAAGAACACGGAGGCCTGGAAGTAGTAGAAGGTCGCGAGGGCGAGGAGGAGGAAGGCGAGGGTCAGGAAGATGGCGAAGGAGGGATCCCGGAGCATCCCGAGCGCCCTCAGGAAGGCGAACCTCTCGACACCCTCCCGCCGGGGCGGCGTGTGGGGCAGCGTGAAGCTGTAGAGGCCGTTCAGGAAAGCGAACACCGCGGCGAGCCTGAGGCAGTCGCCCGCCGGACGGTCGTACGTCTTCATCCAGAACGTGAGCGCGAGCGCCGCGGCGATCCACCCGATGGTGCCGAAGACCCGGACCACGGGGAACTGGCGGCGGGGGTCCGTCATGTGGCGGAACGACAGGGCATTGGCGAGCCCGAGCGTCGGGAAGAAGGCGAGGCAGGCGGCGAGGGCCACCCAGAGGAACAGCGCCGGATCCCGGACCGTCCCCGCGACCCAGAAGAGGGCCGCGGAGGCGAGGTAGCTCACGCCGAGGAATCGCTCGGTGGCGAAGCGACGGTCGGCGAGTTGTCCGGCGAACAGCGGCGCGATGATCGTCGCGAGCGGCGCCGTCGAGAGGATGTTCGCCCGCTCCCCCGCGGTGAATCCGAGATCCGCGAGGTGGACGGCGAGCATGGGCGCCCAGGAGCCCCAGATGGCGAACTGGAGGAACATCTGGACGGACAGGCGCAGGCCGAGACAGGGCACCATCGTGTCTCCGTTCCGTTCTCGGGGCGGGAGCCGGCCGCGGCGCCGCCCGGCGGCCACTGTATCCGAACAGGGCCGCCTTTCGACGTCGCGGCTCCCCGACCCCGCCGGGCCCGTGTACGATGTCGCCGTGGAACGATGGAGGGACCCCATGTCCGCCCGTGCGATCTCCAGGTTCGCCGCGATACTCCTCGTCGCCGGTCCCGGGGCCCTGCCCCAGGAGACCCGAGCGGGCTCCGCCGGAGAGACCGAGACACGCTCGCTCCTCGGCGAGGATCTCCGCCGCCTCCCCCTTCCGGACGAGGAGCGGGTCCGCCGGGAGACCCAGTTCGAACGGGCGAGGGCAGCCGCCGAGGCGGGCCCCGGCGATCTCGGAGCGTGGATCTGGTACGGGCGCCGCGCTGCCGCGCTCGGCCGCTTCCGGGACTCCGTGGAGATCTTCACGCGGGCCCTCGGGCGCTTCCCGGAGGATCCGCGGATCCTGCGCCATCGCGGCCACCGGTTCATCACGCTCCGCCGGTTCGACCTCGCCGTGGCCGATCTCGCCCGGGCCGCGGAGCTTTCCGAGCACATGGCGGACGAGGAGGAGCCTCCCGTCAACCCGAACCCCCGGAACGTCATCCTCGACACGCTGAAGCAGAGCGTCCACTACCACCTCGGCCTCGCGCACTTCCTCCGCGCCGACTTCGCGTCTGCCGCCGCGGCTTTCGAGACCTGCCGCACCCACTCGACGAACCCCGACGCCCTCGTGTCGGTCACGCACTGGCTCTACCTCACGCTCCGCCGCCTCGGCCGCCACGACGACGCCCGCGCCGCCCTCGACCAGGTCCGGAGCGATGCCGACGTCATCGAGAATCACGCCTACCGGAAGCTCGTGCAGGCCTGGAAGTCGGAGATCCGCCCCGATGATCTCTGGGATTCCGCCCGCGCCGGCGCCGACGGCACGGATCTCGCGACCATCGGCGCGGGTGTCGGTTTCTGGCACCTCGCGAGCGGCCGCGAGGCCCGCGCCCGGGAGATCTGGACCGAGGTCCTGCGCCGCAGCCCATGGCCCGCCTTCGGCCGCATCGCCGCCGAGGCCGCGATGGCCCGCCTCGCCGCGCCGCGCTGACGCCCCCGTGGCCGGGTTCAGGAATCCGCGGCGGGAGGCGCGGCGACGCGCGCAGCGTTCTCCCGGGCGAGCCGGCGGCCCACGGCGGCCCAGGCGAGGCCCGCCGGCGCGATGACCGCCGCGAGGGCGCCGAGCCCGAGGCCAAGCGCCGCCAGCCCGTCGTAGAGGAACGCGCTCACGACGTCGCCTCCGCGGAAGATCACCGTGTCGATGAAACCCTTGGCCTTGTACTTCTCGTCCCGAGTCACGACGGCATAGAGGGCTTCGCGGGAGGGCGTGGCCACGCCATAGCCCACGGCCCGGCGGAGGACCTGGGCGACCACGAGAACGGCGAGGACCGGCAGCGCCCCCATGGCGGCGAACGTGACGACGTGGCAGAGCGGCAGAACGAGGAGCGCGGCGCCAAGCCCGAAGCGCCGGATGATGCGGGTCGTGAGATAGCCCTGACCGATA
Source organism: uncultured Planctomycetia bacterium (assembly GCA_964419995.1). GTDB lineage: Bacteria > Planctomycetota > CAYQRN01 > CAYQRN01. Next base: position 7,201 of record CAYQRN010000046.1, read on the forward strand.
AGGGTGAGGGCCTGCACCGCGAGGTCCATGGCCCCGAAAAGTCGCGTCCGCGCCGCCGCGTCCGCGACGGAGGCGCGCACGATGGCCGTCTGCTGGAAATATCCGAAGGTCCCGCTCAGCGTGGCGAGGAAGAGGTAGGCCGCGAGACCGAGGAGGTAGGGCGACTTCGCGACGAGCCGCGCGCCGTCGGCGATGCGGCCGCCGAGCGGCGCCTCGCGGTGGGCGCTGTCGCCGGGCGACTCCGCGACGCGCTCCGCGCCCCCTGCGTCCCGGCGGAGACGGCGCGCGAGGAGCGCGGCGACCTCCACGAGAGCCACGGGAAGGAGCAGGAGATTCACCGTTCCGAGGGACCCGGCAAAGAGGACCGTGAGCAGCGATCCGAGGAGACCGCCCGCCGTGCCACCCGCCGCGATGAAGGGGAAGAGCCGGCGCGCCTGGCCGGGACGGAACACGTCCGCGGCCACGCTCCAGAAGAGCGTCACGGCGTAGACGTTGAAGACGCTGGCGAAGACGAAGTAGGCCATCGCCGCTCCGCGGGAGGGTCGGCCCTCCAGCGCGCGGAGAAGCACCCAGAAACCGAGGAGCACGAGCCCGGCCACGCGGTAGACGGCGGTCACGAAGGTCGAGCGGCGGAGGCGGGCGACGCAGAACGTGTAGACGGGAATGACCGCCAGCGAGGCGAGGAACGTCCCGAGGAAGGAAACGCTGAGCTGCCGCCCCGCGAAGGCCGTGGCGATGCTCTCGCGTACGGGCTTCAGGATGCTGTTGGAGGCGAGGATGCAGGCGAAGAAGGCGAAGGCGAGGGTCACGGCGCGCCCCTCGCCGGGCTCCAGCGTCACGAGGGCCGCGAAGCGATCGCCGAGGCCCCGACCCGGCCGGGCGGGGTGATGCGGCTGCGGAGATTCCGTCAAGTCCGCTCCCCGCGGCCACCGGATCCCGGACGCCGAAGGCGGCGGCCGCCCCGGGTCCGGCGGATGGTCACTTCGGCTCCCGCTTGCGCCAGGCCGCGAGCACAGCGGCCTCCCGCTCCGGCGCGATGCCGGTGCGCAGGCGATACTCGGGCCCGCGGGAGGCCTTCCTCCACGCGAGCGTGTCGGCAGCCGTCGTCTTCATGGGCCGGAACGTGAGGCCGGCCTTCACGGCCCGTGCATGGCTCACCACGGGCGTCTGCGATTGCCCCTTCGGCGGGGGCATCCACGCGGGCATGTCGGACCAGGGACGGACCTTCTCTGCCTCGAGGAACGTCTCGTCCACCCAGGTGAACGTCGCGTCGCTGCCGGCCGCCTCCCGACACGCCGCCAGGACGTCGCCCATCGGGAGCGGCGCCGCCGGGCCGATGGCGTTCATGACGCCGAACGTCTTCGCCTCGACGATGCGGACGATCCACTCCCCGAGATCCCTCACGTCGATGACCTGGATCGCGTACGCCGGCTTGCCGGGCGCCAGGACTTCGCCGCCGCGGCTCACGCGCACGGGCCAGTACGTGAAGCGGTCCGTCGGATCCTCCGGGCCGACGATGAGACCCGGGCGGATGTTCGTCACGCGGCCGGGCATGGCCGCTTCGGCGGCCTCCTCGCAGAGGGCCTTGAGCGCGCCGTAGGTCGCCCCCGTCACCTTCTCGGTGGACGGATCGTCGAGTCGACTGACAGGCGACATCTCGTCGGTGTCTTTCGTGTCGGCATCGGGGTAGACGGAGACCGTGGAGATGAAGACGTAGTGCGCCGTCGCTTCCGCGAGGAGCTCCGCCGTGAGACGCACATGCCGGGGCACGTACCCCGACGTGTCGATGACGGCATCCCACTTCCGGCCCCTGAGGGCGTCGAGCTCGCCCTTCCGATCGCCCTTGAGTTTCTCCACGTCGGGGAAGAGCCCCGGATTGGTCTTCCCCCGGTTGAAGAGGGTGAGCATGTGTCCCCGCCGCTGCGCCTCGCGGACGATGGCGGGACCGAGGAACGCGGTGCCGCCGAGGATGAGGATCCGAAGGCCCCGCGACGGGGATACGGCCCGCGCCGCCCCGCAACGAGGCATGAAAGCCGACGCCGCTGCCGCCGCCGAGCCCGCGAGGAAGGTCCGCCGCGTGATGGCCATGTCGTGCTGCTCCCGCGGACCGGGGTGCCTCCGGGCGCCTTCCGTTATCCGCGAACGATCGTACGGCGGCGGCGGCGGCGCCCCCAACCCCCGGCGCCCGCTGTTCGCCCCCGCGGCGGGACGCTACCCTGACGGAGAGGATCCCACGGAGGAACGTCCCATGGCGGGACCCCGGGACATTTCGAAGGCCGCCGGCGTGGGCTCGGCGGCCGTCATGAGGGCGACCGGGCGGGACTGGAACCAGTGGTTCCGGCTCCTCGACATCGCCGGCGGCCGGAGGCTTGGCCACCGGCGCATGGCCCGCTGGCTGGCCGATGAGCACGGCTGCTCTCCATGGTGGAGCCAGATGATCACGGTGGCCTTCGAGCAGGTCCGGGGCCTGCGCCGGCCCGGGGAGATGCCCGGCGGCTTCCAGGTCTCCGTGAGTCGCACCGTGTCAGCGACGAGTTCCGCCCTCTATGGAGTCCTCAGGGACGCCGCGTCGCCGGACGGGTGGCTCGCGGAGCCCCGGGCGGCCCTCCGCCCATCCGCCTCCCGCCGGATCGTCCGGCTCGACTGGAAGGACGGACGGAGCCGCGTCGAGGTACGTATCGCCCCCGCCGGCGCTGGCCGCGCCACGGTCATCGTCCGCCACTCGAAACTGGCGGCCGAGAAGGACGTGATCCGCATGCGTCGATACTGGAGACGGAAGCTCGAAGCCCTCGCCGGCAAGCGGGGCGCCGGCAAGGTCGGCCGCCGTGCGCCCGCCGCGCCACGGGGCTCCCCGCGCCCCCGTCCGAAGGCAGCGCGCGCGCGTCGCCGCTCCGCGGGATGATCTACGGAAGGAGAACCCGAGTGACATCGAACATCCTCGTCCGTTTCGCGGCCGCCGCCGCGATCGCCGTTCTCCTCCCCCCCGGAGCCGCGGCCCAGCCGGCTCCGCCTCCGGGACCGCCCGACGGCCTCGCCGCCCGCGCTCTCGACGTCCTCCAGATCCACTGCTATCGCTGCCACGGCGAGAGCGGGAACGCCAAGGGCGGCATCGCCAACATCCTCGACCCGGCAAGCCTCGTCGAGCGCCGCGTCATCGTCCCCGGCCGCCCCGTGGAGGAGTCCGTCCTCTACCAGTATCTCGCGGACGGCGACATGCCTCCGGCCGGCGAGAACCCGCGCCCCTCCATGGAGGACGTGGCACTCATCCGGGCCTGGATCGAGGCCGGCGCGCCGGGCCTCCACGGCCCGACACCCGTCCCCGACCCCGCGGCGGACCCAGTCGAGGATCTGCGGCCGGCTCCCCCCGTCGAGCCGGCCGCCGAGCCGCCGCCGGGCGACGTGCCGGGAGCTGCGGCGCCTCCGATCTACGATCCGACGGCCCCGTCCGCACCGGCCGTCGATCCGGCTGCCCTCGCGGCCCGCGCCCGCGAGGTCCTCCTCGCGAACTGCTGGAGCTGCCACGGACAGGCGGGCCGAGCCGAAGGCGGCGTCGATTTCATCCTCGACCGCAACCGGCTCATCGCCGCGCGGAAGCTCCTGCCGGGCAGCGCCGAGGCCTCCCCCCTCTTCCGGCGCCTGGCGCGCGGCGAGATGCCGCCCCCGGACTCCGGCCTCCGGCCCTCGCCCGAGGACACCGCCGCCATCGCGGCCTGGATCGCCGCGGGCGCCCCCGACTTCGCGGCGACTCTGCCGCCAAGGCCCTACCTCTCGAACGAGGATCTTCTCCTCGCCATCGCCGCGGATCTCCAGGGGCTCCCGCCGCAGCAGCGCCCCTTCGCCCGGTACTTCACCCTGGCCCACCTCCACAACGCCGGCCTGCCCGAGACCGATCTCGAAATCCACCGGCAGGCCATCACCAAGCTCATGAACAGCCTGTCGTGGAACCGCGCCATCGTGCGGCCCGAACCCGTGGACATCTACGGCACCGTGCTGAGGTTCGACCTCCGCGATCTCGAGTGGACCGACGCCACATGGACGCGGCTTCTCGACTTCTATGACTTCGGATTCCTCCCCGCGGGCGGGACCGCCGAGGCCGTGACGGCCATGACCGGCTCCCGCCTCGCCTGGATCCGCGGCGACTGGTTCCTTGCCGCGGCCGCGCGGCCGCCTCTCTACTACGAGATCCTGAACCTCCCCGCGACGGCCGGCGAGATCGAGGCGCTCCTCGGCATCGACGCCGCCGCCAACATCCGGTTCGCGAGGGCGGCCAGGGCCGGTTTCAACGGGTCCGGCGTCTTCCGCAACAACCGCATCGTGGAGCGCCACGAGTCGCGCTTCGGCGCCTGCTGGAAGAGCTACGACTTCGCCGACGGTGCGGGACGGAGGAACGTCTTCGCCTACCCCCTCGGCCCCGGTCCGTCGCCCATGGAATTCGCCCACGACGGAAGCGAGATCCTTTTCCACCTGCCGAACGGCCTACTGGCCTATGCCCTCACGGACGGCGCCGGCATGCGCGTCGATCGCACGCCGCCGGCCCTCACCGCCGATCCGTCCCGCGGAGGCGCCCCCGTCGAGGTGGGCCTCTCGTGCATCTCGTGCCACGGCAGCGGCCTCCAGGGATCCGGCGACCAGGTCCGCCCGACCGTGGAGCAGAACCCCGCATTCTCCCCCGCCGAGGTGGAAGCCGTGCGCTCGCTCTACCGCCCGCAGGCCGAGATGGCGGCCCTCGTCGAGGGCGACCGGACTCGCTTCCTGTCCTCCCTCGCGGCGGCGGCCGTTCCGGCGGGCGGGTTCGAGCCCTGCATCGTGCTCGCCCTCGAATACGAACGGCCCCTCGACCTCCCTCGCGCCGCGGCGGAATGCGGCCTCGCCGCCCCCGAGTTCGCCGCCCGCCTCGCCGGGGCGCCGGATCTCGCCCGGAGACTCGGCACCCTCACGACCCCCGGCGGCGTCGTCCAGCGCCAGGTCTTCGCGGACGCCTTCGGCGAGATCTGCGTGGCCTTCGGCCTCGGCGGCTTCATCGTCCCCGCCGTCCGCACGCCCGTCATCGCGCCCTCCCCCGTTCCGCAGTACACGGAGGCCATGACGGCCGGCTTCGCCGCCCTCGATGGCGGCCACTTCGAGCAGGCGTCCACCCACTTCGGCTTCGCGCTGACCATCCGCGTCGGGGATCGAGGCGCCTGCCGCGGCCTCTACGAGGCGGAGCGCGCCCTCCACATCTACCACCAGCGCGAGGCCGCGTTCGGGCACTGCATGTACGAGGGAGAGGCCGCTTTCCACGCGGGCCGCTTCGTTCTGGCCATCGGGAGTTTCCGCCGCGCTCTCGACTTCTTCCCGGACCACCCGCTCCCCCACGAGTGGATCCACCGCTGCGAGGCGCAGCTCCATGCCCACCGGTGCGAGATGATCGTCATCGAGCGGCGCCGCGTCGAGTACGTCCGCCTCATCGAATGGGGCGACGGATGCCGATCCCGCGGCGAGTGGCACCTCGCATGGCGCTGGTACAGCGACGCCCTGCGCCTCTTCCCGGACGACCCCGTCGCCATCGGGTGGCGCCTCGAGTGCGAGCGACACACCCCGGTCCGGATCGTGGAATACGAGAGATACCACCACTGCGTCCTCGAGGGGCAGCGCCACTTCGCCGCCATGCGCTACGACGATGCAAGCGCACAGTTCCAGCTCGCGCTCGGCTTCTTCCCCGGCGATCCGTTCGCTCTCGACTACATGCACCGCTGCGAGGGCGTCGTCGTCTGGGAACACGACCGCCGCTCACGCTGGTCCTCCGAGTATGTCCGGATCCTCGAAAGGGGCCGGGGCTGCATGCACGAGGGCCGGTACCGGGACGCGGAGGGCTGGTTCCACGAGGCCATGCGGCTTCAGCCCGAGGCTCCTGAGGCCCGGTCTCTCCTCGAGGAGGCCCGCCGCCGCCACGCGGAAGAGACTGCGCGGGCCGAGCGGCAATCGCGCATCGAACGGTGGCTTCGATCCGCACGGCAGTCCTATGAGCGGCGCCGGTGGAGCGAGTCGGTCCGGGCCTGCCGCGAAATCCTGGCCATGGCCCCGGGACACGCGGATGCGTCGGATCTCCTCGCCCGCGCAGAAGCGGCGGCGGCCGCCGAACGCGCTCCGTCGCCGGATCCCTCCGCGGAGACGCTCCGCCGCTACCGGGAGGCCATGCAGCGCGGCGAGCTCGCAATGCGCTCCCGCCGCTACGACGCCGCCATCGCGGCCTTCGGCGACGCCCTCGCCCTCTTCCCGAAGGACGACCATGCGCGGGAGAAGCTCGAGGAGGCCCGGAAGGTCCGGAACGAGGCCGCCCCCGCGGTGGATCCGAAACTGAAGCTCGCCGAGCAGTATCGGCGCCATATCACCGCCGGCAACGCCGCCCTCGCCGAAGGACGCCACGACGAGGCCATCGCGGCCTTCGAGGAAGCCCTGAAGATCAGGCCCGGCGATGCCACGGCCACCGCGGCCCTGCGCCGCGCCCGCAAGGCTCTCGAGACGTCGAAGACCGTGCCGCCGCGCCCTCAGGTCGCCGATGACGTGGGATTCCGCCAGGTGGTCGAACGGGCGCAGGCGGCCATGGCCGCGAAGAAGTACGCCGAGGCCGTGCCTCTCTGGCGGGAGGCGCTTCGCCTGTCGCCCCGAGACCGGACCGCCGAGGCGGGGCTGCGGAACGCCGAGCGTCTTCTCGGCTCCGAGAAGGCCCCGGAGACGTCCGATGCGCGGTACCGGCAGCTCATCGCCGACGGAAACCGGGCGCTCGCGGGGCGGCGCTTCGACGCGGCGGAGGCCGCCTTCGCCTCCGCGCTCGAACTGAAGCCCCGCGACACCACGGCGGAGGCGGGTCTCGCCCGGGTCCGCAAGGCCCGGGAATCGGCCGCCGGCACTCCCGCCCCGGAGACCGCGGACCGCAACGCCGAGTACGGCCGGACGATGAGCGCCGCCGCCGCCGCCATGAAGGCCGGAAGCCATGACGAGGCTGCGCAGCTCTACCGGCGGGCGCTCGAGCTCGTGCCCCGAGACCGCAACGCGGCCCGCGGGCTCCGCGAGGCCGAGGCGGCGAAGACCCGAGCATCCAGGGGACCCGAGCCCCGGCCGGAGCCGAAACCCGAGCCGAAGCCCGACCCCGAGGCCGCGAAGCGTGCGCGCTTCGACCAGCTCCTCGCCGAGGGCGGAAAGGCCCTCCGCGCGAGGAACTGGGACGCCGCCATCGCCGCCTTCAACGCGGCCCTCGAGCTCTACCCTCGCGACGCCCGCGCCGCCGAGGGGCTCCGCCAGGCCAATGCCGGCAAGGCGGCTGCCGGACGGCGCACCGAGCCCGAGCCCCGGCCGGAGCCGAAACCCGAGCCGAAGCCCGACCCCGAGGCCGCGA
>CAYQRN010000046.1:14675-24520 GCA_964419995.1 uncultured Planctomycetia bacterium
GCCCTCCGCGCGAGGAACTGGGACGCCGCCATCGCCGCCTTCAACGCGGCCCTCGCTCTCTACCCCGGCGACCCGCACGCCACCCAGGGCCTGCGACAGGCCGAGGCCGGGAAGCGGCGAGGCGGTCGGGGAACAGAGCCCGAAGGCGAGCCGGATCCGAAGCCGGCGCCGCCCGGCCGGCAGACGCCGCCAGGACGAGACACGCCTCCGGCGCCGGCCGGAGGCGGAACCGGACAGTCCCCGGGCCGGAGCGGGCCGGATCGGAGCGCCGAATACACGACGCTCGTCCGCAACGGAAACGCCGCGATGCGCGCGAAGCGATGGGCCGCCGCGGCAGACTTCTTCAGGAAAGCCCTGGCGATCCGGCAGGACGATGCGCGGGTGAAGAAGCTCCTCGAGGAGGCCGAGCGCCGCGCCAAGGGGCCCTGACCGGCCTCCCCGCCAGAGCCTATCCGAACACCCATGACGAGGGCCGCGGCATCCGCCGCGGCCCTCGATGGAATTCCTGTCTCGCGGGCAGGCGCGCCGGCGGCAGGAGGCGCGCTCCGCGGCGCACCGCGGAGCAGGCCGGAGGTCAGAGGGTCGTGTACATTCCGGGCGCCGTGACGGCGATCGGAGTCCCGGCGCCGCCGAGGTGCAGCGACACGTGGTACACGGTGATCCCGGACGGCATCGGTCCCATGATGACGTTGTGAGCTTCGCCGCAGCCGTCAAGTCCGCCATAGAACGGAACGCCGAACTGGATCTCGGCGACGAGCTCGAAGATGCTGGCGTCGATGCCGCTGAACCAGCCGGTGGGGAAGTTCGTTCCGTTCAGCGTGATGGCGTTGAAGTAGCTGTTGCCGGCCGTCCCGCCGACGTTGTCGAAGTGGACGTCAGCCCCGGATCCACCGGGCTGGCTGATCGCGAAATTCCACCCGGACGGCACGTAGCTGACCTCGAACGGCAGTCCCTGCGGATGCGCCGCCGCGCCGGACGTCATGTTCTGCCACGTCGATGTGCTCGAGATGTACTGCTTCGCGTTCCCCGTGACCTGCGTCCCGAGAATCGAGATCGGCGGCGCCCACGGTCCCGACGCCAACGAACCGCCGACGCGGACGAAGATCCACCACGTCCCGGAGCCGAGGACGATGCCGTTCCCGGTCGCATCCACGGACATGATGGGACGAGTCGAGGCGAGGAGGTTCGTGTCGATGGACCGGTAGATGTTGGTCCACGCCGTCGCGACGAGGTTGTTCGAAGTGCTGTAGTCGTAGACGACGTTGCCCCCGGCGGAGGGATCACCGTCGTAGATCCTGTAGTCCACGCTGGTGATCGTCGAGGTCGTCGTACTCCCCGTCTGGTACGCGAAGAACCGAAGGTTCGTGATGAGCCAGGATTCGCCGCAGGGGATCGTGAAGTCGTCGGCGATGCCGTAGCCCGCCGACACGTTGGACCCGTAGGTCCCGAGGCCGATGGCCGTCTCGAGAGCGCTTGCGTCCGCTCCGCCGAATCCGCCGCCCGGATGGGTCACGAGGGGGCCGTTGCTGTAGGTCTGTGCGCTCGCACCGGAAGCCGCGATGGCGATCACGGCGATCGCCGCCGAAAGATGACGCATGTTCCTGTCTCCTGGATGACACTGGCCGCTCGATCCCGCCGCCTCGGAGTCCCGGCGGACCGCGACGCTTCGCGGATTCCGGGCCAACTCTGCGGCAACCTCTCGTGACGTCCCGGAAGCAGGGTCGGGCCCTTCGTGCGCGGGACGCTCGCCTTGGCGGATCGTACGGCGGATCACAACATCGAATCTGGGATGGAGCTTACGGAAGCGGCGGGGGAGAGAGCAAGGATTCTCGCGGATCCTGGGCGCGAGGTCGGGCCATCCGCCCGCCCACCGACACGACCAGCGCAGCGGATACGCCCATTCAAGAGTCTGTCACGACTGCGGTTGAGGCTGCTCAGAACACCGCGCGTGCGCCCTCCCCTTCACTCCGACCCAGAGACCGTCTCCGAGCGGAACGATCACGGCCTGGAGATCCGGGCGCTCCGCCATCCAGTCATTGAAGGCCCGCACGGCCGGAGTCTCGGGGTCGACCGGCGACGGGACGAGGAGTTCTCCAAACGCGAAGGCGTTGTCGGCCATGAGGATGCCCCCCTCGCGGAGGATCCGGAGTCCCTCAGTGGCGTACGCCGGATAGCCCGCCTTGTCGGCGTCGAGGAAAAGGGCGTCGATGGATCCGTCGGGAAGGGAGCGGAGAAACTCGAGTCCTGCCCCTTCGACGACTTCGACACGGCTCGCCACGTCGGATCGCGCGATCATGCTCCGAGCGAAAGCGGCGCGTTCGGAGTCCTTCTCGACGGTCCGAAGTCGCCCATCCGACGGAAGCGCCCGCGCGATCCAGATGGCGGAATACCCGGCGAGGGTCCCCACCTCCACGACCTCCCGCGCCCCCGCGCCCCGCAGCAGGATCTGCATGAAGCTCCCCTGCTCCGGAGCGATGGAGATGGGCGGATATCCGGCGGCTCGCGCCTCCTTCCGCAGGAGGCGCAGCGTCGCATCCTCGCCACGGGTCCGGGCGGCGATGTAGCTGAAATGCCCGGGGGTGACGATCGAGGACTTCTCGGACACGGCGGCACTCCCTTCCGATTCTGCGCGAATTCCACCAGTTGCGTCGCGGGACTCCGGGGATTTTCCGCGTCCGGCGACAGCGGAAGCGCCCGCCGGACATTCCGCGGTCCCCGGAATGATGACATCGGTCGTCTGGAATCGCGGTTGCTTGAAAAGCGGACAAGGATATCCACAATCGCCTTTCCATGCTGAGCACGACGAGCGGTCATGCGATCCGGGCGCTGGTCGAGATGGCCGGCGCCCCCGCGGGAATCGCCGTCCACGGTCGCGACCTCGCCCGCCGTGCGGGCATACCGCCCACGTACCTCTCGAAGATCCTCGCGGCTCTGAGGGACGCGGAGATCGTCGAGGCGACGCGGGGCGCGCGAGGTGGATACCGGCTCGCAGCCCCGCCCGGGAGGATCCGGCTCATGGACATCGTGGCCTGCTTCGAGGACATCGACCTCGCCGGCCGCTGCTTCCTTGGCGGGGGCCGGCCGTGCTCGGAGGCCTCGCCCTGCGGCGTTCACCCCGCATGGTCGGCCCTGCGCGACCGCATGATCCACTTTCTCGAATCGACGACTCTCGCGGCCATCTGCCGCGTCCCTCCCGTGAGGGGAGCCGCCTGCGGCGGCCCCGCGGGTCGGAATGGAAGGAAACGGAAGACCACCGGAGGACATCCGCGATGACGACCTTGAGATCCCTGTCCGCGGCCGCACGAGCCATCCTCGTGGGGCTCGCCGCGGCGCTCCCCGCCGCCCTCACGTCCTGCGACAGCGGCGCCGGCGCATCGGCCGCCCCCGGCGCGCGCGGCTCCGAAGGGGGCACGCTCGAGCAGATCGCGCTCCAGCACAACCTCACGCCCGACGAGGCCCGGGCCGCCCTCGAGACCTTCACGGCGCCCGGGAAGTACGACGAGTTCACGATGGTGACGAGCGGCGGCCACGCCGGCTCCGTGTACCTCATCGGAATCCCCTCCATGCGCCTCATCAAGGAGATCCCCGTCTACGCGCCCAATGCCTGGCAGGGCTGGGGCTGCGGCGCCGAGGGCATGGACGTCCTCCGCGAGGGGAGCTTCGGGCCGGACCTCCCCGTCCTCACCTGGGGCGACCTGCACCATCCGCAGATCAGCCTCACGAACGGCGACTACGACGGCGAGTACCTCTTCGCCTCGGACAAGGCCGGCGGCCGCGTCGCCGTCTGCGACCTCCGCGACTTCAAGTGCAAGCAGATCGTCAAGACGCCCAACGTCGTGACGGATCACTCGGGATTCCTCACGGAGAACTCCGAGTACTACGTCACCAGCACCTTCCAGCCCTCCCCCGGCGGCCCCGGCGTCTACGCGCCCATCGAGGAGTACAAGGAGAAGTACCGGGGCGCCATGACCTTCCACAAGTTCGACCGGAAAGCGGGGCGCATCCGCCTCGAGGAGTCCTTCCAGATCGAGCTGCCGCCCTATTGGCAGGACCTCTCCATCGGGGGCCGCGGCGACTACGCCGACATGGCCTTCTGCAACTCCATCAACACGGAGATGACGATCGGCGGGACCCTCGAAGACCGGAAGCCCGCCGAGATCAGCATGTCGCTGAACGAGATGGATTACCTCCACGTGGTCCTCTGGAAGAAGGCCGAGGCCATGGTGAAGGCGAAGCACCCGAGGATCATCGAGAAGGGCGGCATCCGCGTCATCCCTCTCGATGTCGCGCGCGACGAGGGCCTCCTCTTCTTCGTGCCCGAGTCGAAGAGCCCCCACGGCTGCGACCTGACCCCGGGCGGCGAGTACATCATCGTCTCGGGCAAGCTCGACCCCCACGTGACATCCTTCTCCGTCGCGAAGATCCGTGACGCCATCAACCGGAAGGACTTCGAGAAGACCGACCCCTACGGCATCCCCGTCCTCAAGTACGACTCGGTGCGCGCGGGCTACGTCATGGTGGGTCTCGGACCGCTCCACAGCGTCTTCGACGACAAGGGACACGGCTACACGAGCCTCTTCCTCGACAGCGCCGTGGCCAAGTTCACGCTCGGGCCGCCCTACCACCCCGAGGATCAGGCCTGGAAGCTCGTCGACAAGATCGACATCCACTACAACATCGGACACCTCCAGACGCCGGCCAGCAACACGGTCCGACCCCGCGGGCGCTACCTCGTCGCCCTGAACAAGTGGACCGTCGACCGCCACCCGGGCGAGGGCCCGCTCCACCCGCAGAACCTCCAGCTCATCGACATCTCCGGCCCGAAGATGCGACTCCTCAACGAGGCGCCCATCATCGGCGAGCCCCACAACTCGCAGATCATCGAGACGGACCGCATCGCGGGCTGGCGCGTCTATCCGCCGGGCACGGACCCCGGCACCATGGCCCCGGCGGCCCACGCCACGAAGCAGGGCGAGGAGCGCATCGACAAGACGGCCGACGGCGTCCACGCCCACATCGTCGTCATCCGGTCGCACTACAAGCCGGACATCATCCGCTGCCGCCAGGGCGACCGCGTCATCATGGACATCACCAACGTCGAGAGCGCCCAGGACGCCACGCACGGCTTCGGCCTCGCGGGCTACAACATCACGGCATCCATCGACCCGGGCGCCACGCAGCGGATCGAGTTCACGGCCACGAAGGCGGGCGCGTACCCCTGGTACTGCACCGAGTTCTGCTCGGCCCTCCACATGGAGATGACGGGCTACCTCATCGTCGAGCCGAAGTAGGCGGGGCGGAACGATGCTCAGGCGACACGCTTCGGCGGGCGGGATGGTCCTGGCGTTCTACGCCGGGATCATCCTCGTGGCTGCCACTTTCATGCCGTGGTGGCGCATGGAGAACCGCGCACCCCAGTACGGGATGCGCGTCCTCACGCTGGACGTCTCGCCCCTCGGCGTCGTCGGCGACACGAAGGAGATCGACGGGCTCGGGCACTACGTGGGCATGAAGTCCATGCTCGAGCTCGCCCGGCTCGAGCGGGCCGCCGCTCCCTGGCTCGTCGGCTTCGTGACGCTGCTCTGCCTCGCGCTCCCCTTCATGCGCCCGGGGCGCCTCCGGCTCGCCGCGGGGATCGCCGTCGCGGTGGTACCCCTCGGTTTCATCGGGGACCTCTGGTACTGGCAGCAGTACGCCGTCAACAACCTCGATCCCACGGCGGCGCTCAACAAGATCGCCGACCGGATCCAGTCCCAGCTCGTCGGCAACTACGTCGTGGCCCAGTTCAAGGTCCACGCCACCTTCCAGGAGGGCTTCTGGCTCGCCCTCGTCTCCTCGGCCAACATCGCCGCCTTCCTCGTCGTGGAGAGGCGCCGCCGCGGCGCCGCGGCCACCGCTCCGGCCACCCCCGCGCCCGCCAGGGCGTCATCCGCCATCCTCCTCGCGGCCTGCATCCTCGCCGCGACGGCCGGGCCGGCCGCGGCCCAGGTCCTCGAGGTCGGCCCCGCGGCTCCGTACCGGACCATCGGGGACGCCGTCGCCGCCGCCGCGCCCGGCGCCGAGATCCTCGTCCATGCGGGCGTCTACCGGGAGCGCATCCTCGCCGACAAGCCCCTCACGCTCCGCACGGACGCCCGCGCGGTCATCGACGGCGGCGGCTCCGGAACGGTGGTCCACGTCACGAAGGGTCCGACGACGATCCGGGGCTTCGCGGTGCGCGGCAGCGGCATGAGCCTCCTCGACGAGGACGCCGGCATCCGGATCTGGGAAGCCTCCGACTGCGCCGTCATCGACAACGACGTCGATGACGCTCTCTTCGGCATCCTCGTCCGCTCGGCAAGCCGCGCCCGCATCGCCGGAAACCGCGTCCGCGGCAAGATCCTCCCCCCTGAGCGCCAGGGCGATGGCATCCAGCTCAACGGCGCGGACGACTCCGAGATCCTCGAGAACACCGTCTCGCAGAGCCGGGACCTCTCCATCTGGCAATCCCACCGTTGCGTCGTCCGCCGAAACCACGTGAGCGGATGCCGATACGGCCTCCACTACATGTACTGCGATGACCACGTGTTCGAGGACAACGTCTTCACCGACAACCAGACCGCCGGCGCCATCATGTACACGCGGCGTCTCACGCTCCGCGGGAACCGGTTCTCCGGTTCGCGGGGCCCCAGCGCCCACGGGCTCCTCATCAAGGTGGGCGACGACGTCACCGTAGAACGAAACGTCTTCACCGACAACACGCGCGGCGTCTTCATCGAGGATTCGCCGAGCTCCCTCCGCTCCGGTCTCTGGCTCCGGGCGAACCTCATCGGCGGCAACGACGTCGGCGTGGCGCTCCAGCCCACCGTCGCCCGCGTCGTCTTCTCCGGCAACGCCTTCATCGGAAACCGCGTGCAGGTCGAGGCCCTGGGAAGCACGCGGAAGGACCTCAACCTCTGGAGCGAGAACGGACGGGGCAACTTCTGGAGCGACCACGTCGGGTTCGACCGCGACGGCGACGGCATCGGCGACACCCCCTACCGGATCGAGCAGTTCTTCGAGAATCTCGCCGACCGCTGGCCCGCCGTGGGTCTCCTGCGCCTCGGCCCCGCCGTCGAGGCCCTCGAGACCGCCGCCCGCGCCTTCCCCGTGGTGAAGCCGCGGCCCGCCGTCACCGATCCGCACCCCCTCATGTCCCCGGGCGCCGCCCTCGGCGAGCCCGCCCGGCCCGGGGCCCGGCCCGGCCTTCTCGCCTTCGGCGCGGCCTCCGTCGCCGTCGCCGGCATCGCTCTCTTCCGCGCCCGCCGCGAAGGACTCACGACGACGCCATGATCGCCATCCGGCACCTCGAGGTCGCGCTGGGCGGCCGCCCGATCCTCCGGGGCATCGACCTCGCCCTCGGAGACGGGGGCGCGCTCGCCCTCGTGGGCCCGAATGGCGCCGGCAAGACGACGGTCCTCCGGGCCGTCACCGGCCTCGTGCGCTACCGTGGCGACATCCGCATCGGCCCCCACGACGCGCGCCGCGAGCCCGTCGCCGCCCGCCGCCTCCTCGGCTACATGCCCCAGGTGCCCGCGTTCTGCGAGGAGACGGCCGCCGGCGCCCTCGCCTTCGTCGCCGCCCTCCGGGGGACTCCGTCCGCGGAGGTGCCGCTGCGCCTCCGACAGGTGGGACTCGCCGATCACGCCCGGCGCCGCATCCGCACCTTCTCGACCGGGATGAAGCAGCGGCTCTCGCTGGCCGCCGCCCTCATCGGAGAGCCGCGCATCCTCGTCCTCGACGAGCCCACCGCGAGCCTCGATCTCCGCGGCCAGGCGGAGCTCATCGCCCTGCTCCGCGAGCTCCGCGGCGCCGGCCGGACTCTCCTGCTCTCGTCCCACCGGGCCGAGGAGATCCGCGCGCTGGCGGACAGCATCGTCGTGCTGGACGAAGGGCGCGTCGTGGCCGCCGGCGGCGTCGATGAGATCGCGCCGGACGCCTGGCTCCGCGGGGCCGATTCGCCGCCCGAGCTCTGCGGCGCGGAGCCCTGTCGATGAGATCCCGCATCCTCAGGCTTCTCGTCTTCCGGGAGGTGCGTTCGTCGCTCCGCGGCCGCTGGTTCCTCGTCGGCGCCGTCTCCTTCGGCGTCCTCGCGGTGGCCGTCGCGAAGCTCGGGATGGCCGACGCCGAAGCCTGGGGCATCGCGACGCTCGACCGCACCGCCACCGCCCTCCTCAACCTCATCCTCCTCTTCGTGCCGCTCATCACGCTTCCCCTCGGAGCCTCGAGCTTCGCCGGCGAAGCCGAAGACGGCGTCCTCCCCTATCTCATCGCCCAGCCCGTGACGCGCTCCGAGGTCTTCACGGGAAAGCTCCTCGGGCTCCTCGTCTCCATGACCCTCTCTCTCCTCATCGGCTTCGGGGTTGCGGCCCTCTTCGTCGGCGCCCGCGGCGGCGCGGGTGTCGCGTCGTTCCTCGCCCTGGCGGGGGGTGCCTTCGGCCTCGGCGTCGTGACGACGACGCTCGGCGTCCTCCTCGCCGTCCTCGCGCGCTCGCGCGCCCGCGCCCTCGCCATGAGCATGGCGGCGTGGCTCGTCCTGGTCTTCCTCTGCGACTTCGGCATCCTCGCCCTCGCGGCCGCCCGGGCCTTCGGGCCCGACGCGCTGTTCGGCCTCGCCGTGGCCAACCCGATCCAGGCCGTGAAGACCCTCGCTGCCCTGGCCATCAGCGAGCGCCTCGAGATCCTCGGTCCCGTGGGAGTCCATGCCGTGCGGGAGCTCGGCCGCCCCCTCCTCGCGGCAATCCTCGCCGGCTCCCTCGTCCTCTGGACGGCGGCCGCCGCAAGCGCCGCCCTCATCCGTTTCCGCCGGGAGAACCTCACGTGACCGCCCGCCGCCCCCTCCTTCTCCTCGCCCTTCCCGGGCTCCTCGGCTGCGGCGGTCCGGCGCCCTGGCCGCCCGGTCCGGCGGAAGTGCGACTTGGCGAGGACGCCTGCGCCGAATGCCGGATGTTCGTGTCCGACGGGCGGTTCGCGGCCCAGATGCGGCTCCGCGATGAATCGACGGAGTTCTTCGACGACGTGGGCTGCCTCATCGAACGTCACGGCCGGGGCCGCGGCGATCCGTCCGGCGCCTTCGTCCGCTCCGCCGACGGCGCTGGCTGGCTCCGCCTCACGGAGGCGGTGGCCGTGAAGGCCAGGAGCATCACGACTCCCATGGGCTACGGCCTCCTCGCCTTCCCGTCGCGGGATGCGGCGGCGGTCGAGGCCGGGCGCCACGCCGGCGCCGTCATCACGAGTTTCGAGGATCTGATGCGTCATGGGGCGCCCCCCGTGCCCGGGACGGCGCCGGAGACAAGGAAACCCTGAAGAGGAACGACGATGGCCACTCCAAGCGATTCGAAAGCCACCCCGGTACCGCGCCGCGGGGCTCTCACGTCCGCCGCGATCGCGCTCGTCTGCGGCCTCGCGCCGGCGCTGGTCCTCACCTGCGGCCCCTCCGAACCGGGTTCGACCGGTGGAACGCAGGGTACGGCGTCCCCCACCGGAGCCGGCGGCGCGAAGACTGTCTCCGCCGCGGGGCGCCGCGACCGCATCGAGCAGGGGCGGAAGCTCTACCTCGCCAACTGCTCGGGCTGCCACGGCGAGAAGGGGCGCGGCGACGGCCCCTCCTCCCTCGTGGTGGACGTTCCGCCGCGGGACCTCACGCGGGACAAGTTCCGCTACCGCACGACCGCCAGCGGCCAGCCGCCGCGGCGCTCGGACATCATGGAGACCATCAATCGCGGCATGCCCGGCAGCTCCATGCCCGCCTTCGCGTTCCTGCCCCTCGAGGAACGGGAACTCCTCGTCGACTACGTCCGGCACCTCGCGGGCATCTCCGACGTGCC
>CAYQRN010000047.1:0-24113 GCA_964419995.1 uncultured Planctomycetia bacterium
GGCAGGGTGGGGCCGGCGGCGACGCGGCGGCGGAGACTCCGGGCATGTCCGAAGTGCTCCCGGGCCGCGGGTGCGGTGAGAAGGACCGCAACGAGTGCGGCGGCGACGGCCGTGCGGGGCCGCCGGAGCCAGTGCGCCGCGCCCACCGCCGTTGCCGCGGAGAGGGACAGGACGGGCTCGATGAAGGTGTTGAGGTTGCTCCCGGACTTCGTGAGGAGCGCGATGGCGAAGAGGGGCGCGAGGGCCGCGTGGAGGAGCATGGCGCCGGGAGGGCGGTGCCGGCCGGCGAGGGCCGCCGCGGCGGCGCCGACGAGGAGGAGCGGACCGAGGGCGAGGACGAGCCGGGGGACGCCGAGATGCGCGCCGACGATCGGCACGCGGTCATGGGCGAGGTGGTACGTCACGGTATGGCGGAGGAATCGCCCCTCGGAGAGCACGGACGTGGTGAGGATGAAGAGCCCCGCCAGGATCGCTGCCAGAGCTCCGTGGCAAAGCGCCTCCCGGTACCGGCGCGCGAGGATCGCATGGAGGATGTGGGCCGCAAGCCCCGCGAGGGCCGTCTGCTTGGCCGTGAAGGCGAGGAAGCCGAGGACGGGAACGAGGAACCGGGAGCGGCCCCGGAGAAGGACCGAGGCCGCGACGGTGCCCGCGGACAGCAGCGCTGCGAGAGCGTCCACGCGAGCGAGGAACATGAAGGGAAAGCAGACGGCGGATGCGAAGGGCAGGAGGGCGGCGAGGACCGCCGCGGTCCGGGACGCCGTGACGCGAAGGACGAGGCGCGCGGAGGTTGCGGCCGCGAGGACCACGCACGCGAAGGCGAGGATGCGGAAGGGGACGAAGTGGGGGCCCGTGACCAGCGCGAGCGGCACGCCGAGGATCTGGAAAAGGGGGTTGTAGTTGTTGTGGCGGAAGGGGAGGTCATCGACGGCGGCGTAGAGGTCGCCGCCGCGCGCGAGGTGGACGATCGCGCTCACGACGTAGGGCTCGCCGTAGTCGAGCTGGGAGGGCGAGAGGATGGCGAAGATCCCGCCGGCCAGCACGAGCAGAGCGTTGCCCCCGAGGACGAGGATGCAGGCGGCACGAGCGGCCCTGCTCATCGCCCCGCGGCCTTCCGGACCGGGCCCTCGAGGAGAGCGGCGAGAATGCGGCCTCCCGTCTCGGACAGGTGCCCCGTTCCCCCGACGTAGAACATGGCATGGCCGCCCGCCGTCGGCGCGGCCTGCCGCATGGGCTCGACGAGGTCGAGGAATCCGGCGCCGGCGGCCCGCGAGAGGGCTTCCGCGAGGGGCCGCCATGTGGCCTTGCCCGCCGCGGCGGCATCGAGTTCCGTGCGGGCCGGGATCAGCACGAGGAGCGGTGCGATGCACGCCGTCCGGCAGTCCGCCACGAACCGTGCAGCGATCCGCTCCGTGATGGCCACGGCTTCCGAGTCCCGTCCGAGAAGGCGCTTCTGGAGGTGGTCCCGCCGGATCCACGCCCGGCGGGAGCGAAGGAAGCGCCAGAGTCGCGAGGCGTCGAGGGGATCCTCCTGGAAGAAGCCCGGGATGTCCCAGGTCTCATAGGGGCGGAGGGGGTGATCCCGGAAGGCGTCGAGGGAGCCAGGCACGGCTTCGACGGGGACGACCGGGTCGTTGACGTTCACGAGATCCCCGCTTCGGATCACGAACCGGGGCTTCGAGAACGGAAGGTCCGTCCAGGGATGGGCGAGGGGCCGGAAGACATTGACCGTCCGCCAGAGATCCTCGAGCAGGATCGTGAGGATCCCCACGACCGGCCGGAGGCGCGGTGCGAGCGCGGAGAAGCGGAGCCAGGCCTGGTCGGTGCCGTACCCGGGTACGCCTCCGTTCAAGACGGTGAACGGAGGACCGAGTCGTTCCTCGAGAAGGGCCGTCCAGGTTGCGGCCCAGGGCACCTCGTCCCCGTGGGCGAAGGAGTCGCCCGCCACGAGGACGCGGAGGACCCCCGGGGGCGGATCCGCCGGCTCCTCCCGGGGCGCCGAGCGCAGGCCGAGCGCGTTGGAGGCGTAGAGTCCCGTGATCCGGTCGCGGGAAGCGGGGCGGATCGTCCAGCCGAGGACGGGATCGGGCGCGATGTAGGAATCGGCGGGAAGCGAGAGAGCGAGGGCCCGGTTCTCGGCAGAGAGACGCTCAAATGGCACGAGTTTCGTGCGTCCGATGCGGAGCCGGCCATCTTCCGCCGTGACGGTGAGAAGCCTGAGGGCTGCTTCGGCGAGGAGGAGCGCGAGGCCGAGGCCGGCGACGACGAGGGCGAGCCGCCGCCGGACGCGGCCGGACACCGGCAGGCCGGTCGTCACAGGAGAAGCTCCCTCCGGCGGTCCCTGCCTCTCACGGCAGCTCCCTGTCCACGTCGACCCGGGCCGCGCCGGGCAGGCTCTGGAGATTCCGGATCACGATCTCGGCGAGGAGGCCGAGCGCGATGAACTGCGTCCCGATCACGATGAGCATGACGCCGAGGAGCAGCGTCGGGAGGTCGTCGTCGATGCGGCGCGAACCTGCGAAGAAGCCCGCGGCGAGCCAGAGATCGAGGACGAGCCCGAGGAGGAAGGCGACGGCGCCAAGCGGCAGGAAGAGGAGCATGGGCCGGCGGCCGAAGCGTGCGTAGAGGAGGAGCGAGGCGAGTCCGCTGGCGCCGGCCAGGTACTTCCCGGCCGTGTACTTGGATCGGCCGTAGCGGCGCGGCCGGTTGGTGACGGGCAGTTCGCCCACGCGCCATCCCATGCGCGACGCGAGGACGGGGACATAGCGGTGGAGGTCGCCCGTGAGCAGGAGCCGTGACGCGAGGTCCCGGGACAGGACGCGGAGGGGGCAGTTGACGTCGTGGAGGCGGAGCCCGGTGAAGAGGCGGACGATGAGGTTCGAGAGGCGCGAGAGGACGAAGGTTCCGGGCCCGCTCTTCCCCGTCCGTTTCCAGCCCACGACGAGATCGAGGCCCTCCGCCCGGCGAGCGAGGAGCCGCGGGATGTCGGCCGGGTCGTCCTGCAGGTCGCCGTCCATGGTGGCCACGACGGGGCAGCGGGCGGCGGCGAAACCCGCCATGTAGGCCGCTGACTTGCCCTGGTTCCGCCGGAGGACGACGCACCTCACGCGCGGATCCGCTGCCCGTGCGGCGGCGATGGCACCGAGAGTGCCGTCGTTGGAGCCGTCGTCCACGAAGACGATCTCGAACGTGTGGAGGGGGAGGGCGGCGGCGATCTCCGCCACGAGGGGCGCGATGCTCCGCTCCTCGTTGAAGACGGGGATGACGATGGAGATGTCGCCCGGAGGCGCCGTGGTCCTGTCGTCCGCCATGCCTGTTCCTCAGGTCCCGATCTCCGCATCGAGCGCCGGTCGGGCCCCGACGAGAGAGAGCCTCTTCCGTATCGTCACGCGCCGCGCTCCGGCCGGAACTCGCCCTCGCAGCGCGGCCAGAGGGAGGCATCCGGCCTCGTCGGGCGAGAGAGACCCGTTCACCGTCACGGGGCCGAGAAGCTGGAGGAAGAGCGCGGCGGGGTCGAGCGTGCCGCGGGAGGCCTCGAGGACGTCCGTGATGTGGATCTGATCGAGGCTGAAGGCCACGCGGCGCTCGAGGACGACGGGGGCGGTTCCGCCCGCGATCCCGGCTGCCGACTGGTTGATCGCTGTGCCCCGTCGCCGCCGGTAGATATCGATGAGCCACCGGCTCGCGCGGTGCCCGCCCGGCAGGCTCGTGGCCACGCGGAGGAGCACGCGGGCCGCCCAGGGCGGTCGCACGAAACGCGCTCCGCGGAGCGGCGCGACCGTGAGGATGCCGTCGGCGCTGCGCTCCGTGCGGTTGTCGAGTGCGTAGTGGGCGTTCCGGAAGACCGTCCGGCCGGGGGCGAGGGCGAAGCCGCAGTCGGCCACCGCGGGATGGAATCCCCCGTCCCTGCGGAAGAACGCCCGGACGAGGCCGCCGGCGCACGAGGCGGCCACGGCGTAGAAGTCCGGGCGCGACACGGCGAGGAGGCCGGCCTTCGGATACCACGCGTCGTCGCCGGGCCGCGCGAACAGCGGCGGATGAGGGGGGGGCGGCTCGCCCCCGTCGGCGCGGGGCCATTCATCGCCGGCCGCGAGCCACGCGATGAGCGGGTGGTAGGCGTTGCGGCAGAGGCGCAGATCGTCGCCGAGAAAGACCTCGAGGGCGTGGGCGCTGCCCGCGGACTCCGCCATGAAGGCGAGGACGCCGCGGGCAAGTCCCGAGTGCCGCGCGAGGAGGACCGTGGCGAGGCGGGAGAAGTACGGATTGCGGCAGATGCCGTACTCCGGACCCACTTCGAGGTCGGGATGGAGGAGATCCGCCGCGAAGCGGTAGGCCTTGACGATCTGCTCCCGGGCGGTCGCATCGCCCGTCCGCGCGGCGTGGAGGGCGAGGTACTCGACGAGGAGGAACACGTAGCCCGGATCGAGCCCGGAGATCTCGGGAAACCACCCTTCGTCGGACTGCACCGCGAGGATGCGCGCGAGCTTCTCCGCGGCCGCCGCCGTGAACCGGGGCTCGCCGAGTCCGGCGCCGATGGCGGCGAGGGCTGCGACGCCGACGGCCTCGTGGTTCGTCTTGAAGAAGTCGTCGCGCCGGACGAGCCATTCGCCGGCGCGGCGCAGCGCCGCCCGGACCTGGCCGCAGAGGGCGGAGGGGACGTCCGGGCCGAGGGTCCGGAGCGCCTCGGCGATGGCGAATCCCGAGAATGCCGTCGTGGCATACCCGTGCTCGTTCGGATACCACTCGTCGAAGGTCCCGTCGCGGTGCTGGGAGCGCACCCAGAACCGGAGCCCGACGAGGGCGGCGCGGAGGACCTCGCGATCCCCCTTCCACGGGTTCTCCGGGAACCCGTGCCTGTGGACGAGAGCCAGTGTGAGCACCGCCTCCTGCCGCCGCAGGTCGGCGACATCGGCGGTCTTGTCCCGCCACCACGCCGGATGGAAGCACCCGAGGGAGGGCGAGTGCGGATCCCGGTCCTGGATCGCGAGCAGCCGCGGTACGGCGCGCACGGCGCGGTCCAGGGCGTGGAGGAGCCCGGCGTTCGTCGTCCGGTCTGCGGTCACGGTGTTCCCCCGCCGGCGACCCGGACGGCCCGGAGGGCGAGAAAGAGCGGGATCTCCCGGCGGGCCCGGTTCTCCTCCTTCGCCCGGGAACCTCGGGTGCTCGCCCGGTGGGACGGCCACTCCTCGAGGTCCGCGATGAGGAAGCCGGCTTCGCGGAGCGCGCGGACATAGTGCTGGAGGGGGCGGTGGAACGTGAGGGTCGTGATCGAAGGGTCCGCGCCCGGCCGCATGACGATGGGTTCCTCGAAGGGTGAGAGATAGGCATCCACGCGCCGGAATCTCCGGCCCGCGGCGTCGAGACCCCAGGCCGTGGCCCGGGCGGCTCGGAAGCAGGGGTGGGTCAGCACGGCGACGAAGGAGCCGCCGGGGACCAGCTTCCGGGCGGCGCCGCGGAGGACGGGCTCGATCGGATCCATGTTCTGGAGGGCGAGGAGCGAGACGGCGGCCGCGAAGGGGCCTTCCCGGAGGGAGGCGAGATCGCGGGCGTCGTGGACCAGGAACCGGGCGCGGCGGCCGGAGCGTCGCTCTGCGAGGCGGACGAGACGTTCCGAGGCGTCGATGCCGAGGACCCGGAGCCCCCGTTCCGCCGCGGCCCGCGCGAAGGCCCCCTGGCCCGCCGCGATGTCGAGGACCGGGCTCTCCGCCGGCAGATCGAGGAGGCGGAGCGCCCCCGGGATGACGATGTCGCGGGAGTAGTCGTTGCCCGCCTCCCCCATGAGTTCGTCGTACCACCCGGCCACGTCGTCCCAGGACGTGTCGAGCCTCCGCGGGCGGGGCAGAGGCGCGCGGTGCGGGCGTTTCGGGGGGGGGCCGCCTTTCCCCGGCTTCAAGACGCATCTCCCGCCGGCGCGTCCCTCTGCTCCCGCAGCGCGGTCCTGAAGACCGGAGGCGCCGGGGCGCGGAATGTCAGGAGCTCCCCGGTCCGCGGATGGCGGAGTTCGAGCTCCGCGGCGTGGAGGAGGAGGCGCGGCACGCCGTCGCCGCGTTCCCCCCCGTAGGTGCGGTCGCCGAGGACAGGATGGCCGAGGTCCTTCATGTGGACGCGGATCTGATTCCGGCGGCCGGTTCCGAGGACGATCGTGAGCCGGGAGGCTGTGTCCGTTGCCGCATCGACCTTCCAGTGCGTCACGGAGAGCTGTCCGCCGCGGGCCTCCTCCCCCGACGCCACGGGGCCGCCCCCCCGGTTCTCGAGCCAGGACTGGATCATGCCCTCCGCGGGCTCCATCCGGCCCCGCACGACGACGGTGTAGACCCGCCGCACACGGTGGGCGCGGAAGTCCTCCTTGAGCCAGTGGAAGGCGGCGTCTGAAAGGGCGAACACGAGGAGTCCCGAGGCGTCGCGGTCGAGCCGGTGCACGAGGCGGGCGGAGCAGTCCGGAGCCACCTCGGCGCACCAGTCCTGCACGAGCTTCAGCGCCGTGGTGCGGCGCTCGCCCGGGGTCGTCGCCGTGAGGAGCCCGGCGGGCTTGTCCACGACGAGGAGGTCCTCGTCCCTGTGGACGAGACGCAGCTCCGGGGGGAACGGCGTCGTCCGCCGGGCCCCCAGCGTCACCTCGTCGCCGGACGCGAGGCTCTCCCGGGGCGACAAAGCCGCCCGGCCGTTCACGAGAACCCGCCCGAAGCGGATCCACTGCCGGCGCGATGTGCGGCTCGCGCCGGGGAAGCGGCGTGCGAGAGCTTCCTCGAGCGAGGTCGTCTCTGTGACCCGCCAGCGCATGGGACGGGAACTATAACGCCCGTCCGCCGGGGTGGCGTCGCACCGCCGTCCTTGCGGCGCGGCGCCGGGGCGCGTATCGTCCCAGGGGGTTCGCATCATGGACACGGCGCCGGAGCCCTACCAACTCTGCACGCGCGCGATCATCGAAGCGCGCGAGGACTCCTGGCTCGCCCCCTGGGCCATGCGCAGCGCCGCTTCGCGCGGCCGGAAGCACGACGAGCCGAAGGACGGCAACCGGACCGACTTCCAGCGGGACCGGGATCGGGTCATCCACAGCACGGCTTTCCGGCGGCTCGAACACAAGACGCAGGTCTTCCTGACATGGCCCGGAGGCGACCACTTCCGGAGCCGCCTCACCCACTCGCTCGAGGTGTCCCAGATCTCGCGATCCATCGCGCGGGCGCTCCGTCTCAACGAGGACCTGACGGAGGCCGTCGCCCTGGCCCACGACCTCGGCCATACGCCCTTCGGGCACTCGGGAAGCGACGCGCTCGATGCCGCCATGAAGCCCTTCGGGGGCTTTGAGCACAACCACCAGTCGCTCCGCATCGTCGAGGAGCTCGAGAACCACTACCCGCGGTTCCGCGGACTCAACCTCACCTGGGAGGTCCGCGAGTCCATCGTGAAGCACAAGCGCCCTTTCGAGGGGCCCGTGTACGAAGCGTACGAACCCTCGACGGCTCCGCTCATCGAGGCGCAGGTGGCCGACATGGCCGACTCCATCGCCTACAACACCCATGATCTCGACGACGGCCTCCGGGCCGGGATCCTCACCGACGCCATGGTCGAGAGCACGGCACTCTGGCGCCGGGCGGATGCCATCGTGGCGGAGCGCTTCGGCGCGCTGGCCGGGCGCGCGCGGCAGGTGAAGATCGTGGGGCAGCTCATCCACCTGCTCGTCACCGACCTCATGCGGCACACGATGATCCTCCTCGAACGGAACGGGATCCGGTCCGTGCGGGACGTGCGGGCGGCGAAGGAGCCGCTCACGGGTTTCTCGCCCGGGATCGCACGGGAGGAGCAGGAGCTCCGGTCCTTCCTCTACCGGGAGTTCTACACGGACCATCGCGTGGCCCGCATGCGCTACCGCGCCAAGGTCATCATCGAGGGGCTCTTCCGCGCCTACCGGACATCGCCGGAGCTCCTGCCGCCGCGGTTCCGCGCCCTCGCCCGGGAGGGCGAGCCCGCGCGGGTCGTCGCCGATTACATCGCCGGGATGACCGATCGCTACGCCCAGGAGGAGTATGGCCGCCTGTTCTCCCCGCCCGCCACGCTCTGACGGGCGACGGAAGGCGGTCCGTCGCGTGGAGCCGCCGATGCCGGAGTTCCGCCCATGACCACTCCGGCACCTGCCGGGCTCGCGGCCCTCGAAGAGAGGCTCCGGCATGCCTTCGGCAACACGGAGCTTCTCGTCGAAGCCCTGAGGCACGCCTCGTCGCGCACGGCGGCCACGCGCACGAACGAACGCCTCGAGTTCCTCGGGGATGCCGTCCTCGGCCTCATCGTCGCCCGGGAGCTCTACGTCCGCTATCCCGAGGCAGACGAGGGTTGGATGACCCGGATCCGCTCCGCCGTCGTCTCGCGTCGCAACCTCGCCCTCAAGGCCCGGGAGCTCGGCCTCGCGGAGTTCATGGTGACCGGGAAGATGTTCGCCGCGCCGCGGGATCTCACGGGCTCCATCCTGTCCAACGGCCTCGAGGCCATCATCGCGGCCATCTACGTCGACGGCGGGCTCGAGGCCGCCACGGCCTTCGTTCTGCAGCACTTCGGGCGCGAGCTCTCCGCCGCGGCGGAGGGCCCCTCCGGCCGCGACTACAAGTCGCGCCTCTCGGAGTTCGCGCAGCAGCACCTCGGCACGGTGCCGTCCTTCGAGCTCGTCTCTGTGGCCGGCCCCGACCACACCCGGGTCTTCGAGATGGCGGCCGTCATCGGCGGGCGCCGCTTCCCTGCGGCGTGGGGAAGATCCAAGAAGGAGGCGGGCCAGCGGGCGTCGCTGGCGGCTCTCCGCGAGCTCGGCCAGGTGACCGATCCGTGACCGTGTCTGCGCCGGAGGCCCCCCTCGGGCGGCTTCTGCCTGCCGTCACGGCGCGGCCGGAGACCGCCGCCGTCCTCGAGGCTCTGAAGGAGGGCCGCGGCGTCCGCGCCGGCGGGCTCATCGGCGCCTCCTTCGCCGCCGTCCTTGCGGCGGCGCTCCGGGAGACGAACCTGCGTTTCCTCGTCCTGACGGCCGCGGAGGAGGAGGCGGAGGCCGTCGCGTCCGATCTCCGCCTCTTCGGTGTCGCGGAGGAGGTCCGCCGCCGCCCCGCGCCGGGCGGGCGCGGGGCGGAAGGGGCGGTGTCCGACGGCGCCGACGCCGCGCGGCTCCTCGTGGACCTGGCCCGGGGCTCGATCCCGCGCGTCGTCGTTGCCTCGGCCCGGGCCGCCCTCGCGCCCGTCCCCGATCCGACCCTCCTCGGGGAGGCGATCCTCCGCCTCGAGACCGGGGAACCGCCCGGCCGGGAGGACCTCGTCCGGCGGCTCGCGACGGCGGGGCTCCGTCGCGTGCCCCTCGTGGAGGCGCCGGGCGACTTCGCCGTTCGCGGCGACATCGTGGACATCTTCGATCATGGCGGCGGGGCGCCTGTCCGGGTCGAGGTCCCGGACGACAGGGTCGAGAGCCTGCGTCGTCTCGACGCGGCCACCCAGAGGAGCACCGGCGCCATCGCGAACGCGACCCTGCTCCTGTGCTCGCCGTCGGAGGGCGGAAGCGGAGCGGCCTCTTTCCTTGGAATCCTGCCGCGGGACGTTGTTCCGTGGATCCGCGAGCCGGCCGCCGTGGATCAGGCCCTCGAGACGCACCGGAAGCGACTCGAGGGGGAGGAGGCCGGCGGTTTCGACCGGAGCCGCGCGGCTCTGGCCGCCCGCGTTCGCCTCGTGGCGACGCGACTTCCGGCGGTGGGGG
Source organism: uncultured Planctomycetia bacterium (assembly GCA_964419995.1). Taxonomy (GTDB): domain Bacteria; phylum Planctomycetota; family CAYQRN01; genus CAYQRN01. The sequence goes on from CAYQRN010000047.1 coordinate 9,719, forward strand.
AGGGCGCCGTGGACTTCCGCATCCGGGCGGTGCGCCCGGAGGGCTCCGACACGGCCTCCGCCCTCCGGACCCTCGAGCGCACGACCCGGGCGGCCCCCGAATCCGTCGTCGTCTTCGCCAATGAAGCGGAGGAGCGACGGTTCCGCGAGGTCCTGCTCACATCGGAGGACGCCGCGGCGGCCGCGCTCCGCGGGCGGCGCATCGCTTCCGTCACCGGCGTCCTCTCGGAGGGGTTCCACTGGGACGACGCCGCCATCGCCGTCGCCGCCCACGGCGAACTCATCGAATCGCGGACCGGGCGGAGGCCCGCGCTGCGGGTCTCGCCGCGGCCGGAGAGCCGCGCCATCGAGGATTTCCTCGATCTCCGCGAGGGAGACTCCGTGGTCCACCTCACCCACGGCATCGCCCGCTTCCTCGGCATGGAGCGCGTGGAGAAGGGCGGACGGCTCCAGGATTTCCTCGCGCTCGAGTTCCGGGACGGCGTACGGCTCTACGTGCCGGCCTCGAAGATCGAGATCGTGCAGAAGTACGTCGGGGGGCGCGGCGCCGAGCCCGAGCTCGCGCGGCTCGGCAGCGGTTCCTTCGCGAAGCGCAAGGACGCCGTCGGGAAGGCCGTCACGGATCTCGCCGCGGAGCTCCTCGAGGTCCAGGCGCTGCGCCGGCGGCAGCACGGACTCCGGTTCGGTCCCGATTCCCCCTGGCAGGCGGACTTCGAGGCGTCGTTCGCCTGGCCGGACACGGAGGACCAGGCCGAGGCCGTCCGCGCCATCAGGGCCGACATGGAGTCGGACACCCCCATGGACCGGCTCCTCTGCGGCGACGTCGGCTTCGGCAAGACCGAGGTGGCGATCCGCGCCGCCTTCAAGTCCGTGATGGCCGGGAAGCAGGTGGCAGTCCTCGTGCCCACGACGGTGCTGGCGCAGCAACACCACGCGACCTTCACGGAGAGGCTCGCGGACTACCCCGTGACCGTGGAGGTCCTGTCGCGCTTCCGCACGCCCGCGGAGCAGAAGGCCATCGTCGAGGCTCTGGCCGCGGGCCGCGTGGACATCGCCATCGGCACCCACCGCCTCGTCCAGAGCGACGTCGTGTTCCGCGATCTCGGGCTCGTCATCATCGACGAGGAGCAGCGGTTCGGCGTGGAGCACAAGCAGGCCCTCCGGCGGTTCCGCGCCACGGTCGACGTCCTCACGATGACGGCGACTCCGATCCCGCGCACGCTCCACATGGGTCTGGTCGGCCTGCGGGACATCTCGTCGCTGCGGACGCCTCCGACGGGACGGCACGCCGTGCACACGTCGGTCGTGCCGCGGGACCGGAGCGTCATCCGCGGCGCGATCCTCCGGGAGCTCGACCGGGGCGGGCAGGTCTTCTTCGTCCACAACCGTGTCGGGACCATCGAGGCGACGGCCCGGGAGCTCCGCAGCCTCGTCCCGGAGGCGCGCATCACCGTGGCCCACGGCCAGATGCCCGAGAGGCTGCTCGAGAGCCGCATGGTCGAGTTCGTGGCGCGGCGGGCGGACATCCTCCTCTGCACGACGATCATCGAATCCGGTCTCGATATCCCGTCGGCCAACACGATCCTCATCGACAGGGCGGATCTCTACGGACTCTCGGAACTGCATCAGCTCCGGGGTCGGGTGGGCCGCTGGCACGACGTGGCCTTTGCACTCCTTCTCATCGACCCCGCCCTTCCCCTCTCGGACGACGCCGAGAAGAGGCTCCGATCCCTCGAGGAGCTTTCGGATCTCGGAGCGGGGTTCCGGATCGCGCTCCGGGACCTCGAGATCCGTGGTGCGGGCAACATCCTTGGGGCGGAGCAGCACGGACACATCGCCGCCGTGGGCTATGAGCTCTACTGCCGGCTCCTCGACGCCGCCGTGAAGCGCCTCCGGAACGAGCCCGTGATCGTGCCCGAGGAGGTCGAGATCAACATCGACTTCACGGCGTTCCTCCCCGAGTCCTACATCCCGGACCGGCGCCAGCGCATCGAGATGTACCGGAAGCTCGGGCGATGCCTCCGGGAGGGGGAGTTCGAGGCCGTCCTCGGTGAGATGACGGACCGATTCGGCCGGCCGCCGGCGGAGGTGGCGGACTTCATCTCTGTGAGCCGCATCCGGGCGCTTCTCGAGCGGAACGGCGTCGAGCGCCTCGACCTCATGCCCGGCGAGGGCGTGGCGCTCCGCTCGCGCCATCCCGGAAGGCTCCGCCGGCTCGTCACGGGCCGGGATGTCCCCGTTCGGGAGGTGCAGGGGCGGTTCCTGCTTCTCGCCACGCCGAAGCCGTTCCGGTCGCCGCGGGAGCTTCTCCGCCTCCTCGAGGCGATGTTCGTCCGGGAGGCGGATCCGCGTATGGCCACTGGTTCCGGACCGGCCGACCTGACAGGATCGGGGGCGAGCCGAGTCACCTGAGGGGACCGCCATGCCGACACCGCGCACCTTCGCCTCCGCCATCGTGCTGGTCCTCGCTCCGCTCCTCCGGGGCCAGGAGGATCCTCTGGAGGAGGGCATCGCGGCCATCATCAACCGGGACGTCATCGCAAAGAGCGAGGTGTGGGCCCGCATCGCCGAGAAGGGCCGGGCGCTGCCGGACGATCCGAGGGTCCGCCGCCTCATGTATGAGAGCGGACTCCTGCAGATCCTCATGGAGAAGGCCATCGACCAGGCGTCGCAGAAGGCCAACCTCGAGGTCAAGTCGAGGCAGGTCCGGTCCGTCATCGAGGATCAGAAGGAGGCCTGGGGCGGCGAGGAGGAGTTCCGGGGCTATCTCGCGGAGCGGGGCCTCACGCTCGAGGAATACGAGGACGTCATCGACCAGGCGCTCGTCCGCCGGACCTACCTGGCCGTGGAGGCCGGGAACGCCGGCCCCCTCTCCCTCGACCTGCGGCCGCGCTACGACAACACGCCGAGCCCGCGTGAGATCGAGGAGTACTACCGGCAGAACCGCGACACGGAGTTCACGGAGAAGGATTCGGCTCTCGTGCGGGCCATGGCCATCTTCGCGGAGGAGGGAGATTTCGAGACGGCCCGCGCGCAGGCCGACGAGATCGTCATGAAACTCCGCCGGACGAAGGCGGACTTCGCTGTCCTCGCGGAGCGCCACAGCCGCGAGTACAACCCGGAGAAGGGAGGCGAGCTCGGCTGGATCGAGCGCGTGAACCCCTATCCCGACTTCATCACGGAATTCGCGTTCAGCGCGAAGTCCGGGGACGTGAGCGATCCGATCCGGTTCCGGCGCGGCTTCGTCATCGTGAAGCTCGAGGACCGCCGGACGGAGAGGACTCTCACGTTCCTCGAAGCCCAACCGAAGATCGCCCAGATCCTGAGAGAGAAGAAGGCGCGGATCGCCGAGACGCGGATCCTGCGCCGGGCGCTCCTCGATGCCTCCATCTGGCCCCCCGAGCTCAAGCGCCGCGTCCGCGAGGAGCTGACGGCGCAGAAACCCTGAGCGCCGGGCCCCCGTCTACGCCTTCGGGGCGGCGTTCACGGAGCGGGCGAGGGCGCTCTTGTAGCGGGCCGCGGCGTTCGGGTGGATGACCCGGTTCTTCGCGGCCTTGTCGATCTTCTGGATGGCCTTCGACAGGGTCTCCGCGGCGCCGGCGCCGCCGGCGGCGACGGCCTCACCGACCTTCCGAATCCACGTCTTCATGTCCGATCGCTGGCTCCGGTTGCGGGTCCGGCGCTCGGCGGTCTGTCGCATACGCTTCTTCGCTGACTTGGTGTGTGGCATGGCTCGCTCTGATGTCACGAAGCGCCGGTCAGCGCCTCGATCTTCTCCTTGACGTCACGGTATCCGATGTCCACCTCGAAGATCCGGGTGAACTCCCTGAGCGCCGCGGCGCGGTCGCCCATCTGTTCGTAGGTGTTCGCCAGGGCGTAGACGAGGGCCTTGGAGCGGTCCGACCCCGCCGCGATGCCTTCGAGGGCCTGGGTGTACTGGCGCACGGCGAGGTCGAAGAGACCCTTGCGCGTGAAGGCATCTCCGAGGAAGGCCTGGGAGTCGACCTTCCGCTTCGGGTCCTTCACGGTCATCTGGAACTGTTCGATGGCCTCGTCGGTCCGTCCATCCGCCGCGAGGATGCGGCCGAGCTGGAAGCGGAGGCCGAGGTCCGTGGGGTGCGCGCGGACGCGCCGGCGGAATTCCTCGATTTCGAAGGAAGCCTTCTCCCGGCGGAGGCGGTTGAGACGGTCGCCGGCGCCTTCCTCGCCGCCGGCCGCGGCGCGTCCGGCCTCCTCGATGGCCGTCTCGAAGCGCAGGATCCTCATGTCGCCCACGCGGGCCGCCGCGTCGAAATCGTCGGGGCAGAGGTCGCGGACCTTCTCGAAGATCTCGATGGCCTCGTCGTACTCGCGCTTCTGGGCGAGGGCGTGGCCGAGCCGCGCAAGGACCTTCGGGTCGGAGGGTGCGGCGGCCGCGGCCTCCCGGGCCGCGGTCACGGCCCGGTCGGAATCGGTTCGGTCCTGCACGAGTTTCTGGGACCGCTCGATCTCGTCGAGCTGATCCTGGCTCCGGGCGAGATCCCGCGCCGAGCGGGCCGTCTCGAAGCCGCCGGTGCGGATGGCGCCTTCGGCGGCCAGGTTCTTGCGCATCCGGCCCGCCTCCTGGTCCCGGGGGCTGATCTTGAGGATCTTCTCCCAGCACTCGAGGGAGCGGTCGAAGGCCCGGGCGTCCCAGTGGAGGCGTCCGAGGGTCCGGAGCGCGTCGACGTCGTCGGGCTGGAACTCCGTGACGGTCGTGAAGGCGGCCTCTGCGCTCCGGCGGAGGCCGCGGGCCAGGAGCGATCGGCCAAGTGCGAGGTTGAGCCCCACGTGGCGCGGGTCGTTGCGGAGGGCGTTCTCGCAGAAGCGGATGACGGCTCCGTGGGCGCCGAAGGCGCGCACGACGGGGATGAGCGTGAGCCAGGGCAGATTGCGCATGCCGCGGGAAAGCCCCGAGGGGTAGCGCTTCTCGAACTTGCGGATCTCGGCCCGGCGAAGCCCCGCCCTGGCCTCGCCGCAGTCGGGGTCGATGGCGAGGATCTGGGCGTAGAGGGTGATCGCGAAGTCCCAGTTGCGCTTCCTGAGCTCCTGCTCGGCGCGCTCGATGTGCTTCGTGATGTCCAGAGATGGTACCTCGGGCCGGCCCGCGGACCGCCGGCCCGCAGGGGGCGGGAATGCTATCAGCCCGGCGCCGGCTCCGCAACGCCGGGAAGGCCTTGCGGGCGGAGGGTTTGCAATCCCGTGGAACGGCAGGTCCCGCCTGTGCTAAGCTCCATTTCCGTAGCTTCCGGAGTGCGAAGTGCGCATCGTCTACTACCCCGATCCGGTCCTCCAGAGGCCTGCGTCGCCCGTTGCCGTCGTCGATGACGAGGTGAGGGCCATGGTGGAGCGCATGATGCCCCTCATGCGCCTCGAGCGAGGCATCGGCCTCGCGGCGCCGCAGGTGGGCTGGTCCGCGCGGGTTCTCCTCGCCGCCCGCGACCGGGAGACCGACGCCTGCCGGGTCTTCATCAACCCCGAGATCGTCTCGTTCGGCGGCGGCAGGGAATGGGGCGAGGAGGGCTGCCTCTCCTTCCCCGGCATCTGGGGCGAGGTCCTGCGGTACCGGAAGGTCGTCGTCCGGGCGCTCGGTGCCGACGGCGTCGAGTTCCACGAGGAGGCGGACGACCTCTACGCGCGGGTTCTCCAGCACGAGATCGATCACCTCGACGGACAGCTCTTCATCACGAAGATGCGGCCGGGCGACCGGGCGGCGGCCCGACGCCGGCTCCGGGAGCTCGAGGCGCGCCACGCGGCGGCACCTTCGCGGGGTTAGCCCGGATGATTCACGAAGACGAGCCGCGGCACTCGAAACGCGCGCGATTCCGGCCCTGGCGGCAGGAATCGCGCGTTTCGCTGCCTCAGCGAGGATTCTCCGGGCCGCGACGACGAAGGGCGAGGAGTCGACTCTGCGGAGTGAGTCGGCGTCGAGCCCTGACGAAGTCCCGGCCGGAGAAGACCGCTCTGGTGGCCTGGCACTCGTGAATCATCCGGGCTAGAGGTGGAGATCCACCGCGACGCCGCCCTGCTGGCGCGGCGGCGACCCCGCCATGCGGTCGTCACGCTCGGCGTGTTCGACGGCGTCCATCTCGGGCACCGTCACGTGCTCCTCGAGGCCCAGAGGCTCGCCCGCGAACGGAGCGGCGAGGCCGTCATCGTGACGTTCGCGGAGCATCCGAAGGCGGTCCTCGAGGCGCGCCGGCCGAAGCTCATCACGTCGCTCGCCCACCGTCTCCTGCTGTTCCGCGAGCTCGGGATCGACCACGTCCTCGTCCTCGACTTCGACGAGACGCTCCGGAACACAACGGCCATGGACTTCGTGAAGCGCATCTTCGTGGATGCGGCCGGAGCCGAGGTCGTCCTCCTCGGGCACGACGGGAGGTTCGGCCGGGGCGGGGAGGGCGATCGGCGGCTTCTCGAAGCCGCGGGACTCCGGTGGGGGTTCGAAGCCCGCGTCGCCGGAGAAGTGCGCCTGTCCGGCGGGAAGATCTCGAGCACGGAGATCCGACGGGCCATCCTGGACGGGGAGATCGAGCGCGCCGCCGCCATGCTGGGGCGTCCTGTCTCCGTCCTCGGCACCGTCGTCCGGGGGGATGGCCGGGGCCGGGGCCTCGGTTTCCCCACGGCGAACCTGAACCTCCATCACGAGGTGCGGCCGCCTCGCGGAGTCTACGGAGCGGAGGCCTCCTTCCCCGGCGGGCGCCGCCTCGCCCTCGTGAACATCGGCCTCCGCCCGACGTTCCGCACGGGCCCGGACCTCCCGGATTCCGCGGCCGACGCCTGGGCTGTCCGGGACGAGGCCGAATTCGTCGAAGTGCACCTTCTCGATTTCCAGGGCGACCTCTACGGCGAGGACCTCCTCGTCTCCTTCATCCGGCGGCTCCGCGGCGAGCGCCGCTTCGCCTCGGAGGCTGAGCTCATCCGTCAGATCGCGGCGGATCGGTCGGCGTTTCTCGCGACGGTGGGCGGCCCGCCGGAAGGCGCCGGAGGGCCGGTTCCGGCTTGAAGCCGGGAGCTATTCGCTGCACTCTTCCTCGCGGCGCCAAAGGCGCGGGGCGGTCCCGGATGACGGCCGGCGCCCCCGGGCCGGCAACGCCATCTTGGGAGGAACAGGGAGGGCGGCGGCCGCCCGCGTCCTGACGGCAGCGCCGGGGCCCGGAAGGCACCGCCGGCCGCGGGGACGGCGGCCCGTGTCGCTCCGCGGATGCCATGGTCGCTGCCATCCTCATCCCCTTCGTCGTCGCCGCCTTCGCGCCCCTCCTGCTCCGGCGGGCGCCCCGATCCGGCCCCCGTCTTCTCGCGCTCGTGCCGGCGGGCCTCGCCCTCGCCTTCGGGGCGGAACTCTTCTCGTCGGGGGGAGCCCCGCCGCGTCTCTCCGGCCTCGCCTGGGTGCCGGCGCTCGGGATTCGCGCGTCCCTCCGCATGGACGGACTCTCCCTTCTCTTCGCCTTCCTCATCACGCTCGTGGGATCGCCTGTCGTGCTCTTCGCGGGGCGCTACCTCGGAGATGCGGTCCGCGCCCGCCGCTTCTTCGCCGCGCTCTTCATGTTCATGGGCGCCATGCTTGGCCTCGTGCTCGCGGACGGGCTCATCCTGCTCTTCGTGTTCTGGGAGATCACGAGCGTCGCGTCGTGGCTGCTCATCGGGCACGATCATGAGCGGCCGGAGGCCCGCGCGGCGGCCCTCCGCGCCCTGCTCGTGACCGGCGGCGGCGGGCTCGCGCTCCTCGCGGGATTCGTCCTCCTCGGTCTTGCGGGCGGAAGCTTCGAGATCACGGATCTCCTGGCCCGGGGCGACCGCGTGCGGAGCCACGCCCTCGGCACGCCGGCCCTCCTCCTCATTCTCGCCGGCGTCTTCACGAAGTCCGCCCAGGTGCCCTTCCACTTCTGGCTACCCGGGGCCATGGAGGCGCCGGCGCCCGCGAGCGCGTATCTGCACGCCGCGACCATGGTGAAGGCCGGCATCTATCTCCTGGCGCGCCTCCTGCCCGTCCTCGGCGGGCTCCCCGCCTTCGAGAGCCTCGTGACGACCGTGGGTGCCGTGACGATGGTGACCGGAGGCGTCCTGGCGCTGCGCGAGCGGACCTGGAAGAGCCTCCTCGCGTACTCCACCGTGGGCGCCCTCGGCATGCTCGTCATGCTGCTCGGAATCGGCACCCCGTCCGCGGTTCGCGCGGCCCTCGTCCTTCTCGTGGCCCACGCCCTCTACAAGGGTGCGATGTTCCTCGTGGCGGGCATCGTCGACCACGAGACCGGGGTCAGGGATCCGGAGCGGCTGCGGGGCCTTCGCGCGGCCCTTCCGATGACGGCGGCGGGTGCCCTGCTGGCCGCCCTCTCCATGGCGGGTCTCCCTCCGTTCTTCGGTTTCATCGCCAAGGAAGGCGTTCTCGACGGCGTCCTCGGCGGCGCCGCCACCTCCGCGGCCGCAGTTCTCTCCGGCGCCCTCTTCATCGTCGTTGCCATCCGCGCCGGGATCGCGCCGTTTGCCGGGCGGATGCCGGGATGCGCCTCTCTCCCGGCGCACGAGACTCCGCCGGATCTCTGGGCCGGACCTCTGCTGCTCGGGTCGCTCGGGCTCCTCGCCGGCCTGTTCCCGGGCCTGACGGGCCTCCGCCTCGTGTCCCCGGCCTGCGAGGCCGTGATTCCCGGGACCGGCGCCGCGGACCTCGGGCACTGGCACGGCGTCAACGCCCCGTTCCTCCTCGGTCTCCTGAGCCTCGGGATCGGAGCCTTCGCCTTCGCGAGCCGGCATCGCCTCGCGGCGTTCCTCGATCGGGCGGGCCCGCTCCTGCGTGCCGGCCCCGGCGCCGCCTTCGACCGGGCGACACGCGGGCTGCCCGGGGCCGCGAAGCGGATCACGGTGATCTTCCAGTCGGGATCCCTGAGGACCTACCTCGCGTGGACCCTCGTCACGGCCCTCCTCCTCGCGGGTGTGGCGCTCCGGGGGGATTCGCTGCCCGGACTTCCCGCGCCTCGCGATGTCCGGATCCACGAGGGCATCCTGGCCGCCGTCATCGTGATCGCTGCGGTCTTCGCGACGATCACGCGGTCGCGTCTCGCCGCCATCGCCGCGATGGGCGTCGTGGGCTATGGCGTGGCGCTCTGCTTCTTCCTCTTCGGGGCGCCGGATCTCGCCCTCACGCAGTTTGTCGTCGAGACCTTCACGGTCATCCTCTTCGTTCTCGTGTTCCACCGGCTGCCGGCCTTCGCATCCCTTTCCACGACGAGGGCGCGGCTCTTCGACGTGACCCTCTGCGGAGCGGCGGGTCTTCTCATGACCCTGCTCATCCTTGCCGTGCAGGCTTCCGCGATTCCCTCAGGAGCCTCGGAGTTCTACGCCGGCAACGCCGTTCCCGGCGGGCACGGCCGGAACATCGTGAACGTCATCCTCGTGGACTTCCGCGCCCTCGACACCCTCGGCGAGATCACGGTCCTCGCCGTGGCGGCCCTCGGCGTCGTCGCGCTCCTCCGGATCCCGCCGGGGGCAAGGGAGGATCGCCGTTGAACTCTCTCATCCTGCGGACGACGGCGCGATTCCTCCTGCCGATCCTCCTGCTCTTCGCCGTCTTCCTCTTCCTGCGGGGCCATGACGAACCGGGCGGCGGCTTCGTGGCGGGCCTCGTGGCGGCCACGGGGATCGTGCTCGTGGCCATCGCATCCGGCCCGGCGGAGGCCCGGAAAGTCCTGCGCGTCGAACCCCGCAACCTCACGGGGCTCGGCCTGCTCATCGCTCTGCTATCCGGACTTCCCGCCCTCGTGGCCGGGCATCCGTTCCAGAAAGGGCTCTGGGGCGACATCGCCCCCGGCGGCGTTCTGGAACTCGGCATCGGAACACCCGTGATCTTCGATCTCGGCGTCGCCCTCCTCGTGTTCGGGATGTCCCTCATGATCGTGCTCGCGCTGCTCGAGGAGTGACATGGGACTGCTTCTCGCCATCACCGCCGGCGTCGTCTTCGCGGCGGCGCTCTACATGATGCGCCGGCGGAGTATCGTGAAGCTCGTCATCGGCATCGCGCTTCTCGGTCACGCCGTCAATCTCCTCGTCTTCACGTCGGGGCATGTGACCCGCGACCGCGCGCCCATCATCCGGGAGGGAGCAGCCCGGCCGGAGGGCGCCGTGGCCGATCCGGTTCCCCAGGCGCTGGTCCTCACGGCCATCGTCATCGGACTCGGCGTCCTGGCGTTCACCCTCGTCCTCGTGCACCGCGTCCACAAGACCACGGGCGCTGACGATCTCGACGAGCTGCGGTCGACCGACACATGACAGTTCTCCTTGCCCCGCTTCTCGCTCCGCTCGCCGGCGCCGTTTTCTGCATCCTCGCCGGACCCCGCGCGCGCCTCCAGCGCTGGACCGGCCTCGTAAGCCCCGTGGTGGTCACCGCGGCGGCCGTGGCCCTCACCGGGGCCACGCGGGGAGGGCGGGTCGTCACGGTGGAGGTGGGGGGATGGCCGGCCCCCTTCGGCATCGTCCTCGTCGCGGACCTCGCCGCCGCGATGCTCGTGCTCCTCGCGGGCATCGTGAGCCTCTGTGCGGCGGTCCACGCGCTCGCGTCCGTGGACGACCGGCGATCGGCTCTCGGGCACCACGCCATCGCGCAGGTCCTTCTCGCGGGCGTCTCGGGTACGTTCCTCGCCGGCGATCTCTTCAACCTCTACGTGTGGTTCGAGGTCCTGCTCATCGCCTCCTTCGTCCTCATGACCCTCGGCGGCTCCCGGGCCGAGATGGAGGGGGCGATCAAGTACGTGACCCTCAATCTCGTCGCGTCGGCTCTGTTCCTCACGGCGGCGGGCCTCGTCTTCGGGAAGCTCGGCACGCTCAATCTCGCTGATCTTTCCTTGCGCCTTGGCGACTCCGTGCAGCCGGGCCTCGCGCAGGCGCTCGTCGCGCTCCTTCTCGTGGCCTTCGGGATCAAGGCCGCCGCGTTCCCCCTCTTCTTCTGGCTGCCGGCGTCCTACCACACGCCGCCGCCGGGAGTCTCGGCGCTCTTCGCCGGAATCCTGACGAAGGTGGGCGTCTTTGCGATCCTTCGTGCCTGCACGCTGCTCGCCTTCGAGGCCGGAAGCCCCGTGCGCCCGGTGCTTCTCTGGGTCGCCGCGCTCACGATGATCGCCGGCGTTCTCGGCGCCGTGGCGGCCGGAAACGTACGCCGCATCCTCGCGTTCCACAGCGTGAGCCAGGTCGGCTACATGCTCCTCGGCATCGCCGTGGGAGGCGCCATCGGCTTCGCCGGCGCCCTCATCTTCATGGTCCATCACGGCGTCGTGAAGTCCGCGCTCTTCCTCATCGGCGGCCTCATCGAGCGGGAAGGCGGTACGGCGGAACTCGCGGGGCTCGGCGGGCTTCTCGCGCGCCGGCCCGGGCTGGCGGTCCTCTTCCTCGTTGCGGCGCTTTCCCTGGCGGGCGTGCCGCCGCTCGGGGGCTTCTTCGCCAAGCTCTGGCTCGTGCAGGCCGGGCTCGGGATGGGAGAGGGCGCCGCCGTGGCGGTGGCCCTCGCCGTGGGGCTCCTGACTCTCGTCTCCATGACCAAGATCTGGAACGAAGCCTTCTGGAAGGCTTTGCCGGAGGGCATTGCGGGCGGGGCGCCGGAGGCGGGACGTCCGTCGCCCGCTCTCGTCGCGCCGGCGGTGCTCCTCGGGCTTCTCACCATCGCCATGGGCGTGCTGGCCGGGCCGCTCCTCGAGCTCGGTCTCGAGGCGGGCCGGAATCTCCTCGACCGGGACGTCTACATCCGCGGCGTGCTCGGAGGGCGGCGATGAGACTCTTCCTCTGGAACGTGCTCCTCGCCATCGTGTGGATGTTCCTCACGGGGCACCTCGCGGCGGCGAACCTGCTGCTCGGATTCGTCCTCGGGTACGCCGGACTGGCTGCCGTCGCGCCGCTTCTCGCCCCGTCGGCCTACTTCCGAACGGTGCCGCGCGTGCTGATCTTCCTCGGCTGGTTCGCCATCGAGGTGCTCCGGGCGAGCGCCCGCGTGGCTCATGACATCGTGACGTCGCGGCACCGGGCCCGGCCGGGAATCGTCGCGGTTCCCGTCGACGATCTCGGCGACGCGGGCGTGACGCTGCTCTCGAGCCTGATCGGTCTCACGCCCGGGACCCTCGTCCTCGACGTGTCTCCGGACCGGAAGACCGTCTACGTGCACGCCATGTTCGTGGAGACGCCGGACGCCGTGAGGAAGGAGATCCGCAACGGACTGCTCCGGCGGCTCCGGGGGATCGTCCCATGACGGGCGGCGTTCCGGCGGTGGCGGCCCGGGTGTCCATGGGGATCATGGCCGGGGCCATGCTGCTCGTGTTCGTGCGGCTTCTCAGGGGACCCACCCTGGCGGACCGGGTCGTGGCGCTCGATCTCCTGACGGTCCTGGCCGCGGGAATCGCCGCGGCCCACTCCGTGTCCGCCGGCGAGCCTCTCTACCTCCGCGTCGCCATCGTCCTTTCGCTCGTGTCGTTCCTCGGCACCGTCGCGTTCGCGTTCTACATCGAACGGAGAGAGAAGCCATGAGAGACTGGCTGGCGGGTTTCCTCCTCGTCTTCGGCTCTCTCGCGATGGTCCTGGCGGCCGTCGGGATCCTCCGGCTGCCCGACCTCTACACGCGGATGCAGGCTGCGACCAAGGCGGGGACGCTGGGCGTCGCGACGATGTTCGTGGCGGTCGCGGTCCATTTCAGCGATGCCGCCGTCACGGCGTCGTCCGCTCTCGTCGTCGTCTTCCTCTGCGTGACTGCGCCCGTGGCCGCGCACATGATCGGCCGGGCCGCCTGGTTCTCCGGCGTCCGGCTCTGGACGGGGACCGTCGTCGACGAGCTCTCCGGCCACTACGATCCTGCCACCCATCGCCTCGATGACACGGGGCCCCCCGGCGCCGGTTGAGCCGCGCTGCCGGTCGTTGCCGTGCCAGGGACGGCCGTGTCAGAATGCCGGGACCGGCGGAGGGTCCGGCCGGCACTGGAAACTCCGAGGGAGGCTCCGTGGACGACGGAACCGGCGCGGGCCTGTACATCCCCGGCCGGGACGAGATCACGGCGCGCTTCGTCGACCGCTTCCGTCCCGCTGAGGTTCTCGATGTCGGGTGCGGCGCGGGCACCGCATGGCCGATCTTCCGCGCCGCGGGCGTCCGCATCACCGGGATCGACATCCTGCCGCCGGAGTCCGTGCCCGCATCCGGCGATTCCTGCTCCTATGTCCGCGGCGACTTCATGTCGCACGACTTCGGCCGGAAGTTCGATGCCGTGTTCAGTTCCCACATGGTCGAGCATGTGCAGGACACGGCGTCCTTCCTCCGGCGGTTCTTCGATCTCCTGCGGCCCGGCGGGTCGTTCTGCCTCATCTGGCCGCCGCCGAAGCCGAACGTCGTCGGCGGCCATGTCCACGTCTTCAACGTGGGGCTCATGCTCTACAACATCGTTCGCCTCGGCATCTCCTGTCGCGAGGCCGCGACGTTCCGCTCGGGCTATTCGCTCGGCGTGATGGGGCCTGGTCGGCGGTTCCAGGTCCCGGAGCTCAACTTCGGCCTTGGCGAGATCGAGCGCCTTGCGGCGTGGTTTCCTTTCCCCGCGGCCCAGGACTTCGACGGAGACGACGTTCCGGGACTCGCGGAGATCCCGATCACGCGCTTCCCTGCCGCGGCCCTCGCCGTGGCGCACGAGGGACTTCGCCGCGGGGACGCCATCGTGTCGGACCCCGCCCTTCGCGGGGGGCTCGGGATCGCGGACGACCTGATCTCGTACGGTCCCTACGTCCGGCTCGGCGCGGGACGCCACCGCGTCGGGCTCGTGGGGGACGCGGATCCCGCCGGGGCGGTCGCGGTGCATCTCACATCGGACGCCGGACGGAGAACATGGGTCCGGACGGACCTCGGGTGCTTCGAGCGGGCGGGAGGGAGCTTCTCCTTCGAGGTCGTCCTGCCGCTCCGGGTCGAGAACTTCGAAGTCGTCCTGCGACACCGGGCGCCGGGGACGTTCAGGCTCACGGAACTTCGGATCGAGACGCAGTGAGTCGGGGGCAGCGTCGTCGGAGCGGGGCGGCCGCGGAGGAGATGGGCAGGCCCAGAGTCGAACTGGGGACACACGGATTTTCAGTCCGTTGCTCTACCAACTGAGCTACCTACCCGGTCGGGGCGGCATCCTACGATGCCGGACCGGGGCCGAAAAGGGACCCCCGGCGCGGCCGACGTCCGCGCGGGCGGAGGGCCGCGTCCCGGCGAGGGGCGCGGCAGTCGGAGCGACGTTTCGGGTGACCGGAGGCGTCAGCGGCGGACGATGCGGAAGACGGCCTCCTCGCCGTGCCGGAGCGAGAAGACCTGGAGGACCGATTCCTCCCCGCGGGGCGTGACGATGGGCCTGCTCGTCCAGAGCGACATGGCCACGCCCGTGATCAGCG
>CAYQRN010000048.1:0-23720 GCA_964419995.1 uncultured Planctomycetia bacterium
CACCCGAGCTTCAGTCACGGGTCGGGAGTTCCGACGTGTGCTCTTCCGATCTCCCCGTCTGCCCGGCGACGCGGCGCCGGGCCGGCCCGGCGCCGGGGGCCATGGCGAGGCTCACCGGACCCTCGGCGGTGAGAAGGAGGTCGTCGCTCTCCGCGCCGCCAAGGGGAAGTCGGCCGGCCATCCCGCGAAACAGGATGCGACGATGGCCCTCCTCGAGGACGATCTCCTCCGATCCGTCGTCCCTCGAGGCGAAGGCGATGCGGTCCGCGGCCACGGCGGCCTCCGGGAGATCCACCGACGCCTCGCCCGTGAGGAGCAGCGAGATGATCCGTCCCCGGGCGTCGAAGCGGGCCTCGAGGCTCCGCCCCGTGGCCGTGAAGCCCGCCCGCTTCACCGTGACGCCGCCCCGGATCGTCACCACGGCGTCGCGGAGCGAGAGACCTCCGAGGCGACTCTCCGCGACGGCGGCGCCCGTCCTGACGAGATCGAGGGGGCCGCCGCCCTGGATGGTCGTGGGCTCCCCCGGACCGTCCCCCGAAGGGGGGACGCGGAGGCTCACGGCGGACGCGATGCGAAATGTCCCGGCGTCGAGATCGGCGGCGACCCCCCGGCCGGAAAGCTCCTGTTCACCCCGTCGGACCGTGGTCGGCCCCACCGTGGTGAACCGCGTGAAGCGGCCGCCGTTTCTTTCGATGCGCAGGTCCTCGGCCTCGATGCCGGCGGGAGCTTCATCGTCGCGCGACGGCGGCAGGAAGCCTCGCACGGAGTGGCGGAAGAAGATCGTCCGGGCGTCGGTGAGATCCCCGCCGAGAAGCTCCGCCGAAGCCGCTCGCAGGCTGAGATGGCGGGTCGCCAGCTCCTCCATGCGCACGCGGATGGCGGCGGGCGGCTCCGTGGAATCGACGCTGGCGAGGGCTGCGAGATCCTCCCGCGTCCGGGGCGTCCGATTGAGCACGAGGACGGGTTCGGTGAGGAGATACCGATCCTCCCCGCCGGGTTCGAGGCGGTGCACGAAGAGGAGGGAGCGGGGCCAGACGACGGTCTCGCCGTCGATCTCGGTCTCGCTGCGGTCCTCGTTGAAGAAATCCTCGGCGAGGGCCTCGGTGAGGTCGATGGGTCCCTTCGAAACGACGCGGCGGTCGGACCTGAGACCGCTGCGCTCCCCGTCCGAGGCATCCCGTTCGGCGGGTGTCTCGATGAGGAGGAGGGCCGCCACGATCGGAACGACGATCGCGGCCACGATGGCGAGCCGCCTCATGCGAAGCGCTCGAGGGCCCGCTCCCAGAGCCCGCGGCCCCGGAGGAGAAGCTCCGCGACCTCCCGCACGGCGCCGCGTCCCGGCGCCGACCGGGCGACGTAGTGGGCGACCCGCAGGACCTCCTCGTGGGCATCGCTCACCGTGGCCGCGAAGCGGACGCGCCGGAGCATGGGCAGATCCATGAGATCGTCTCCCATGGCGGCGCACTCCGCGTCCGTGACGCCGCGCCGGACCTTGAGCGCCTCGAAGGCCGCCCCCTTGTCCGCGACGCCGGTCTCCACGTCCTCGATCCCGAGGGTCCGGAAGCGCGACGTCGTGGCGCCGGAGAGGTGCCCCGAGATGACGGCGACGCGGAAGCCCATGTCCGTGAGGAGTCGGAGCCCGGCCCCGTCGCGGATCGAGAACCGCTTCATCGTGGCGCCGTCGTCCGCCACCCAGAGCGTACCGTCGGTGAGCACCCCGTCCACGTCGAGGACGAACAGGCGGATCGACGAGAGGTCCGGGAGCCCTCCGCCCATCAGAGCACCCGCGCGTCGAGGAGATCCTGAACGTCCACGAGGCCGACGGGGCGTCCGTCCGCGTCCACGACCGGAACCTGGTCGATCCGGTGATGGCGGAGCAGGCTCAGGGCCTCCGAGGCGAGCCGATCGGGCGTGATGGTCTTCGGATCCCTCGTCATGAGGGTGCTCACGGGGCTCTCGAGGAAGGTCACGCCGCGCTCGAGGTGGCGCGAGAGGTCGCCGTCGGTGAAGAACCCGGCGAGGCGGCCCGAGCCGTCGACGACCGAGGCGGCGCCGGGCCGGCCGCGGGTCGAGTTCATGCGGATGACGACGTCACGCACGGCAAGATCCCCGGGCACGACGGTATGTTCGTCGCCCTGGCGCATGACATCGCCCACCCGGAGGAACTTCCGCCCGAGGGCGCCGGCGGGGTGGTATCGGGCATAGTCCTCCCGGCAGAAGCCGCGGCGGTCGAGGACGACCATGGCGAGGGCGTCGCCGAGGGCCAGCATGGCGATGTTGCTGCTCGTGGGCGCGAGCCCGAGGGGACAGGCTTCGCCGGGGCGGCCCGTGTCGAGGACGAGATCGGAGAGCGTGGCCAGCCGCGACTCCATGCCGCCGGTCATGGCGAGGATGGGCGTGCCGATGCGGCGGAGCGGGTCGATGAGCGCGAGGACCTCGTCGGTCTCGCCGCTCGCGCTCATGAGCACGGCGAGATCGCCCTCGGACACCCGACCGATGTCGCCATGGAGCGCCTCCGTGGGGTGCACGAAGATGGACGGAGTGCCGGTGCTCGCGAGGGTGGCCGAGAACTTCCGGGCCGTGAACCCCGTCTTGCCGACGCCGGACACGACGACCCGCCCCCGGCAGTGAAGGATGCGATCGACGGCTGAGTCGAAGCCCGGCCCGAGAAGGGGGATCAGGTTCCGGATGGCGGCGGCCTCGGCTTCGAGCACGTTCCTGGCGAGATCGGCGATCATGAAGCCTCACAGCCGCAAGCGAGCCGATTCTACGGACGCGCGTCGGACGCGGCAAGCGGATCCGTTGGGGCGGAAGGGCGTTTTGCGCCCATCCTGTTGCGGTGGTAAAAGTCCCGGGGATTCCCTCCGGCCGGGATCCGGGAGCCGCCGTGGGCCTCTTCCTTGCGTCGTCCGTCGATGTCGTGTTCCTCGGGGGCGTCATCCTGCTCGTCCTCGTCAACGCGGCGGTCCACGAGGGGGCTCACGCGGCCGTCGCGTGGCGGCTCGGAGATCGGCGCCCCGAGGTGCGCCGGCGCGCTTCCCTCAATCTCTTCCGCCATATCGACCCGGTGCTCACGATCGCCATGCCCGTGGCGACGTGGTGGGCCTTCGGCTTCCCCTTCGGGGGGGCGAAACCCGTCCTCGTGGACGCGCGGCTCGGCGCCTGGCGTCTCGCCGCCGTGAGCCTCGCGGGGCCACTCGCCAACTTCGTCCTCGGCGCCCTCGTGGTCGCCGCCATCGCCGGCCTCCTCCACGCCGGGGTCATCGAGGACTGGAACCGCGCCGGCAGCCGCCTCTACCACATCCTCTCCTTCGGCGCGCTCATCTCCGGGATCCTCGGCGTCCTGAACCTCATCCCCTTCCCGCCCTTCGACGGAGCCCGCATCGTGGCGCCGCTGCTCCCGCCGCCGCTTCGCGCGCTCTTCATCAGGCCCGGGATCCTCCTCTCGCTCGCGGGCGTCGCCGCGCTGATCTTCGTCACCTGGAAGTACCCCGCGGAGGCGGCGCGGGCGCAGGGCGCCATCGGGGACGTCATCCGCGGCGCCATCGACGGGGCGTACGATCTCCTCCGGAGGTAGGTCATGGAATACCGCGTGAAGCTCGACGAGTTCTTCGGTCCCATGGACCTCCTCGTCCACCTCATTCGGCGGGAGGAGGTGGACATCCGCCGCATCCCCATCGCCCGGATCCTCGATCAGTACCTCGAGCACATGAAGACGCTCCGCGTCCTCGATCTCGACGACGCGGGCGAATTCGTCGTCCTCGCGGCGACGCTCATGTCCATCAAGGCGCGCCTCCTCCTTCCCGCGGAGGAGGTCAACATCGCCGAGGAGCTGGATCCGGGGCATGAGCTCGTGGAGAAGCTCCTCGAGTACCGGCGCATGAAGGAGCTCTCCGAGGAGCTCCTCGGTCTCAGGGATGCCGCCTCCCGCCGCCTGCCGCGGCCCGTCGCAGAGCGGCCCCCCGAGGCGCCGGCGGAGGACGAGTCGAGCGCGGCGCCCATCGAGGATCTCTCGGTCTACGATCTGCTCGAGGCCTTCACGAAGATCATGAGCGAGATCGACGAGTCGGCCTTCCGCGAGCGCCGTATCGTCGTGAGCGATATCCCCGTCCGCATCTACGCCGAGCGGATCATCGCGAAGACGCGGGAGGCGGGGGCCGTGCGATTCCAGGACCTCCTCGAAGGCCGGCGGACGCGGGCCGACGTCGTGGGCTGCTTCCTCGCCGTGCTCCTCCTTCTCAAGCAGCAGTGCCTCCGCCTCCTCCAGCGGGACGGCCGGGGCGACATCCTCCTTCAGTTCCTCTCCATGCCGGCCGAAACGTCGGACGGAGGGGAGGGAACGGAGGAGTTCGACCGATCGTGATCTGGCCGCCCCTCGTCCGCAACGCCATCCTGCCGCTGCTCATGCGGCGGACCTGGCCCGTCGTCCGGCGGGGGTTCCGGGATCTGCGGGCCTCCCAGTGGCGGCCGCGGGCGGACGTCGAGGCCCGCGCGGCGCAGTCCCTCCGGTCGCTGGTCGCCGTGGCGGCGCGGTCGAGCCCCTTCCACCGCGAGCGGCTCGAGAGGGCCGGAGTCGCGCCGGAGAGCCTCCGGAGCCTCGCGGATCTTCCGCGCCTGCCCATCCTCGAGAAGGAGGAGCTGCGCTCGGAGCGGGAGCGGATCCTCGTCGCGGGCGCGGATCGCGCGAAGCTCACGCGCAGCGCCACGGGGGGGACCACGGGAGAGCCCACGCAGTACTACTGGGACGATGCGTACTGGTGCGTCTCTTCGGCGGTCTCGCTCAGGGCCTACGACATGGCCGGGTTCCGCATGGGAGACCCCCACGCCATGATCTGGGGGACCGCGTTCCATGCGGATGACGCGGCGCGCCGGCGTGAGGCCCGCCGGAACCGCCTCCGGAACGTCCTCGTCGTGCCGGGCTTCGATCTCTCCGAGGCCGCGATGGCCGCGTGGGCGGAGCGGCTCATCCGGTTCCGCCCGAAGCTCGTCGAGGGCTACGCGTCGCTCCTCGTGCTCTTCGCGTCCTTCCTTCGATCGGCGGGGATCCGGAACCTGCGCCCGGGCTCCGTCGTGTCGTCGGCCGAGACGCTCCACGATTTCCAGCGCGCCCTCATCTCGGAGGCCTTCGGCGCCCCGGTCTTCGACCGCTACGGCTCCCGCGAAGTGGGCTGCATCGGCGCCGAGTGCGACCGGCACGACGGGCTCCACGTGAACCTCGAGCACGTCATCGTCGAGATCGTCGCCGGCGACCGCCCCGCGGCGCCGGGCGCGAGCGGCGAGATCCTCGTCACCTGCCTCAGCAACCGCGTGTTCCCGTTCATCCGCTACCGCATCGGCGATCTCGGCGCGCTCCTTCCGGGACCCTGTCCCTGCGGGCGGGGCCTTCCGCTCCTCCGGCTCACGGGGGGGCGCGTGCACGATCTCATCACGACGGCCCGCGGGACGTGGCTCCCCGGCGAGTTCTTCCCGCACCTCTTCAAGGAGTTCGAGGGCGTGCGGGCGTTCCACGTCCACCAGAACCGCGACCTGTCCCTCGACCTGCGGATCGTCCGCGCGCCGGGCTGGCGCCGGGAGGAGGAGACGCGCTACCTCGAGGAGATCCGTCGGGTCCTCGGCGACGGGATTCCGGTCACCTGCGCCTACGTCGAGTCCATCGAGCGCACCGGCGCCGGCAAGCTGCGGTTCACGAGCACGGATGTGCCGGTCGAGCTCCTCCGGCAGGCGCGCACCGGATCCGGATCCCATGCCGCGTCCTGATCCGCGGATCGTGGGGATCACCACGGGGCTCACCGGGTATCCGGAGCGCCCGCCGTTCCATCCGTCGGAGACCTGGCCGGAGTCCCCGTTCCCGGGTGTCCTCTCGGGGGAGCGCAACGCCGCCTACGCGGGCGTGCGGGAGACGCTTCGCCTCCTCGGCCTCGACGCGGTGCGCGCGGGCACGCCGGAGTGGAATCCGCTCGGCGACATCATCTCGCCGGGGCAGCGCGTCGTCCTGAAGCCGAACCTCGTCCGCCACTGGAACGGCGCCGAGCCCCACATCCGCGCGCTCGTCACCCACGGGTCCGTGGTTCGCGCTCTCCTCGACTACGTCCTCATCGCCCTCGGGGGCTCCGGCGAGATCGTCGTGGGCGATGCGCCCGTCCAGGAGTGCGACTTCGCCGCCGTGACGGCGGCCACGGGCCTGGCCGAGGTCGTGGACTGGCTCGCGGCCCGTGCGGGCGGCGTCCGGATCACCCTTGCCGACTTCCGGCGCGAGCGCGCCGTCGTCCTTCCGGGGGGCATGGTCCATCGCCGGGAGTCCCTGCCCGGCGATCCCCGCGGCTACGTCGAAGTGGATCTCGGCCGGCGATCGGCGCTCACGCCCCTCGCGGCGCAGCACCGCCTCTTCCGCGTGACGAACTACGATCCCGTCACCATGCCGCGTGCCCACAACGAGGAGCACAACCGCTATCTCGTCTCGGGGAGCGTCCTCTCGGCGGACGTCTTCGTGAACATCCCGAAGATGAAGCCCCATGGGAAGGCCGGAATCACCTGCGCCCTCAAGAACTGCGTGGGCATCAACGGCCACAAGGACTGGCTCGCGCACCACCGGGAGGGGTCGGCCGAGGACGGGGGTGATGAGTATCCCCACCGGAGCCTGCGCAAGCGGTGGCTCCGCCGCATCATCGACCGGTGCGACCGGGGCGGATCGACCGCGCTGAAGCGCTTCCTCTACGGGGTCGCCCAGGTCCTCCGGCGCACGGAGCGGATCGTGAAGCCGAAGGATGGCGTGACCGAGGGCTCCTGGTACGGGAACGACACCTGCTGGCGCATGGTCCACGACCTGAACCGCATCGTCCTCTTCGCCGGCTCGGACGGCCTTCCGGCCGCCGAGCCCCGGCGGGGCTACTTCGCGCTCGTGGACGGCATCGTGGCGGGGGAGGGGGACGGTCCCCTCCATGTCCGCTCGAAGCCCGCGGGCGTTCTGGTTGCCGGCTTCGATCCCGTGCCCGTGGACCTCGTCGCCGCGCGTCTCATGGGCTTCGATGAATCCCGGATCCCTCTCCTCCGGGCGGCCCTCGCCGATCCCCGCCCGACCCTCTTCACGGGTGCGCCCGCCGACATCCGCGTCCTCTCCGACCACCCCCCCTTCCGCTCCCTCTTCTCCCTGCCCCGCTCCGCCACCCTTGCCTTCGATCCCCACCGCGGCTGGCGGGGTCACATCGAGCTCGCCTGAGTCACGAGGCCGGGCGTTCCGGCGCCGCCGTAGCGATGTACGGATCCGGCGTGAGGCCATCCGGCAGTCGTGGAGGCGTGGGTACAGTTCGCCGTCGCGTCTGACGCTTGCGTGCGAACCGGAAGACCGTGATCGCCGATATCCGCGGTGATCGGAGAGGGGCCCCGTAGCCGGGCGCGGGGATGCGCGACCGGCGACGGGAGGGGCGGGACTAGTTGATCGTGCAGTCCCAGGAATCGGAGTCGGTGCCGTTGGTGACGGTGACCGTGAGGGTGGAGCCCTCGGTGCCCGTGGGGACGGTGTAGGTCGCCCTGGCGTCCGAGGACGAGACGCGGGTGGTCTGGACGAGCTCGTTGTCGATGTAGAAGCGGATCGTGACGGGCCAGGTCGGAGAGCCCGTGATCTGGACGTTGAAGTCGTCGCCGGCGGTGGCGCCGGGATCGTGGGTCCAGGTGATGGCGAGGAGGGGCGCGGCAGCCAGCAGGATCGGGAGGACGAGCAGGTACGGACCGTGGGCGCGGAGGATGGACTTCATCGTGGATCTCCTGCGAGAAGGGAGCTTCGGAGAAGGGCGCGCCCGGAACGCCCGGAGGCGCCGGAGGATCCCGGCGTCACCGCCGGGAGTGCGGTCCCGCGTCCCGGCTAGCGGTTCGCGCGGGAATCCGACGGCACGCTGCCGCTGCGGATCTGCTCGAGGGCCGAGGCGGCGCGCTGCCGGACGTGTTCGTCGGGATCGGCGATGAGACGGAGGAGCGCGGGGACGTGGGCCGACGCCCCGTAACGCCGGAGATGGGTGGCCACGAGGAAGCGCACGCGCGTCTCGGCAGAGCCGGCCTCCGCCGCGAGGGCATCGACGAAGCGCGCCTCGCCCTGCTTGAGGAGGGTCGCGAGGACCGAGACCCGTGCGAGGGCGTCGGGATGCAGCGTCGCCACCTCCTCGAGCTCGGGGAGGGCGGCCGCCGAGCGCTTGAGCCGCTCGGTGGCGAGGAAGCCGAGAGCGGCGCCGCCGAGCGCGAAGCGGCGGTGAGCCCACAGCTCCTCGAGGAAGGCCGAGGCTGCGGGGTCGTCACGGCGGAAGAGCGCGCCGATCTGGACCTCGAAGATCCCCCACTGGCCGGCGACCGCCGCGGTGTCCGCCGCGGCGATGATGTCGGACGTCGTGAGGAGACCCTCGCCCACGAGAATGCGCCAGGCGGATTCGATGACGGCGATGTCGCGTTCGACGCGGAGGAGATCGCGGATGATCATCGCGGCCCGGTCGGGGACCGCGCTCGCGAGGGAAAGGAGGACGAGGCGGCGGTCGGACGCACTTCCCTCGGAGGAACTCCAGATGAGCAGAAGCGCCGTGATGAGATCGTCCGCCTCGTCGGCGGAAGGCGATGGGGTATCCATGCCCCGGGCGGCCCCCCAGATGGCGAGGAGCGTTCGCTGCTCGGGAGTGAGCCTCGCGCGGAGCGCAGGTCCGGCGTGGCGGGCGAGCCGGCGGAGCGCGTCGCGGTCCACGGCTTCAGCGCCGCCGGCGTGTCCGGCGGCGCGCAGTTCAGTGATCAGATCCGCGACGTGCGCGGAGAGGTGGAAGCCGGCGGTCCCATCGGGACCGCCGGCACCCTGGCCTCTTCCCCCAAGCCTTCGACCCGAGCTGTCACCCGTCAGGCGTACAAATCCGGCGATCGCGATGGCGACGCAGGCGAACGCAGCGGCACCGGCGATCCGGCGGCCGCGCGAACGCACCGCGCCCGTCACGAGCTTCCGCCGTGAGGCGGCGCCGGTATGCAGGCGTCCGAGGACGGCGTGGACCCGGAGGAGCTCCGCGAGGCGCTCGCGCGCCGCCGCATCGCTCCCGAGCCGCGCCTCGAGGGCTGTCCGTTCGCTCCCGTCGAGGTCGCCATCCAGATAGCGCGAAAGCAGACGATCGAGATCTTCGGGTGCGTTCATTCCCGTCCCCCAGGAAACGGCCCCGACTGCAAGCGAAAGCCCCGGAGAGAACGTCCCCCCGGGCGTCCCGCCACCCCCCGGCGGCGGGCCGTCCTTCTCTGAAAAGCGTGTTGGTTTGACTCGGGCACGGCCCGTCAGTATCTAGAGACGCCCGGCCGTCTTCCGATCCGTCAAGGAGGTGAGCGCACCGTTGGTCCGGGATACGACGTCGTTCGAGTGCCCGAAGGAGCTTGTGGACCGGCTGCTGGCCGGCGACGCCAGGGCGCGAGCAGAGCTCTGCCTGCTCGTGTCCCGCTGGGTGGTCGCCCGCTGCGGGCGGCGCTTCCCGTTCCTCTCGCGCAGGGGGCGCGCCGAGGACGTGGCCCAGGACGTCGTGCTGGACCTCCTCCGGGCGCTCTTTGCGTCGAAGGACCCCGACAAGCTCGCCAAGCTCAGGAACATCGAGGCGTTCACGGCCACCGTGGCGTCGCGGGCCTTCTGGCGCCGGGTGCAGGACGAGCTCGATCGGACCGGGGGCGATGACGCGTCGCTCCTTGCGCGGGAGCGTGCCCGGCGCGAGCCGGACCTCGCCGAGGACATCGAAGACGCACGCCGGGTCGAGGCCTGCGTTGCGGCGCTCCCGCGGGCGGAGCGCCGCGCCATCGAGCTGCGCTTCCGCGACAACCTCGGCTACTCGGAGATCGCGGCCGATCTCTTCGGTTCGTCCACGCCCGGCAACCGCAGCAAGGCCAGCCGCGTGCTGGCCCGGGCCAAGTCCCTGTTGGCGGCGATGCTGCGCGGCGGGGGAGCGCTCCGCTAGATCGAGGTGTCGGAGGGCGATGTTCAGCATTGGAGAACGAGGCCGAGGTTCCGATGGATGCGGGAGAGGCGGTCGCCGGAGACCGTCGCGAGGTAGGCGCCGGCGTCGCAGCAGTTGAGACCGGCCATGAAGCGATGGAGCGCCGCGAGGAAGCGCACGGTTCCATCCCGCGATGGCGCCTCGAGTTGCCGAAGGGCTTCCCGGAGCGCCCGTGCGAGTTCGGGGATGAGGACGGTGTCTCTGGCGAACCACTCGATCTCGGGCACGAGGTTCATGTCCACTCGGAAGAGCCGGAGTTCGCCGGCGATCCTCGACCAGTCCGGGTCCGCGGCGACGGCTGCCGCCAGGGCTTGCCCAGCCTCCGGGAGCCCGGTCGCTGGACCCGAGTAGACGGTGTCGCCGCCTCGGCCGAGGACCGTGATCGCGCGGGTTTCGGGAGGCATGGCTCTTCGGGTGAAGGGGGCGACGACCTCGACGCGGACCCCTCCGACCCCGGTGGGGCGAACCTTGCGGTCCCGGAGAGGCGCCGCATCTATCCTGAGGTGTTGTTTGCCGATGGAATCGCAGAAATCTCCGCAGCGCCAGATATCGCGCTAGGACATTTGCAGATAAGTCTTTAAGGCAACTTCGCGCCCCTGAAGGCCAGCCGGAGCAACTCGCGGTGACCCCGGCGCGGCGCTCGGCAGGGGCTTCAGGGCCCGCCTTGATAGGCTTCGCAAGCCCCCGTGCGCCGGAACGTCGAAGTCCGCGGCCCCTGGAACTTCGGAGCGAGCAAAGGATGCGGCGTGCTCTCCTGCTACTCGTCCTCGTCGGGCTTGGTCCGCTTGGCGGCTGCGCGTCCTCCGGCACCGAGCTCTATCACCCCTACGCCCCCAAGCTCTGGCATCTCGAGAAGATCCTTATCGACGAGAATGCGATCCGCCAGGGCGTCCGGCCTCCCTTCGACTCGACGGTGGCGGATGCGGCCTTCGGGCAGCGCCGCTGGGCCGAGGGGGAGTTCCGGACGAACGAGGAGGGCAAGGTCGTCATCGACGTCCGCGCCGTGGAGGAGGTCATGGGCATCGGCGGGCGCCGCGGCGAGAACCGCTATCACATGATCCGCTTCGTGGGCGTGAAGACCGACGCGGATCCCATGCACATCCTGCCCGCGGGCGACCGCGCCGCGGGCACCCGCCGCGGCGAGATCACGGAACTCCGCATCGAGATTCCCGAGCGCGCGACCCTGCGGGTCACGGCCCGCGCCGGGGACGCTCCTCATCCCTACATCTACATCTTCACGAACCGGCAGTTCCCCCTGAGGGGCATCCGCATACCGTAGAGCCATTCGTGGCCCTGCCGGACCCCCCATGCGTACTCCGGTCACTGCCCTCGCCGTGCTCCTCGCGGTCGCGCCTCTCGCGGGGCAGGAGTCGCGCCCCGTCTCCGCGCCGCCCCCGGGCGGCCGTCCGCTCCACGCGCCGGATCCGCGGCCCGCCATACGCTTCGCGATCCTCGCCGATGCGGCGACGGACAGTCCGGCCGATCGCGCCGTGCTCCGGCGCGCCATCGACGAGATCAACCGCATCGATCCCGATTTCGTCATGACCATCGGGGACATGATCCTCGGCATGAACCCGCCCGCCGAATGGACGCGACAGGCCGGCGACTACCGGCAGATCCTCTCGGCTCTCCGGGCGCCCTGGTACCCCGTAGCCGGCAACCACGACGTCTACCCCGAGCACGGGAAGCCGGGCGACAGAACGAACGAGCGGCTCTACCTCGAGCACTTCGGCCCGCTCGTCTACTCCTTCGACTGCGGCTTCCTGCACATCGTCGTCCTGAACGCCGACGAGCATCTATCCTGGTCCGACCCGCCTGTGGATCAGACCATGTCCGAGGCGCAGCTCGCCTGGCTCCGCCGCGACCTCGAGACCTCCGGCGATCGGAAGGTCTTCGTCTTCCTCCACCACCCGCGGTGGGAATACCGCGGTCGCGTCTGGGAACCCGTGCACGAGATCCTCCGGGCCTCGGGCAGGGTGGCGGCCGTGTTCTCGGGGCACCTCCACTCCTACCAGTTCGACGGCGTCCGCGACGGGATCGAGTACCACCGGCTGGCCGTGACGGGCGCCGAGACGGGCACCCTCGAGAACGCCGGCGACCTGAACCACTGGAACCTGGTCACGGCGCGGCCCGATGGCCATTCGGTGGCCGTGTTCCGCGTGGGCGCCGTGCTCCCGGCCGACCACGTCACCGCCGCGGAGAACGCGGAGGCGCACCGGCTCCAGATGCTCCCGTGGGCCGCCGCCGAATCCCCGGGATTCCCCCGGGATCCGTCCGTGACCATCACGCTGCGCAACCCCCTCGCCCGGAAGCTGCCCGCGCGCGTTCGTTTCCTCGCTCCGGACCCGGCGTGGACGTGCGACGGCGCGGAGTCCGGTGGCGGCGACGTGGTGCTCGAGCCGAACGGCACGGCCCGTGTTCGTTTCACCGTGCGCCCCGCGCGCCCCGGCGTGACGGACATCGCGCGGGGAACGCTCGTCCTCGCGCCCCGCTTCGAGGCGACGGCCACCTACGTTCTCGCCGCCGGCGGCGCTCAGGAGGTCCGGCGGGTCGTCGAGGTGCCGCTCGTTGCCGCGATCGGGCCCGGCGACGTGGCGGAGGCCGGCAGCGCCGCCGACTTCGCCTTCGACTTCGATGGCCGCGACGGCCACCTCTCGCTGCCCGATTCGGACGCTCTCGATCTCGCCGGGCCGCTGACGCTCGAGGGCTGGATGAGGGCGGAGGACCTTACGGGCACGCGCGCGCTCATCTCGCGGCTCGAGCACGAGGCGTTCGGCCTTTCCCTTGCCGAGGAGGGCATGGTCCGGCCGGCCTTCGAACTCTTCACCGCCGACGGGCGCTGGGCCGGCGCCGTGGCGCGACCGTCGGCCCTCACGGTGGGCCGCTGGGTCCATGTGGCCGGCACCTTCGACGGCAGCATCATCGCGCTCTGGATCGGAGGGCGCCGCGTGGCCTCGGCGCGAGTCGTGGGATCGGTCAAGGCCGGGCGCCGGCCCTTCTACATCGGCGCCGACACGGACGTCCTCGGCAACCCCACCTCGTTCTTCCGGGGCCGCATCGACGAGATCCGCCTCTCGCGGACCTGCCGGTATGCCGACGCCTTCGAGCCTGCTCTCCGATTCGCGCCGGATGCCGACACCGCGCTCCTCCTCCACTGCGACGACGTGCGGATGAACCTGACTCCGGACGCCTCGGGTTCCGGCCACCACGCGACCCTCCACGGAGGCGTGGCCATCGTTCCGGCGGAGCGGCCGTGAACACCTCCGGCGCGGCCGCGCCCGGGGTACGCCGGTCGGCCGCGCCCGCGTTCCTCGTTGCCGCCCCCGCCGCCGGGCTGCTGGTCGCAGCCTTCGAACTGCTCCTCGGGCCCGGCGCGCCGGAGCTCCGCGCGCTCTCCTTCTCCGGTCTCATCCACCTCGCGGCGACCGCCGCCGGTTTCGCCGCGACGGGCGCCCTCCTTCTCCTTCCGGCTTTCGCCGCGTTCTCGCGCCTCGCCGCCCTCGCCGGTCGTGCCACGAAGGGCGCTCTCGGAGCGTCCGGGCTCGCCGGCGCGGGCGTTGCGATCCTTCTCTTCGTGTCGGCCCGGAATCTCCTCTCGGGGCCCCGTGCCCGCGAGCTTCCGCTGGCCGGAGCGGGACCCTTCATCGCGGCGGCCCTCGGGTTCGTCGGACCGCGGGCGGCGGCGCCGCTTCTCCGGCGTCTTGCCGCCTCTCCCCGGGCGGGCGCCGCACTCCTCGCCGCCTCCGCCCTGCCCATGTTCCTAGCCGACGCGTGGATCCTCCCGCGTCTCTATCCGGCGTTCCATGGCCTCCTGGCCCTTGCGACGACATCGTGCCTCGCCGGCGCTGCGGGACTCCTGGCGGTGGGGCGGCGCCGTCCCGCGACGCGGCTGCACGTCCTTCTGGCTCTCGGCGTCCTGCCCCTCGGGCTCGCGGCCACCGCCGGGGTGGCGCGCGATCCCGCATGGCGGTTCCTCGTCTCCGAGCGCGCCGTGCTTCTCTCGCGCCCGCTGCGCCTCCTGCTTCCGCTCCTGCCGGCGTCCATGGCCATGCCGGCGGCGCCGGCCGATCCAGCCGGCGCGGAAGCCGATCTCCGGCGGGATGCGGAGGCGGATGCCCGGGGGCGCGCCCTGCTCGCGCCGGCGCGAAGCACGCTTGCGAAGCCCCTCACGATCGCCCTCGTGGGCATCGACGCTCTCCGGCCGGACCATGTCTCCTGCTTCGGATACAGGCGCCCCACGACCCCGAACCTCGATGCCCTCGCGTCGCGGGGCGTGCGGTTCACGCGCATGCACACCCAGGTGCCCGATACCTTCGGGAGCGCCGTCACCCTGGTCACGGGCTGGTATCCGGATCGCTTCCTCCTCGGTGACGCCGCCGGGCCCCCGGAGCTCCTTCCCGCCGCGCTGCGCCGCCACGGCCTGCGCACGGCCACGATCTTCGGCCACCACGTCATCTACGGCGCCGGCGAGCGCGGCGGCCTTGCGGACTTCGAGGCGGCCCACGATCTCTGCGTGCAGAGCCACCTTTCGGGGGCTGAGATCGTGGAGCGAGCCCTCGCCTTCCGGGCGGAGCACGCCGCCGAGCCGGTCTTTCTCTGGCTCCACATGATGGAGCCTCACCAGCCCTACGCTCCGGACCCTCGATTCGCCTTCGGCGAGTCGACGATCGATCGCTACGACGGCGAGATCCGCGCGGCGGACGACGCGCTCGGGCGGCTCGCGAGCGGGCTCGGGCCGGAGGCCTACATCCTCGTCACCTCGGATCACGGGGAGGAGTTCGGCGAGCACGGCGCCCACGCCCACGGCAGCACGACCTACCAGGGCGGCATCCATGTGCCCCTCGTCATCTGCGGGCCCGGCATCGGGCCCGGCGTCGTGGAGGAGCCCGTCGGCACGGTGGACCTCTGGCCCACCGTTGCGGCGCTGGCGGGCGCCCCGAGGAATGACGCCCTCGACGGCATCTCCCTCGTGCCGGCGCTGTTCGGAGACATCGCCGCCCTCGCGGGCCGGGGAGGCATTCTCGTGGATGCGCGGCTCCAGTCGCGCCGCCCCTGGTCCGATCCGCCGGGCGCTCTGGTCGAGCGGCGTCACAAGGTCATCGCGCGTCGCGTGAGCGGCGTCTTCGAGCTCTACGATCTCGTCGAGGATCCCGGCGAACGGCGGAACCTCGCGGGAGAGGAGCCAGGACTCCTGCGGGAGGTCATGGGCCGCTTCGCCGGAGCACTCGCGCGCCGGGCGGAGCGCTGGCGACTCCTGGCGGAGCGGGCCGGAGGTGCGGCGCCGTCCGCCGCGCTCCTCGCCCTTTCTGATCCGCGGGCGGCCCTCGGCTCCCCGGACGCTGCCGTGCGGGTCGCGGCCCTGCGGCAGCTCGCGGCGACGGGATTGCGCGGGGATCCCGCCGTCCTCCGGGAGCGCTTCGGCATGGGGACGCCGGATGAGCGGCCCTGGGCGGCTCTTGCCCTTGCGCGCACGCTCGGTGACGGGGAGCCCTGGCCCTTCGAGGCGGCCCTCGCGGCCACCGACCCCGAGGCCCGGCATCAGGCTCTCGATCTTCTCTATCAGCGTCCGGTGCCGGCCGCGATCGGCGGCCTTCTCGCCATGGTGGAGGGCGGTGGGCCGCCCTTCGAACGGGCGCGGGCCGCGGCCGCGCTGCTCCGGACCGGGTGGCGTCCGGCCATCGCCATCGCGGTGGGATTCCTCGGGGAGGACATCCCGCGGGACGAGGCGATGATCGAGATCCTCGGCGCCCTCGCCGGCCGGCGGGAAGCCGCGGTCCCCCGGCATCTGCGCGACGTCGCGCCACGGATGCTACGGCATGCGCTCAAGTGCCAGTACGCTCTGCGGGTCCTCGAGACCTTCCGGACGCCGGCGGCGGCCGAGGCGGTCCGGATCCTCGGCGACGCGAAGGACTCCTCCGTGCGTGCGGAGGCCGGGCGCGTGGCCGGGGTCATCGCCGAGGGACTGCGGCTGCTCCCGGATCTCCTTCGCGACGCTGCGGGGAGCGCCGGGGAAGCGCGGCTTACGGAACTCCACGATCCGTATTTCGCCGTGGCCGAGGGCCGCGTTGCCGGAGTGGATTTCCTCGATCCCGCGGCGCCGGCCCTCCCGCCCGACGACTGGGCGGCGCCCAACGACTACGTGCCCTTCCGGGCTCCGAAGGGCGCCACGGCGCGGGTCCACCTTCCGCCGATCCCGGGCCGCGGAGCCACGGCGTGGCTCGGCCTGCGATCGGCCGGGCCGGGGACCCTCGTCGTGGCCCAGGACGGCAGGGAGGTCGGGCGGTTCGATCTTCGCGCCGGCCCGCGCGAGGTCGTTCGGTTCCGGCTTGCGCCCACGGCCGGAGCCGCCGCTGCGAGCCTCCGGATCGAGATCGCAGGCGCCGATCCGACCCTCGTCGGATTCGACGAGCTCGGCATCCTCCCCGACGGACCCTGAACGAGGGGGCCCTCGCCTCGGCCTGCTCCGAGCGTCGGCCCCCCGGGGCGCGCGCCGCGATCCGGCGGCGGGGTCGTCGTGGGCCGCGTGCCGTCCCGCTGCGCTACTCGGCCTCGAGCCAGTACTCCCCGATCCGCGGGAGTCGCAGCTTGCGCAGTTCCCCGGCCACATCCTCGTCAGTCCGCGTGCGCGCGTCATGTTCGCCGAGAGGCGGTCTCGAGCGGTCGTAGGACAACACGGAAGCGAGGGTGACGAGCGCCCGAAGCCGGTTCCACTCGTCGAGCGATGGGTCCTCGACGAGCGTCCGAAGGCGCGCGGTCATCGTCCCGGCGATCTCCGAACACGCGATGGCGCGGCCGAGCCGCCAGGGGTTCGGGCGCGGACAGGGGGTTTCCTCGGTCTCGAACCGAAGGACGATTCCCGCGAGAAGGCGCGCGACGTCCACGGGCGCCTCGGTGATCGAATCGAGGCGCGGCGACCTCACGACGTCGTCGGTGCTCGACCAGGCCTCCCGATCGAAGAGATCGCCGACGATCCTGAATCGCATTCGCAGGAACCGGCCGAGGTCTCCGCGGAATTCCGCGCGATCCGCGATCCGCATGGCGACCTGCGCCGGTGCCGGGTCCCTTGAACATTGCCCGACAGGCAGCTTCGGATCCGGCGCCGAGTCGAGCCCGTGAGCGAGGAGGGTCTCGGCGTAGATCCAGTCGACCCAGCAGCCGATCGGGACCGCCGGCGCCTGCGTGATCCTGGCTCCCGTGAGTTCGACTCGCGTCCTGCCGTACTCGGCCCTGAGGTTGACGCGGCCCGAATCCCAGGAGCCCGCCGTGATGGTCCACCTCATGCGGCGGTGGAGGGGGTTTCGCGTGGCACCCGGCCGACGAATCAGGGTCAGGACCGGATCGATCGTCCATTTCCGGCCAGCGCCTCGGATGGAACCGACGAGACGCAAGCCGACCCGCGTTTCAGGGCCGTCGCTCGTGATCACGCAGGCCGAAGCCTCGAGCACCCGCACGGGCTTCGCATCCCGGTCGTGACGGTCGTAGCGCTTCCGGAATTCGTCGAGCGTGGGGAAGGCCCACGGCGGCAGGCCACCCTCACGCTGCACCGTTCTCGGTTGGAACGCGTCCTTCACGGCTTCGAAGGGTGCGACCTGTCCGGTCGAAACTCCCTCGAATGCCACGGCTGCCGCCAGAGCGACACTCGCAATGACCAGTCTCTGCCACGGGCCGGCACGGAACCGGCCATCCCCCCTGCCGTCGATGGGTCGCATGCTCGTATCCTCCTGAGGCGACGCAGGGGCCACGTCATCGCTCTATACGAGCGCGTGTGGATGGCGATGGAATCCCGATCGCGTCGTTCGCGCGTCCGCCATCCTTGCATTCATGGACTCGTGCTCCATAATTGCAAGGATGATTGCCCGTCGCCTGCTTCCCGCGCTGACTTCCGCCCTCGCCGAATCGCCGGCCGTAGCGCTCCTTGGACCGCGCCAGGCGGGCAAGACCACTCTGGCGCTCGAGGTGGCCAGATCTCGACCCTCGATCTACCTCGATCTCGAGTCCGACGCCGACCGGGCGAAGCTATCCGAACCCGAACCCTACCTGGCGCACCACGCGGACAAGCTCGTCATCCTCGATGAGATCCACCGCACGCCCGAGCTCTTCAGGAGCCTCCGGGGGCTCATCGATGCCGCAAGGCGGCGCGGGCTCGGCAAGGGCCGCTTCCTCGTCCTCGGATCGGCGTCCATCGACCTGCTGCGGCAGTCGAGCGAGTCGCTGGCGGGACGCATTCGCTTCCTCGAGCTGGCACCCCTCGATGCCGGCGAAGCGGGCGCCAGACGTCTGGAAGCGCTGTGGCTGCGGGGCGGCTTCCCGGAGAGTCTCCTGGCCGCGACCGACGGGGCGAGTCTCCGGTGGCGCCTGGATTTCATTCGCATGTATCTCGAGCGCGACATTCCGCAGATCGGGCCGCGCATCCCGGCGGAGACCTTGCGGCGGCTCTGGACGATGCTCTCGCACCAGCAGGGCGGTCTTCTCAATGCCGCGGCGCTGGCCCGCGCTCTCGCCGTGGACGGCAAGACTGTCGCGTCGTACATCGATCTCCTTGTCGACCTGCTCCTCGTGCGGCGCCTCCCTCCATGGCACGGGAATGTCGGAAAGCGCCTCGTCAAGTCACCGAAGGTCTACGTTCGCGACAGCGGCCTCGTGCACGCGCTGCTCGGCATCGGCGACCAGGAGAACCTGCTGGCGCACCCGGTCGCGGGCGCGAGTTTCGAAGGTCTGGCGATCGAGTCCCTGATTGCTGCCGCTCCGATCGGCACGGAGGCCCATTTCTTCCGGACAGCGGTCGGCGCCGAGATCGATCTGATCCTCGGGCTCCCGGGCCGGCGAAGGCCCTGGGCCATCGAAGTCAAACGCGGGCTTCTGCCGAAGGTCGAGCGGGGGTTCCACCATGGCTGCGAGACGATCCGGCCTGAGCGACGCCTCATCGTCTACGGGGGCCTCGAGCGGTTCCCGCTCGCCGAAGACACCGAGGCGATCCCCCTCCCGGATCTCTGCGCCGACCTGTCGGCGGGCTGAGCCGCTGCCACCTCGCATCGACGCGGGCGCGCGAAGGGTCGCCCGTCACCCTCAGCCAGGCGCCGCGTCTCGTGGATCCGCTGCTCGCCACGAGCAGGGGGCGGGGACAGCGCAAGGCGATCAGGCGTCTTCGGGCTCGCCGCTCACGTCATCGAGGCCGTGGTGCTTCCGAACATTGAGCGCCTTCCAGCGCAGGCCGGGATGGTCTCGGAGACGCTGCTGCATCTCCGCGTCCGTGGTCAGCAGTTCCGGCGCGATCTCGCCTCGATCGTTGAGACGGTCGAGGAACTCGATCTCCCCGGGGCGCAAGGGGAGCAGCGCCGACAGGTGATCGCGGCACTCGGCGACGAGACGTTCGGTCCACGGCACGAGGTGCTCGCGGGCAGGCGCCACGCCGGCACGAAGGAGCGGCACGAGCTGCCGGTCCACCTCGCGGGGATCCGCCCGCACGTCGTCGAGCGCCACGGTGCGCCAATCTCTCCGGTTGATGCCACCGTAGACCACGAATCCGAAACGAAGTCGTGCGACATCGAATGGCGTCGCGACGAGCAAGGCGCGCACGTCGAAGAGGTCCCGGCTCGCGGCACGTCCGAACAGGGCGGCGAGCTTGCCGGCCGCGAGCTCGTGGACGTCGAGCAGCGGAATCCGGGTGACGCCGAACGTGCCGATGCGTCTGGAGTCCGTCGCCACAGCCGGCCAGAGCGGGGTCCGCAACAGAAAGTTCACGTCGACCTCGAGCATGCCGGGACGCCCCGTGACGCTCGTGTACGAGAGCCGCCACTTGCCGCCCGCGTGCTCGGTGGGGACGCGCTTGATCCGGACGCCGAGGCGCCCGCAGACCGCCAGGAGCGCCAGCTCGATCTTCGGTCGCTCGGCCAGCATGGTCTCGCGGTCGATCGCGCCCGTGTAGTTGAGGTCGATGTCGACCGAGAGGCGCGGCACGTCGAAGACGAAGAGGTTGAGCGCGGTTCCGCCTTTGAGGACCACCCGCGGCTTCAGGAACGGATGGCTGCGGACTCCCTCCAGGAGTTCCAGCAGGCGGAGGACCTTCTCCAGTGCCTCGATCCGGAACCCGGTCGCTGCCGCTTCGCGTTGCAGGTCGATGTCGCTGAGCATCAGCGGACCTCGATCCAGGATCGCGCGAGGACGCGCTCGGGCACGACGAGGTTCCAGCCCGCCACGAGCTTGCCCCGCTCGCGCCGGGCATCGAGATAGCGCGGCTGCGCGGGCGCCAGCTCGCGGAGCGCCTCGAGGTTGTGGGGCGCCACCATGAGCGGCTCGCGATGCGTTTCGAGGAAGAACCCGACACGCGCGGCGGTCAGCGCCGATCCGAGCACGCGGGTGTAGGCGACCACCGCGTCGAGGTCGAAGTACTCGACCATCTCCAGGGAGCGCCAGACTTCCTCCCAGCCGCCGCTCCGCGCCGGTGCATCCAGGACATCGACCAGGGTCCGTTCCAAGGTGGCGACTCGGGCGACGCCGCCCGCATGGCGATGCTCTGCGACGCCGCCGCCCAGGTCCGGAAGGTTCCGGAGCGCTGCGGGCGCTTGCACCGGGACGAAGTCGAGATCGCGGAACGCGAACCGTCGCTGCCGTGCCCGCGTGACGTAGTGGAAGTGGTTCCACAAGGAGTAGGCCTTCCCGTGGAATTGGAGCGCCGCGTGACCGGCCACCACAGCGTCGTCCGCGAGCTTCGTGGCCACGAGGTAGGGATCGACCTGATGACTCTGCGGGTCTGTTCTCCGCGGCACGGTCGCATAGAGGCCGCGCCGGAGGTGCAGCAGCGTGCCGGCGGCCACATGCTGCTTCAGCACCGACGTCGTGGTCTGCCGGCTCCGCCCCCCGTGCCCCGCATGAGCCGCGACGAACTCGTCGTAGCGGAACACCGGGTGGCGGGCGAAGAAGTCGGTTGGCTTGACTTGCTGCCGAACTTCCATAACGGCATAAATCATGCCCTTATGAGACCACTACGGCAAGTACGGCCTTCCATCGTGCGCTCATAAGGGTATCCGCGATGCCATTATGAGCGCGTGTCAGCAAGTCGCTGGGCGGGCACCTCGCCTCCGAGGCCGTTCCAGAGGGGGGGCCTACGCGCGTATGGCGGACCTGCACCGCGCCCTACCAGACCTTCGGTCGGGCAGGGGCCCCGCGGTTCCAGGCCCCAGGCGGCAACTACCCTGACACGGGTGGGCTGAGCCCCCGCCACCTCGCGCGTCGAAGATGGCGGATCGGAGTGGTCGGATTACCGGGCCGGGAGCACGTGCAGCAGGTCCCGGTCGATGAGGCCGCGGAAATGGGCGACGATGCTGCCGGCGAGGGCACGGTCCCGGACGAGGAGGCCGAGTTCGATGTTCCGTTCGAAGGCCGCCTCGGTGAGGTTCGCCGAGGTGACGAAGACGGTATCGTCGTCGGCGACGACGGCCTTGGCGTGAAGAACTCCGCCCGGACGCTCCGCGTCGAGCGCGCGTGGGTCGTAGAAGATCCGCGGGCGGGTCGACCCCGGCCATTCGACGCCCCAGAATCGGTCGGCGAACCGGCGCACGAGGTGCTCCGCGGCCGTCGTGTCCCCCCGCTGGCGCTGGAGGTTGAGCAACACGGTCACCTGGAGGTCGGGCATCCCGTCCATGCGTCGGGCGAGGACCTCGAAGGCCCTCGGACCATCGAAGAACACGTACGTGCTGACCCAGAGGGAACGAACCGCCGATCCGAGAAGCTCGTCATAGACCCGCGCCGTGTCCCGTGCGTGGACACCGGACACTCCAGGTCCGGACCAGACGAGATCGGTGCGTGGCGCGGAGCCCTGCACGGTGTTGAGGCTTCGCAGCCAGGCCGCGGCAGCGGGCGCGCCGACGCTGAGGCGCTGGAAATCGGCGAGGGCGCCAGCGACGAGTTCCGGAGTCTCGACGGGGCCGAGCACCGACACGAGGGCCGACGCCGGCGGCATGCCCTGCAGAAGACCGGTTTCGAGGGCGCACGCGAGGCGCTCGCGCAAATGAGGAGGCAGGACCAGCAGCGCGTCGATCACATCATGGCCTCGAAGAGCGCAGCATGCCGCACGCCGGGCACAGGGACGACCAGGGCGCGGTCGAGGTAGTCGTTGCGCATCTCGCAGGATGTCTCGGCGACGAGGGCACACCCATGGCATGCGGCCCCGTGGAGCCACCGCTGTTCCATGCTCTTCCCCGGCGCGTGCCGGGCGCAGATGGGGTCGTTCGAGCAGAGGCTGGCCTGGCGGAGGGCCTCCGCCAGGTGGTCCTCGAAGTGTCTGGCCTGCTGGACAAGGCCGCCCAGCGTGCCCTCGGCGTCGGGACTGCTCGTATAGAGAAGAAGTCCGAAGCGCCCCGTGCCTTCATCCGCGTAGATCCGCTCCCGGATCGAGCTTGCCGGGTAGCCGCAGCGCATCGACAGAGACCGGATGAGGAGATGCGAGAGCGTATGGAGCAGGACGTAAGGGCCCCCGGGGAAGCAGCGTCGGCTCTTCCGATCCGCGGCCCATCGCGCGTGGCCGGCCGCGAGGGCCTCGAGTCTCATCCTGACCTCCGGGCGTCCGCCCCAGCGGCGGACAGCCTCGGCATCGAGTTCGACGAAGGCTCCCTCGCCGCGATTCTCCACCGCCGGGTACCAGCTTGGCTCCGTGGCGAGGGACGCACGCTCGACGTCGCTCTCGTACTCGCCATTGATGTCCGGCATGACGGCCTCGAGCCGTGTGAAGCCGACGAGGGCCAGAACTTCGCGCAGGCGGTGGACCTGGATCACGGCCGCGATGCCGGCGCTGCGGGTCGTCCGCCGCCAGGCCCCGTCCGGGAGGCGTCGAGCGTGGAAGTCCGGGTCGACGGGGATGTCCTCGCCGTAGCCCTCCGGCGCGGCGACGATGGCGTCGAGCTCGACCTGCTTCGCCGGGCGGTCTTCGCCGCCACCGGCCTTCCGGGCATGGACGGCTCGCAGGATCTCGTCGTCCGACCAGTCGGTCAGCCGATCGGCGATCTGTGGCTTCTTCTTGAGGACCGCGAGATCCGGCGCCCCGTCGACGATCTGGAGATCCTCCCACAGCTCGGCGACGGCGATATCGACGGTGCTTGCCCGGTCGGGGAGGGAGAGCATGCTCACCACCTGCGGAAACCAGGCGTTCGAGGCGGTCCGGATCAGGAGGCGGCTCTGCTGGTTGCAGCTCTCCCTGCTGCTCCGGCCGAGCCAGGGCCGCGCGCCCCGGCACATTCCGAGCGCGGCGAGATCGAGCTCGGTGGCCTCACGGAGGCTGCGCTTCTTCCCGCAGTCGCAGCGCACCATGAGGTCCGCGAGATCACCGGTCGTACCGAGCTCGTCGAGCCAGAGCTGCCTCCGGCAGCCATCCGGTGACCCGTGGACGTAGCGATACCAGTCGATGTCGTCCACGTGCCCCCGCGTGCAGGCGCGCACGAAGCGCGTGGCCACCACGTCGCGGCCCTCGAAGCGGCCTCCGTCCTGCAGCGCCCGGCGATGGACCATGCGCCGCGAGCGACGGCGATCGTCGGTTCCGGGCTCTTCCTGCACGACGAACCACTCGGGAAAACGCCAGGCGTCGATGCCCCGCGCCGGCTCGCGGGGATCGCCGGACTCCCGGGGAGGCGCGTAGAGCCGCGGGTTCCGGACGCCGGTCATGATCTCGAGCTTCCGCGACAGCAGCGGCTCCGAGATCTCCTCGAGGTGGCTGATCCGGGGCAGATCGGAAGAGCGTCG
>CAYQRN010000049.1:0-23711 GCA_964419995.1 uncultured Planctomycetia bacterium
GCCGAAGGGCCGGTTCGTGGCGCCCGAGGAGCAGATCCACGTGTGCCGCCGCGTACAGCGAGCCCGGGTGATCGGGGTTCTGCGACAGGGCTCGCTCGTAGCCCGCGAGGGCCTCCTCGAGGCGGCCGGCAGCGTAGTGGTCCTTCGCGGCGTCGTGCGCTGCCCAGAAGGCGCGCAGGGGGTGCGTGGCCGGCGCCGCGGGGGCCTCGGGTTCCTTCCGGCCGCAGGCGGCGGCCAGGAGGAGCACGCCCGCGGCGAGGCGTCCGGCGTTCTGCCGGCCGCTATCGCGGCGCATCTCCGCCCTCCGCCTCCACGATGAGCACGCGATCCGCGGGCACGTTCTCGAGCACGCGGCGGCCGCCGCCCGGGAAGATGACCTCGACCCGCCGCGCCGCGGCGGCCGCGCCGAGCCCGAAGTGGGCGTCGAAGGTGTTCGTCGAGAGGTACGACGTCTGGGCGCCGATGACGCGCACGGCCGTGCCCTCCTCCGTCGTGACGAGGACCTTCGCGCCGATGGCGAAGCGGTTGCCGCTCCGGGCGCGGGGGCGCACGGTGAGCCAGTGGCGACCCGTCGCCTGGTCGTTCCTGAGCAGGAGGCCCGGGCCGCCATGGACCACGACATAGGCATCCTCATCGCCGTCGCCGTCCACGTCGCCGAAAGCGGCGCCGCGCCCCCGGATCTTCCGCGCGAAAACGTCCCCGGACACCGGACCGACCTCGAAGAACCCCCGGTCGCCCCCGTTCCAGAAGAGAAGCATCCGCTGCGGCTCCAGCTCCTCCACGCGGCCGTCGACCTCCAGCGTATGGCCGTTGACGACCAGGATGTCGAGGCGACCATCGAGGTCGAAGT
Organism: uncultured Planctomycetia bacterium; assembly: GCA_964419995.1. Lineage (GTDB taxonomy): Bacteria > Planctomycetota > CAYQRN01 > CAYQRN01. The sequence continues at coordinate 851 of CAYQRN010000049.1, forward strand.
CGAGGAACGACGTCCCCCACCCGACGTAGTCGAGGGCGATGGCGCCGAGGCCATACCGATCCGCCTCGTCAGAGTAGAGCGCCGCGCCGCCGAGGTCATCTCCGCCCGCTGCCGCCGGCGCCATCCCCTCCCCGGGCTTCCCCCCCTCGGCCTCGTCGGTGATGTTCCGGTAGAGGGCGTTCTCCTGGGCGACCCAGTGGGTCACGAAGATGTCGAGATCGAGATCCCTGTCGAAATCACCCACGCCGAGTCCCATGGCGCCGCGGTAGTCCGCCGTGCCGGACCAGTGGGAGATGTCGCGGAACTTCCGATTCCCGCGGTTCCAGTAGTAGACGTTGTCGGACACGTCGTTGGCCACGTAGATGTCGGGAAGTCCGTCGCCCGTCAGATCCGTGAAGACGACGCCGAGCCCCTTCCCGCGCGCGTTGCCGACCCCGAGTTCCTCCGTCACGTCCCGGAACGTCCCGTCGCCGAGATTCTCGAAGAGGCGGCTACCCGCCGGGGAATAGGCCGAGGGGTTGATGGAGAACGGAATCTGGCGCCCGTACTGGCTCGACGTGCGGCCGCGGAGTTCGGGGTCGTCGCTGTAGGCCACGTACCCGGTCACGTAGAGATCGAGATCCCCGTCGAGATCGAAGTCCGCGAAGGCCGCGCCGGCGGAGAAGCTGCCGCCAGCGACGCCCGCCGCCTCCGCCACGTCCTCGAAGGTCCCGTCGCCCCGGTTCCGGAAGAGCTGGTTCCTGCCGTAGCAGGTCACGTAGACGTCGAGATCCCCGTCCCCGTCCATGTCGCCGGCCGCGACCCCGAGCCCGTGGACCGGCGTCCGGACGCCGGCCACCTCGGACGCGTCCTCGAAGGTCCCGTCGCCCCGGTTCCGGAAGAACCCGTGGCCTGCCGGAGCGCCCCCCCGCCGCTTTCCCGCATCGAGGGGCTCCATCCCGACCGCGAAGAGATCGAGATCGCCGTCCTGGTCCGCATCGAAGAGCGCGGCGCCCGCGCCCATGTCCTCGGGGAGGACGCGGGACCGCGTCGCGGGAAAACACGTGAAGCGGAGACCCGAGTCCTCGGCGGCATCCCGGAAGGGGACGCGGGGCGCGTCCTCCGGGAGATGCCGCTGGAGCTCGTCCGTGAGACCCTCCACCGCCCGGTCCCCCGGGATCACTGGCGCCGCCTCCCGGACGATCTGGCGGTAGGCGAGCCACGCCGCCGTGCCGAGGATCGCGGCGGACGCGAGCATCCAGACGAGGAGGAGCCGCCGGCGCCGGGTCACGTCACTCGCCCTTCGGTTCCACGCGTATCCTCGCCTCGGCCTCCGAGATGTCCGTGATGGGGGCCGTGAGGCCCTTCCCGGGTGCGATGTAGTTGATGAGGGTCTGGTCGACCTTCCGGTAGCGGAGGCGCGCCTTCACGAGCAGCTCGATCCCCGGCTCGGCCGGCGCCTGGAACGAGACTTCGCGTTCCGCGGGCTGCCTCGCGCCGCGGACCGTGACCGAGGGGCAGGTGAACTTCCACTCGGCGGTGTCGGAGAAGCCGGGGAACAGCGAGCGGCGGAAGCGCGCCCCGACCATCTCCCAGAGGTTGTGCCGGTCGATGAGGTTGCCGGCCCGGTCCACGCCCTCGGCCTTGAAGATGAAGCTCCCCTCGTCGATGAAGTTCTCCTCTGTCACCTTCCCGGAGGCGAAGATCTCGCGCCCGGAGGGATCGAGGACCCGGAGCTCCACCCAGGACTGGATGATGTCGAGAGGACCCGTCGGGAAGTCGTGCCCCACCTTGTTGCTCGACACGACGGCGCGGATCGTCACGGGTTCGCCCGCGGTCACGCGCGACGGCGCAATGAGTTCGAGGGGCACGGAGGGCCCCTCGGCCCAGCGGCCCTGGATCTCCGGGATGCGGGTCTCGCCCCGGAGCCACTCCTCGGTGAGACGGACGTGGTGCTCCGCTCCGGGAAGCCCGTGGAGGATCGGCAGCCACTGGTTCGCCCCGATGAAGGCGTGGTGACGATGCCGGCCGTCGTCCGGCGTCCGGTAGAAGTCCTGGGCATCCCCGGCGGCCGGATCCGAGGACGGCATGAGACGCATGTGGCACTCGCGGCAGCTCAGGGTCTTCGTCGGATCGGCCCGGTCGGGATGACCCTCCTCGGGCTTGAACCAGTGGCTCTTCCGCCAGTTGTCGTACTGGTTCTGGAGCTGGACCCAGCCCACGCTGTTGATCGTCTGGTCGATGAACTGCTTGTGGCACGCGGCACAGTACTCGGGCGTCTTGTAGAGGTCGCGGGCGTAGGAGGCCACGTGCTTCTCCGGGTACGCGCGGATGAGGAAACGCGACAGGAAGCCGGCCAAGGCCCCGTGCTTCTCCTCGAAGAGGTAGCGCCGCGGCGGCTCGATGACGTAGGCCGCGTTTCCCTTCACGTCGGTCCGGACGATGGAGTGGCAGGCGGCGCAGGAGACGCCTTCGTCCGCCCCGGGCGACGAGAGATCCTCGTCGTAGATGTTCTTTGCGCCGGAGAAGAGCGCGATGGGATCGTGGCAGCCGGCGCAGTACCGCGTGGACTCCGCGCCGTTGTTCTCCGCCATGGACTTCTGGATGGTCTGGAAGAAGTAGCTCCGCGAGGCGTACCGGTGCGCGCTCGGTTCCCACTCGCGGAGGATCTGCTCGTGGCAGCCGGACGTCCCGCAGGAGGCGGAGCCCGCAAGGGCCTCGTGGCGGATGGCGCCGCCCCCCGCCGTCACGGCGAGGCTCGGGCTGAACGGATTCGCGCCGTACTTGTAGCCGTAGTCCGCGGGGAGCTGTCCGGCGGGATCGAGACCGGCGTAGAGGAACCCCGCCGGAAGGGGAGCGAGCAGGAGGAGTCCGGCCAGCGCCGCCGAGCGGCGGAGCGCGCGACGCCACGCGGCCCGCAGATCGCCGATCCCGCCGTCCGCGGCGTCGCCGGCGCGCCGCCGGAGGCGCATCGCGAGGGCGATGTGGATCGGCAGGAAGGCCGTGAGAGTGAGCGCCGAGACGATGTGGACGAGACGCCAGGCGTACGAGATCCGCGTCGAGAAGGCGGACTCTGCCGCGAGGACGAGTCCCGAGGCGCTCGCGGCGAGGAGGGCGAGGGCCGCCGCATACCCGAGGAGGCTCACGTGGTTGAGCGCGCGTCGCCAGGTCTCGGCGAGGTGTCGGAAGACGTAGACGAGGATCGGGACCAGCGTGGCGATGCCGAGGGCGGTGTGGAGGAGGACCGCGTACTGGTTGTAGGCCGAGAAGCCCCCGAAGGTGATCCAGAGGCCGCCAAGGGTGAGGAACGCGATGGCGCCGATGGAGAAGACGAGGAGCGGCGCGCTCCAGGCCTTCACCGGGTCGCGGGTCTGGCGGGGAGCGGACGCTGGCGGCGCGGCGGGGGTCGCGCTCATGGGATGGTGCCTCCTCCACTGACGTCGGGCGGATCGCCGGCGTCGATCACTTATCGGCCGCCGAGCGCGAGGACGCCGGTGGCATCGCGCGCGGCGCGCGAAGTTCGGAGCGAGGCGCCCTGATTGAATCATGGCCCCGGCGGTCGAGCCAGCCTTTCCCGAGATTCCGCGAAGTGATTTTCGTCATGATTCGCTCGGAACGATTCGGACCCTAAGTGCCGACTGCACAAGGACATTCTCCCCTCGAACCGGGTGCTTCGCCAACAGACAGGCGCGGTCCGGACGGCCGCAAGTTCCGAAGCAGCCTTGCCTCGGTGAACAGACGGGGGGTACGATGCGAAAGCCGTTTCCCCAGGTTTCCGGAAAGACCCCCCATGAAGAGATGGACATTCGCCGCGGCCGTACTGGCCGTGCTGCACGCCTCCGCCGGGGCGCAGACCCTCGTCCGCGTTCGCGACGGCGCGACCTTCGGTTTCCAGGCCGGTTGGACCCTCGCGACGGCGGGCCAGCTCACGGGCAGCGCCGTCGCCGAGGTAGCCATCGGCTGCACGGACTCGATCTATGGCGCCGGCACGGTGCAGATCGTGGATCCGACGAACAACACCCTCTTCCGGACCCACACGGGGGAGGGCCTCACGCACGCGTTCGGCTCCGCCCTCTCCGGCGGATGGGACGTGGATGGCGACGGGACCCCTGACCTCATCGTGGGGGCTCCCGGGTTCGACGTCGGCACGACGTTCGACAACCGGGGGCGGGCCTACGTGTACTCGGGCTCCACGGGCACCGCGCTCTACACGATGACGGGCCTCGCGACCTACGATCAGTTCGGCTACGCGGTGGCCCTCCTCGGCGATCTCACCGGGGACGGGCGCTCGGAATTCGCCGTGGGCGCACCCGGCGCCTCGCCGGGCGGCAACTTCGCCGCGGGCACCCTCACGGTCCACTCCGGAGCCACCGGAGCGCCGCTCTTCACCTACTCGGGAACGGCCACGTCGGAGCAGCTCGGCGCGGCGGTGGCCCGGGTCGGCGATGTCAACGGCGACGGGATCGCGGACTTCGCCATCGGCGCACCGGGCCACACGGTGAACGGCGGCGCGGGCCGCGTCACGGTCCACTCGGGCGCCACGGGCGCCGTCCTGCACACTCTCGACGGCACCCAGGGCGCCGAGCACTTCGGAACGACCATCGCCGGAATCGCCGACGTGAACGGCGACTCCGTCGCGGACTTCACGATCGGTTCGCCGGACTACGACGCGACGGGCCTCACCGACGCCGGTCGGGCCATCGCCGTCTCCGGCGCCACGGGGATCGGCCTCTGGCAGGTCAACGGCCCCTACGTCTACATGAAGGCCGGTTTCGCGCTCTCCCGCGTCACGGACCTGAACGGAGACGGGATCGACGACGTCCTCGTCGGCATGCCCTATCTCCCTCCGTGAGCGGGTATCTACTACGGCCGCGTGTCGGCCGTGAATGGAACGACCGGTGCGGTGCTCTTCAACCTCAGCGGAACGAGCCTCGAGAACCTCTACGGCCGCGCGGTGCTCGGCCTTGGCGACATGAACGGCGACGGACGCGGCGACCTGGCTGTCGGCGCGCCCAACGACGATCCCGCCGCCCTGAACAGCGGCCGAACGCTCTTCTACGAGGGCGGCCACACGAACGGCTGCGCCCTCGGGCTTGTCGGTACCCCCTCGACCGCTTCCTCGATCTACCTCCGCTACTTCGGCTCCCCGGCCGTGCCATCCCTCGTGGTGGCGGACCTCGTTCCGGGACCCGTGTCGATCCCGCCGTATGGGACGCTGGCAGTGGGACTCAGCCCCGCCCTCCTGCCCCTCAACGACTCCGCCGGGCTGTTCGGAGTCCCGTTCGGATCGGCGCCGGACACGCAGGGGAGCCTCCTCGTCGGCCCCTATACGGTGGACCCCTCCTGGGTGGGCATCACGATCCACACCCAGGCCTTCGGCATCACGGCAGGAGCCCCGAACGGCGCCTTCCAGATCTCCAATGGCCTCTCCGTGACGTTCATTCCGTAGAGCCTCCCAATGACGGACCGCCGAGTCCCGCATCGCGTCGCGGCCGCCCTCGCCCTGGCGGCCGCGGCCCTGGCCCCTCGGCCCGCGGCCGCCCAACCGGCGTTCAACCAGTACGTCGTCACGCCGTACTGGTCGGCCGGTTCCACGAACCCGAGGGCCCTCATGCGGGACGACCTCGGCCGCATCTGGGTCGGGTCCGGCGACGGCGTCATCCGGATCCTCGAGGACTTCGACCAGAACGGCACGGTCGACAACGTGAAGATCTTCGTGGCGGGCACGTTCTCGCCGCACGGACTCGCCTGGCGCCCGAACGGCGGCGGTCGCGACATCTATGTCGCCCACCTCACGGCGCCGTTCGGCGGGACGGGCCAGATCACGCGATTCATCGACGCCAACGGCGATGACGTCTTCGAATCCGTCATCTCGGTGGTCCTCTCCCTGCCGACGGGCGCCCACCAGGTCAACAACATCAAGTTCGACTCGACCTACACCTGGCTCTACATCGCCCAGGGCGCCACCGGCGACTCCTCGCCGGGCGGAGGTGCTCTCATCGCCCGTGTGGACTCCTTCGCTCAGAACCTCATCTGGGGCTCTCCCTCGATCGAGATCCACGCCACGGGCCTCCGGAACGCATGGGGCATCGAGTTCCATCCGTCCGGCGCTCTCTTCGCCACCGATAACGGCCGCGACGACCAGGGTGCCGACACGCCGCCCGACGAGTTCAACCACATCGTGCAGGGCGGGAACTACGGCTTCCCCGCCTATGGCGGCACCCCCCCGCCCGGCACCGGAACCCTCGGCCCCGCGGGCCTCCTCGAGGCCCATGTCTCCGCCAACGGTTTCACCATCGACCAGGACCTCGGGATGACCGGGTTCGTGAACCAGGTCTTCATCGCGGAGTGGGGCTCCTGGCCCGGCATCACGCCATCCCCGCGGGGACAGAAGATCGTGCAGGGGAACCTGCACCAGGATTCGGGCGGGACCTGGCACCTCTTCACCCAAGATTTCCTGAACGACTGCGGCCGCCCCCTCGACGTCGAGTCCGGACTCCAGGGCGACATCTTCTTCACGGTCCAGCAGGCGACACCGAACTGGCCCGTGGGCGTCTATCGCGTCGCCTCGGCATCCGGCATCTCGGTGAAGCTCCAGGGGACGCCCGAGGCGGGCCAGCAGCTCACGGCCGTCGTGCGGTCTCCCTCCCGCCCGGGCCATGTCTATCAGCTCGGCGCCTCCCTCGGGACAGGCCCCATCCCCACGGCTGCGGGAAACCTCGGGCTCAGCCCCGACACTCTCCTCTTCTACTCGCTCATGCCGAATCCCTACTTCGTCTTCACGCCGCTCGGGATCCTCGGGCCCACCGGCACGTCGAACGGGTCGGATGTCATCAACCTCCCCGCCATCGCCGGACTGAGCGGCTTCACGTTCTACGTGGCCGCCATCACGCTCGATCCGGTGACGGGTGCGTTCAGCGCCGTCTCGCCCACGGCCACTGTCATCGTGCTCTGAGCCCGCCGGATCGTCCGGCGGACTCGCGCTCGGTTCCTGACGGATATCATTCCATCCGGATCTCGCGGATGCCGGGGGGAACCTGCATCATGGGCGCGTGTTGAACGCTCCTGTCACCCCCGTCCGGCGGATGCATCGCTCATGACCAGGAACTGGTGGATCCCCCTCTTCGTCATCCTCGTCTTCGGCGGCGCGGGCGTCCTCTTCATGGGCATCAGGACCTATCAGGACGCGCCGCCCATACCGGACTACGCCGACGCCAGGGGCCGGGTCGTCCACGACAGCGAGCAGATCCTCCGCGGTCAGGCAGTCTTCCAGAAGTACGCTCTCATGAACTACGGGAGCTTCTTCGGCGACGGAGCAAGCCGAGGCACGGACTTCACGGCGGACGCGCTCCACGTCATGGCCACGGCGATGACCGAGACGTATCGGCGCGCCGATCCGGCCGCGGCTCCGGGCGCCATCGAGACGCGGGTGAAGGCCGAGATCAAGGAGAACCGTCACGACCCCGCGACGAACCGGGTGATTCTCACGGAGGGGCAGATCGCCGGAACGGAGGCCGTCCGCGCCCACTACCTGCGGTTCTTCACCGGCAGCGGACCCGGGACCTTCTCGCCCGGCGGCTACATCACGGACCCCGGCGAGATTGCCGACCTCTCGGCGTTCTTCGTCTGGGGCGCCTGGGTCTGCGGCGCGCGGCGGCCGGGTACCGACTACAGCTACACCCACAACTGGCCGTTCGACCCCGACGCAGGCAACACGCCGAGCGGTCCCGTGACGCTCTGGACCGTGTTCGGCACGCTCGGAATCGTCTTCGGCCTCGGCGTCGTCCTCTACATGTACGGAAGGAACGGCGGCGCCCACGGACTCAAGCCCGAGAAGGCCGACGCCCTCCTCACGGCGGACGCCGTCTCCGCAGCGACGCCCTGGCCGACCCAGCGCGCCACCTACAAGTTCTTCGCGGTGGCGGCCGTCCTCTTTCTCCTCCAGGTCCTCGCGGGCGTCGTGACGATCCACGACTTCCTCGGGTGGTTCTTCGGCTTCGACGTCGCCTCGACCTTCCCCATCACGGTGACGCGCAGCTGGCACGTCCAGCTCTCGATCCTCTGGATCGCGACGTGCTGGATCGCCGCGTCGATTTTCATCCTCCCGAAGATCACGAAGCGCGAGCCCGAGGGGCAGCTCCGCCTCATCAATGCCCTCTTCGCCCTCCTCGTCGTCATCGTGGCCGGCAGCCTCCTCGGCCAGCTCCTCGGACCGAAGGGGGTTCTCGGATCCCTCTGGCGGCTCTTCGGCAACCAGGGGTGGGAGTTCGTCGAGCTCGGGAAGTTCTGGCAGATCCTCCTCCTCGGGAGCTTCATCCTCTGGGCCGCCATCGTCATCCGCGGCGTGCGCCCGGCCCTCGGCGCGGCGAACCTCGCGTCCCTGCCCCACTGGCTCATGTACGCGACGCTGGCCATCATCGCCCTCTTCCTCTCGAGCTTCGTGGCCGGCCCGCGGACCAACTTCGTCATCGCGGACTTCTGGCGCTGGATGGTCATCCACATGTGGGCCGAGGCCTTCTTCGAGGTCTTCACGACGGTCATCGTGGCCTACTTCATGGTCCTCATGGGCCTCGTCTCCGCCCGCTCGGCGGGACGGGTCGTCTATCTCGCCACGATCCTCTTCCTCGGCTCGGGAATCCTCGGCATCTCCCACAACTTCTACTGGAACGCCAAGCCCGTGGAGACGCTCGCCCTCGGGTCGATCTTCTCGACGCTCCAGGTCGTGCCGCTCCTCCTCCTCACCGTCGAAGCCTGGCGCTTCCGAAACATGCCCCGCATGCTGCTCAAGGACCTGCCGCGGAACGGCGGCCGCGAACCGGTCTTCGGCCAGTCCGAGGCCTTCCTCTTCCTCCTCGGCGTCAACTTCTGGAACTTCATGGGCGCCGGCGTCTTCGGGTTCATCATCAACCTGCCCATCGTCAACTACTACGAGCATGGCACCTACCTCACCGTGAACCACGGCCACGCAGCTCTCATGGGCGTCTACGGGAACCTCGCCGTCGCCGGCATGATCTTCTGCGCGCGCTGGGTCGTCCGACCCGAGGCGTGGAACGGCACGCTTCTGCGCCGCGTCTTCTGGTCTCTGAACCTCGGCCTCGCGCTCATGGTCACCCTCGACCTCTTCCCCGCCGGCATCCTCCAGTTCCAGACCGTCCTCGAACGGGGACTCTGGTTCGCCCGCTCCCACGAATTCGTGGAGGGCGCAGCCTTCCAGACCCTCACGTGGATGCGGATCGTCGGAGGCCTCCTCTTCACCTTCGGCGGCGTCGTGCCCCTGGTCTGGTTCCTCGTGACCCGCTGGAACGCTCTCAGGGCGCCGCTGGAACGGGCTGCCGAGGCACCCGTCCCGGTCGTCGAGGCCGTCCCGGATCTGGCGAAGTAGAGCCCGTCCCGACCTCCCCGGCGGCCCGAACTGCCGCCCGGGAAGGACGGGTGCCGCCCTGCGGGGAGTTTTTTCCGGGCGGAAACGTCACAGGGTAGGTCTCCCCGGACAGGCTCCGGCGCAGACACCTGTGGCCGTCCGTCTCGAGGAGCGGAATCGATCCATGGACAGATCTCCGCGCGACAGGCCGCCTGACATCCCCGGGTTCCGCATCCTCTCGGAGCTTGGGCGCGGCGGCATGGGTGTCGTCTATCTCGCCGAACAGCCATCTCTCGGACGGCAGGTCGCCCTCAAGGTCCTTGCCCCCGGCCGGATCCCGAGCGAACGCCAGATCGAGCGCTTCCGGCGCGAGGCCGCCGCTGCCGCGCGGCTTGCCCACCCCAACATCGTCCCGGTGTTCGCGTCGGGCGAGACGGACGGCCTGCCGTGGTTCGTCATGCCCTGCGTGGAGGGGCAATCGCTCCAGGCCCTCCTCGACGCCGAGCGACAGCGCGACCCTGCACGGACCGCCGGCACGTTCCATGTCCGGATTCCCACCAATGACGGCGCCCCCCCCGCCCCGGAATCCTCCGTCACGTCCGGCGAGCCGTCCTCGCCGGAGTCGCCGCACGGGCCACGGCACCTCACGATCACCGGCGCCGTCCGCCTGGCAGCGAAGGCCGCGCGCGCCCTGCACGCCGCCCACGAGGCGGGCATCGTCCACCGGGACGTGAAGCCCTCCAATATCGTGGTCGATGCCTCCGGAGAACCGCTCCTCCTCGACTTCGGCCTCGCCCTCGAGGGCGGATCGGGAGGGCTCACGCTCACCGGCGAGCTCCTCGGAACGCCCTGGTACATGAGCCCTGAGCAGACGGCCCTCGGCGACGCTCCCGTCGACCGCCGGTCGGATGTCTTCTCCCTCGGGGTCACTCTCTACGAGATGCTGACTCTCGACCGCCCCTTCGGAGGCGACAACACGGGCGAGGTGCTGAAGCGCATCGCGACGGAGGACCCGAAGCCTCCATCCGACCGCAATCGCGCCGTCCCGCGGGACCTCGACGCCGTCGTCCTCAAGGCCCTGGCCAAGGCCCCCGCGGACCGGTACGCCGCCGCTCTCGACTTCGCCCGGGACCTCGAGGCATTCCTCGACGGCCGCCGCGTCACGGCCCGGCGCGCCACGTGGCTCCGCCTCGCGGCCCGGCGGCTCGCCCGCCACCCCCGCGTCGCCGCCGCGCTCGGCGTCCTCCTCGCCGCCGCCGTCGCGACCACCGTCCTCTACGGGCGCTCCCGGAGCCGGCTCAACGACATCGAGGAGCAGAACCGCCGCCTCGCGCGTCAGATCGAGGAACTGACCCGGGGAGACCCGGCCGATCCTCCTTTCCGCGCGCCGGACGCGGCTCCCGGCGGATCCGGGGGCGGACTCCTCGACGAGGCGCGGCGATTCGTCGCCGACAACGTGCTGACGCCCGAGGGCGTGCGCCGCCTCGCTGCCCTCGGCCTCGGCGAGGACGATCAGTCCCTGCTCCTCCGGGCGGAGGCGGCCATCCTCGAGGGCCGCACGGCGGAGGCGGAGCGCGCGTTCCGTTCCCTCGCGGACTCCGTGACCCCGTCGCCGGAACACCCCCTCCTCACTCTCGTGCGGGCCTACGCCTTCGACCGGGCCGGCGCGGCGTGCAGCGAACTCGGCCGGCACGAGGCCGCCCGCGACCTCTGCGCCAGGGCCCGCTCGACTCTCGATTCGCTCGGCACGGCCGCGGACGTGGCCGCCACGGTCTTCGAGGAGGCGCGCCGTTGCGCGCTGAGCGGGCTCCACAACGAGGCCCTGGAACTCTGCCGCGACGCGGCGGCGCGGGCCGCCGTCGCGGGCCATCAGGATCTGCTCGCCCGCATCCGGACGCTCGAGGGCGAGCTTCTCCTGCGCCTCCGGCGTCCTGCAGAGGCCCGTTCGGCCCTCGAGGCGGCCGAGACCGCCGCGGACGGCGCTCCGGCGTCACGCCCCGCCCCCCGGGGCGACAACCTCCGCGTCCTCATCCTCGACGGACTCGCCCGCACGGCCCGTCAGCTCGGCGATCCCGACACGGCGCGCCGGAAGCTCGAGGAGGCGATCCGCGTCGCGGAACAGCGCAATCTCGGGAGGGATCTCGGCCGGAATCTCCGCGATCTCGCCGAGACCGAACTCTCGGCGGGCCGGACGGCGGAGGCCCGGCGTCTCCTCGAGCGCGCACTCGAGGCGCAGAATGCGGCGCGGACGGCTCCGCGGGAGCGGATCGCCACGATGCAGCTCCTCGCGGAGGCGGCGCGCCGGTCCGGCGACACGGCCGCGGCGCAGGCGTGGATCGCAAGGGCCCAGCGGCTCCGCCGCGGCCCCGGAACGTCCCCTGAGCGCGACTGACGCACTCCGGGAGAGACTCAGGCCCCCCGCCCGTCTCCGTCCCTTCCGAAGAGCTTCCGGACCCACTGGAGGATGCCGGCGCTCTCCTCCGTCGTGAGGGTGTCCCCGAGCCCGGCGAGAACGCCGTCGATGGCGGCCACGAGTTCCGCGCACGACGCGAAGCGCCGGCGGGGGTTCTTCTGGATCATCTTCTCGAGGAGCTGCGCCACGGGAGGTGTGACGCCGCGGTTCAGCTTCTCGACGGCCAGGGGCCGTTCCTGGAGCGTCGCCTTCAGGACCTCGATCGTCTTCCGACCCTTGAACGGCTGTTCGCCGGTCAGGAGCTCGTAGAGGATCACACCCATCGAGAAGATGTCGGCCCGGTGATCGATGGGCTCTCCGCGGATCTGCTCCGGTGCGCTGTAGGCCGGCGTTCCGAGATACGTGCCCTGGCGCGTGAGATCCACGGAGGCGTTCATGTCCTTGGCGACGCCGAAGTCGAGGACCTTCACGACGCCGTCGGCGTCGCGAATCATGACGTTCTCGGGCTTCAGGTCCCGGTGGATGATCTGCTGTTCGTGGGCGTGGCCCACGGCGAGAGCGATGGTCCGGATGACCGAAAGCGCCCGATCCACGGGAAAGGGGCCGTCCCGCATGAGGAGCTGATACAGGTGCTTCCCCTCGACAAACTCCGACACGATGTAGAAGACGCCCTGCTCCCTCCCGTAGGCGTGGATGCGCACGATGTTCGGATGGCCCCGCCCGAGCCGGCCGAACTTCTCGCCCTCCCGCCGGAACCGCTCCACGGATTCCCGGCTGCCATCGGCCTCGCGCGTGAGGATCTTCACGGCAACACGGCGCCCGCGCGTCGTGTCGTCGGCCTCCCAGACCGTCCCGCCGCCGCCGCCGCCGATGCGGCGAGTGAGACGATACTGCCCCTCCCCGAGGACGAGCCCGGTGAGATCCTCGGGAGTCGCCGGTCCCGGGCCGCTCATGAGGCAGGGCCGCCTGTCGCGCCGGCGATTCCGGGGAAACGCAGCCCGGGGCGGATCCGGCTCACGAGTCCTCGCCGTCCCGTCCGATGGCGTCCACCGGGCACTGCCCGAGCGCGTCCTCGCATCGGGCGGCCTCCGCGGGGGTCTCCGGCTGCCGGTAGACGAGGTCGTGGTCGCCGTCGGCGCTCTCCCGGAAGTGATCCGGCGCAAGGTCGGTGCAGAGCGAACAGAGGATGCACTCCCGGTCCACGTAGTACCGCCCCTTCACGTTGTCGTCCCACCTGCGCGTCCTGTCTGCCATGCGTCACCTCGGGGGAGCGCCGGCGGCACCGGCAGCGCCTCTGCGTCCCCCCGACATATAAGTCCGCGGAGCCCATCGATCAACGCGTTAGAACCCTGCCCGGGACCCCTCCTTCCGGAGCCATTCGTCCAGTTCGTCCCGTGAATCGAAGTGTCGCCCCGTGAGGGCGTGAAGCGCGTCCTGGACGACATCGGCGATGTGCTCCCAGTGGGCGATACGCTCCTTCCAGTAGGAGGCGGGAGGGTTCGTGGGCGAATCGACGTTGGCCGGGCGCGGGCAGTCGATGTGTTCCCGGAGGATCCGGACGGCCTTCTTCTCCTTCATGGCCCCCATCATGACCACCGCAGCGCGCCGCGCCTCCTTCGGACCGTTCTCGAGGATCTGCTCGAGACGCTGGAGCGGCAGGAACGTCCGCACGGCCGTGAGCGCCGTCAGGACCGCTGCCTGCATCGCGGCGTCCTTCCGCCGCTCGGCCTGATCGAGGGCCGCGCGGAGCCGTGGTCCCGCGTCCTTCGGCGCCTGAAGAGCGAGGGCCCGTACGGCGGCAAGGCGAACGGCGCCATCGGAATCGTCGAGCGCCGCCGCCAGGGCCTTGGCCACGAGGGCGTGACGGGATCCCGCGAGATCGTTCACGGCGAGGAGGCGGAGCGACTCCTTCGGCGAGGCGTACTGGACCGAGAACTCGGCCGCAAGACGGCGTGCGACGTCGCCGTCCACATCCGCGGCCCGCCCGGGGCTCGCCTGGCCCGGCGACACCGGGCCCGCCATCAGCGCAAGGGAAAGGGTTGCGAGGATCCGAGATGCCATGATAGACCTCCCGACCACACGGTCGATTCTACCCCACCGGCCCTCCGCCGGGAACCATGTCCACGACGCGCCCCCGGAACCGGCCTCCCCTCGACGGGTTCGCCTTCACGCTCCGCCTCGCCGTACCGGCCCTGGCGGCCGCCCTGCTTCTTCTCGGCCTCACGGATCTCGGCGCCGCCGCCGTCTGGATCCTGCACGTCCTCGCCTTCTCCGCCGTCGCCCTCGTTCTCTTCGGCCTCGACAAGTCGAGGGCGGGACGCGGCCGCCGCGTGTCCGAGGCCAACCTCCTCGGGATCTCCATCGCCGGCGGAGCCCTCGGCGGTCTCCTCGGCATGCGGATCTTCCGCCACAAGACCCGGAAGGCGCTCTTCAGGATCGTCCTTCCCGCGGCGCTCGTCCTCCACGCGGCCGTCGCCGTGCGGCTCGCGACGGCCGGCTGAGATCCACGCCTCATTCCCGCGCGAGAGCGCAGCGGCCCCTGGCCTCGGCGATGGCCGTGACCGCCCCCTCCGGCGCCTCCAGCGACGCGATGCCGCGCTCGTCGGTGACGACCTCGGGCAGGACGGCGTCGCCGGTCCCGAAACGCACGCGCGCCCCCGGGACCGGCCGGCCCGCCGCATCGGTGACGTAGGCCCGCAGGAACTCCTCGCTCCGCTGGATCGTGAGCCGCAGGTCGGAGCGGATGATGACGGTACGAGCCGCCGGCGGCGCCGGGCCGCCTTCCACCCCGCTCCCCGACACGACCAGGAGGTAGCCGCCGGGCGGAAGGTCCGGAATCGCGACAGGCAGATCCACCGTCGCATAGCGCGACGGCGGAGGCTCCACGTCGAAGGCGCGCTCCGGCGTGATGCCCGTGAGATCGGACTCATGGGCCCGCGCCACGGACTTCTTCACGGCGAAGAGCACGGGAAGATCGACCCGGTAGATGCGCAGATGCAGTCGCGTCACGTTGCGGAGGCTGAGCGGAACGCTCACCGGCCCCGATTCCGGAAACGAGGCCAGCGGTTCCGCGCGGAGCCTCGGCTCCGTGAAGTGGAGCCAGGCCTGCCGCGCATCGGGGAAGACGTCCTTCACATCCGCGTACCGGCGCACCGCCTCTGCCGCGTCGCCCCGGACATGGGCGATCCGGCCAAGGAGGTAGATCATCTCGAGGCGGAACTCCGATGGCTCGAGACGGACTCCTGCCGCCGTGCGGCGGGGCCAGAGCGCGTCCACGACGGGCACCGCCGAGCGCTCCGCCTCCTCCCATCGTCCCGCGAGGAAATGGGCCCGTGCCGCCGCCACGCGGGCGTCGTCGCGACGCTCGCTGTCCGCGTGGCTGGCGAGGAACCGCTCCGCCTCGGCAGCGACGGCGTCGTGAAGGCCCACCTCCGCCATGCGCGCGATGAGCGCGAATCCCGCCTCCTCGGCGGCGTCGCCCCCGGGCGCGTGAGCCAGGAACCGCGCCAGTCCGCGGAGTCCCTCCTTCCAGAGCATCCTGCGGGGTCCGGTGAGGAACTCCCGGTCGGGAATACGTTCGTCCTCGATGAGGAAGAAACTCTCCGCCCACTCCCTGAGACCAGCCGTCACCTCGGGTAGGTCGGGCGATCGGAGCCATGCATCGAGGAGGCGGTCCTCGGCTGCAACGCGCCGGCCAAGGTCCTTCAGGGCCTCCGCCACGGCGCGTTCCTCCGCGAACGCCGCCGCCAGGACGCGGCTCATGAAGATCCGACCCCGCTCCCGATCGCCCATGGCGACGAAGCTCCGGCCCATGGCCAGTTCCTCGGCCCGTGTCAGAGCGATCCGAGATGGATTCCTGAGTTCGAGGGCCTCGAGCGCCGCCACGGCGGAGGCGTCCCGGCCGAGCGCCAGCGCCGCGTGGAGCACGCGGGAAAGGATCTCATCGTGGGCCGCATCCACGAGAGGATAGCGGCCAGGGAGCCCCTCGAGATGGTCGAGAACCTCGGCGTGGCGCCCCTCGCTCGAGGCCCGCAGGCCCAGAGCGTAGAGCGCGTCCGGCGTTGGCTCCGACGGCGGAACGAGGGCCTGGACCGCCGCCTCGGGGATGATCTCGAAGCGGTCATCCGACGAGCGGCCCCGGAGCTCCGGATCGTACATGCCGAAGGCGGTGGCCGGCAGCACGCGGTACTCCCCGGGTACCACCGCATACACGGTGTAGCGAATCTCCGTCCGGCCCTTCGGAAGTCTCGTGAAGAAGAACGCGCACCGGGTGTCCCGCCGTTCGAACCGGTGGAAGTCCCCCGCCACCTCCGTCTCGACGACGTCGCATCCCGCCGGCAGCGGATCTTCCACGACGACGTACTCCACATCCTCCCGGGCCTCGATCGCGAGGACCACGCCGTACTTCCGGCCACTCACGCCGCGCGCGAGGCCGCGCCGCGGCTCCACCTTCGGCCGGGCGTCCTCCCGGACGACCGTGAATCCGTCGAGCCACGGCTCCGCCGCGGCCCTCGGGTGCCGGTACTCGCGCCAGGTCCGGGTCACCGTGAGGACGCTGCCCTCCGCGGCAACGCTTCCGGCCGCGGCGACTGTGTCGAGGACGAAGGCCACGCTGACGGCGCCGCGACCTCCCTCCCGCAGGAGCGTCACGCGGTTCGTGCCGGGCCGGAGCTCCGACACGGGGATCGACAGCGCCGGCGATCCGCCGCGGAGGGCTTCGGGGGTGAGCGTCACGGTGCCGACGGCGCGCCCGTCGATTTCGACGCGCACGACGCCGTCCACGGCATCGAGCCCCGTGCGCGCGAGATGACGGCAGAGCGCCCGGACGGCCACGGCGGTCGCCTTGGTGGAACCGAAGTGGAGCCCTGTCCGCTCTCCCCGGAGCCCCCGTACGAGTTCCGCGGCAAGGGGCGAGGAGGGATCGAGTTCGAGCACGGCGAGGAGGGCCCACGCCGTAGCCTCCGCGCGCGATGCGAGGTAGCCGTCGCGCCGATCTCCGGCGGCGGATGCGCCCCTCGGCCCCGTGACGATCCGTGAACGAAGCCGGAGCAGGATGGCATCGGCCTGGGCCCGCCGGCCCGTCCTCCCGCAGGCCATCGCCAGCCAGGCAAGCCCCTGGTCCGAGAGGGTCTCCGCCCCCCGGAGGGCGCGGCCGAGGGTGTCGGGATCGCTCTCCCCGCACGCCGCCAGGGCGAAGTGGAGGAAGGCTGCCGCATCGGCAGGAGTCTTCTCCGCACGGAGGAGGCTCCTGGCCCCGCCGATGGCCTTGGGGACGAGTCCCGAGGGCGGCTCGTGCCCGAGCTCGGCGGCCCGTGCGATACCCTCGAGGGCGAGAGCCGTCATATAGGGGTGGCTCGGCACCCCGGGCCACCATCCGAAGCCCCCGTCGGGGTTCTGGAAGGCCGCAACCGCCATGAGCCCGCGGCGCACGGCCCTGGCCAGATCGTCCGCCGGGCCCGCGGCCTCGACGCCAAACCCACCGAGGGTCGCTCTCACCTCGGCGGCGGGCAGGAATCGGTTCAACGTCTGCTCGAGGCAGCCGAAGGGAAAGAGCGCGAGATGCTGGACGCCGTCCCTGAGGAGCGGGATCATCCCCGGCGAGACGAAGACCGTGGCGCTCGAGGCGGGGGCGATGAGCCCTTCCGGCACCTCGACGTCGAAGGCCTCGCGGTCTTCGAGAAGGACGCTCCGGCCCGTCCGCTTCCGGTCGCCGAAGGCGAGAACAGGCAGGGTCTCCTCGACGGCGTCGCTCTCGACGGCCGTCCGCACCGTGGCGGACAGGCGCGCGCGACCCGGTTCCACGCCGGCCAGGGCCGCATCGAAGCGGAAGGGCGTGCCCGAGGCGACGGTCGTGTCGAGGCGCGTGACGCCCCGGAGAACGGCAGACCGTGGATCCTCCGACCGGAGCTCCAGGGACGCGTCGAGGCCGCCGGAAGTTCCGTTGTGCACGATGGCGGAGACGAGCGTCGTGTCCCGGTGCGTCACGAACCGCGGCGCCGCCAGGCGGACGTGGACATCCCGTCCGGCCCGGACCGACGTCCGGCCCTCGCCCACGTGGGTGAGCGCCGTGAGCCCCCGCGCCGTGATCCGCCAGCGCGTGACGTTGTCCGGCAGTTTCACCGCGACGCGGGCCTTTCCGTCCTCGCCCGTGACGACGGCGGGCAGGAACGCGGCGGTCTCGAGGAACTCGCGCCGCGTCGCGGGCTCCGCGGTGAAGGGCTCGTCCTCCCATCCCGCGAGCGCGCCGATCACGGCGGCGTTCTTCCCCGCCAGTTCCGCCCGGATGGCCTGGAGGGCAATCTGCCGGCCGGCGGCATGCCGGGCCGGGACCCCCGCATAGCCGTCCATGTCGCCACGGGCGAAGAAACCGAACTTCCGTTTCGCGTCGTCATCGAACGCGTTGTCCTTGTCCTTCGCAGGCTTCCGATCCTGCGGGCGCCGGCCCGGAGCCGCTCCGCCGCCGTAGCTGCCGCCGCCCGCCGCGCCACCGCCCGCGCCCGCGCCCGTCGAGAGACTCTCGATGTCGTCCCGCGCCTCCCCTCTCCGGTCCCCTTCCGGCGCGCTCTCGCGGACAAGTCCCCTCGCCCGCTCGAGCTCCTCGACGTTTCTCCGCAACTCCTCGCTCATCGCCTTCGACCGCTCGAGGGCCATGAGGTCCGCATCGCGCCGGACCGCCGTCCCGATCGAGCTGAACTCGAGGCTCGAGGACGTCACGACGCCGTGGGCGCGCCGCAGGTCGTAGAACACGAGGCGCGGGTCCGGTGTCCGGTCCCCGGCGAGGGCGAGAACGGCCTCGTCGACGACGGCCAGCGTCACCTCGGCCGGCACCGGAGCGCCGAGCTGATCCCGCGTCGTCACGGAGACTCCGATCTCTCCGCCGGGCTCCGCGCGATCCGGATCCGCCGCCACCGTGACGTCGAGCCATCGGCGCACGACGACCTCGTCCGTGGCCGTGAGGAGCTTCCCGTCATGGCCGAGAGCAATGGAGAGGAAGACGTTGGGCATGGCTCTGGGCGGGAGGCGGACGGGGATGATCTGGCTTCGCCCCGCAAGTCTGAGGACATGGTGCTCGAGGACCTTGTCGCCCTCGAGCGTCAGCAGGGCAAGCAGACCTTCCGCCGGCGCATTCACGAGGACGTCGGCCGTCTCCCCCTCCCGGTAGACTTCCCTCGCAGCGAGAATGCGGACGTCGCGAACCGCATCGAAGGCCTCCCCGGAGAGGGTGCCCTCGGCTTCGGCCGCAACGGGATCGCCGCGCGAATCCCTCCCCTCGAAGCGGACGACCATCGCGTCGCCCCCCGCGGGGCCGGTGAAGGCCACTTCGGCGCGCCCGTCGAGCCCCGTGTTCACGGCGTGGCGCGCGACGACATCGAGCCCGCCGCGGTTCCGGCGGAGCACGATGATCTCGCCAACGGCGCCGGCGGGGCTGTGATCGGCAGCCACCGTGACGAGGGCGGCCACGGCACGGGAGTCCGGTTCGATAACCCGGCGATCGAGGGTCACCACCGCGAAGACGTCCCGCGACGTGACGAGGGCCTCGGCGGAACCGGAGACCCAGTGACGGCCCGCCTCCCGGACCGCCGCGCGGATCCGCCAGCGCCGGTCCTCCGGCGCCACATCCGTCATGAAGCTGAACTCGACCTCGCCCTGATCGTCGAGGGCCGCGGACCCTGATCTGAGGGGCGGTCCCGGGTCGACGCCAGCGGCATCCTCCGGCGGCGGAGCCGCATCGTGGCCAGGGAACGCGCGATACCGCGAGGCGTCGAACACCCACGGCTCCGCGAAGGCCTCCCAGACGAGCTCGCCGCCCCGCACGGGGCCACCGAGGAAGAAGGAAGCCCGCGCCTTCACGCGAACCATCTCGCCGGGTCTCGTCGAGGGACGTCGGTCCCCCTCCGACCCCTGCACGCTGAGCTCCACCGCGTATTCGGGTCGCCGGTACTCGGCCACGGTGAAGGCCCGCGTGAACGTCCGGCCCGTGCGGGCGACCCGGATCATGTACTCGCCGAGCGCAGCCTCGGGCGGGAGGGGAACATCGAAGTCCGCCGTACCGTTCCCGCCCGTGACGACGTCCTGCGCGAGCAGGGTCGTGCCGCGGGCCGTGACGACTTCCACCGGGAGACGCTCGCCGCCGGTCGCGACCCAGGCACCGTCCTTCACGGGGCGGTGCCAGAGCTTCACACGGACGTCCTGGCCCGGCCTGTAGAGGGGACGATCCGTCACGATGTAGATCTTCTCCTCCTGGCCGAAGACCCCGTCGCCGCCCCTCGGCTTCGTGAACCCATGGGCCACATGCCCCTCGCGCCAGGCCAGGACGCGGCGGGACGGCTGGAATGCGTCGAAGTCCCGGACGAAGACGCCGCCGGCGTCGGTCTCGCCCTCGACGAGCACGTCGGAGTCGGTGACGACGAGCACGCGCGTCCCCGCCGCCGGCTCCCGCCGCCGTTCGTCCTCGGCGAAGACGAGGATCTGCCGGGGCGATTCCTTCACGATGAGCCGGATGTCGGAGACGAGGACGTGCACGACGGCGCGCAGCTCCCCCGCCTCGAAGCTCACGAGCCAGGACCCCGGGGGAAGGGGCGCCGCGGGACCCTCCCCGAGGCGCAGGGGGACGTCGCGCACGTCCCGCCGGAAGGACTCGTATCCGGGCACGTTCTCGGTCGAGTCGAAGTCCGGCTTCACGAGGTCGACATCGACGCCGTCGATGCCCTCCACCGTCCGTTTCCGCTCGAACCAGGCGCGGAGGTCGAAGCGCCAGGCGCGCACCCTGACCTCGCGCACGTTGCGCGTCGTGAGACGCACGACGGGCGTCTCGTCCGTACGAAACGCTCTCGGGATGGAGGCCGCGAGCTCCGGGGCCTGCATGTCGTCGATGCGGCGCGCTGCCAGCTGCGC
The DNA here is from genome assembly GCA_964419995.1 of uncultured Planctomycetia bacterium. Classification (GTDB taxonomy): domain Bacteria; phylum Planctomycetota; family CAYQRN01; genus CAYQRN01. Next base: position 21,499 of record CAYQRN010000049.1, read on the forward strand.
GGCGGCGGTGCCGGCCATGTCGCGCACGATCTCCCGGTAGATCCCGATGGCCTCCGGGAGCCGCCGGAGGGTCTCCTCGAGGAGAGATCCGAGGAGGAACGCCGCGTCGGCCGCCGATGCGGCCTCGGAGGCCGCGTACCGGGACCTCGCCGTCCGAAGCACGCGTTCCGCCTCCTCCGGGCGGCCGGCGTCCCGGAGCAGCGTGCCCATGAGGACCGTCATCGCGGCGCACGAAGCATGCCCCGGATGCTCCGCGAGGAGACGTTCGAGAATCCGGATCGCCTCCCCGCCCTTCTCCTCCTTCATCCTCTGCCGCGCCTCATCGGAGAAGCTCGCCGGGATCCGCGCGCGCGCCTCCGGCGCGAGACGGTCGTCGGGATACCGCGCGACGAGGTCGGCGAAGGTCTGCCGCGCCCCCTCGAAGTCGAGGAGCGCCGTCCTTGCCTCGGCGATGGCGAAGAGGGCCCCGGGCGCCCGGGAGTCCTTCGGATGCCGATCGAGGAACTCGCGGTAGGCCGCGACGGCCGGATCGAGGTCGCCGGCACCCCTCAGGCACTCCGCGATGGCCAGCCGCACATCGGTCGCCTTCGCGTGGTCGGGGTGGAGCTCGATGAACCGGCGCATGTGCGCCAGGGCAAGATCGAGATCGGCGCGTCCCGGGTTCTCCCGGGGCCGCCAGGTCTCAGCGAGAAGCAGCCGTGCGCCGGCGTGGCTCTCCTCGTCCATGAGGGTCGCGTCGTTCACGAGGGCAAGAAGTTCCGTCCGGGCGTCTCCGTGCCTTCCCGCCGCGAGGAGCGCCTCGCCGAGCCGGAACCGGAGCTCCGCTACGGCCTTCCGATGGCGGTCGCGCTCCTTCTCGATGTGCGCCAGCGCCCGGCGGGTCTCCGCGATGGCCCCGTCGTGGCGTCCGAGCTCCACGAGGCACCGCACGATGCGGAGCGTCACCCGATCCTCCGGCGCGCCGCCCGTGAGGACGACCCTCGCCCGCTCGTAGAACGCGAGGGCGCGTTCGAGGTTCTTCGTCCTCGCCGCCGCAGCCCGCGACTTTCCGTCATTCCCGTGCGCCTCGTCGAAGGCGCCGTCGGCCACGGCGAGGTAGCAGCCCGCGACGCGGTTCCGATGAGCGTCTCCGAGGACCTCCGCCGCGCTGTCCTCCACGAGCCGCGTCGAGGCCTCGATCTTCCCGAGCCGGAGCAGCGTCTCCGAGAGCAGATGGAGAGCCTTCTTCCGGAAAAGCTCGTCGGGCTTCAGCACCGCCAGCGTCGCGACGAGGTGCTCCTCGGCCTCGGCCTCCCGCCGGAGGTCGAGGAGGACCCGACCGAGGAGCACGCGGGCCTCGGGAGCCGACGGCGATCCGGCGTGCTCGCGGAGGACCGTCCGCAGCGTGGCCTCCGCCGCGACGAGATCCCGCGTCCTGATCTCCCGGAACGCCCGGATGAGGAGATCGTCCCCCCCGTCCTGCCCTCCGCCCAGGAGGCCCGCCGCCGGATCAGCGCCGGGGATGAGAAGGAGCGGAAGGAGGAGGAGCGCCATGAGGTTCCGCGATGCCATGGGAAGACTCCGGACCGAAGCGGCGGGGGACTTCTGGATTCGACGCGGTCGGGGAGGAATCGGTTCAAGCTCGACCGGGAGGGGATCCGCCGAGGTTTCGACGGGTCTCGAGGATCCGGCCCGGGATGTCGGTGATGAGGCCATCCGCTCCGAGCCTCTGCAACCGCCCTGCCGCGCGGAGGCTCTTTACGGTGAAGACCCAGAGACAGGCCCGCCGGCGGCGGACGCGGGCGACGAGCGCCGGCGTGACGAGGCGTTCGGCGACGGCGAAAATCCGGATCGGCAGTCCCCGGAACGACTCGAACTGCCACGCCGAATCCACGATAGCGACGAGGGGAACGGATGGATCGGCCTCGTGGAGCGCCCGAACGATCCTCTCCGAGAAGCTCCCCCAGACCACGGCGGCCCGGGTCCGTGACCGATCGAGGACCTCCGCCGCAAGTCGTGCCAGCGTCACCTCCCGGTGACGCCGCTTCACCTCGATCATGAGGAGGGCGGGACGATCCGGGACAGCGAGGGCCTCCGCAAGGGTCGGGATCCGGATCCGCGTGGGGCGCCGGTGGAATTCCGCCCCCGCGTCATGCGCCCGGAGCTCCGCCAGGGTGAGATCGCCGACCGCCCGTCGCTCCCGGCCCGGGGGCCGCACGACGAGGTCCTGATCG
>CAYQRN010000050.1:0-23649 GCA_964419995.1 uncultured Planctomycetia bacterium
GCGCAGTAGATGATCTCGTTGTTCTCGAGCAGGATGTCCGAGGACTCCTTGACTCATGGGCTCCGGGGCCGGCGCCGTCGAGGAGACGGTCGAGTGGATGAACGCCCACGGCGCCCGCGTGGGTGTGGTCAAGGTGCGACTCTTCCGCCCCTTCTCCGTCCCCGATCTCATTCGCGCCCTGCCCGCATCCGTCCGCTCCATCGCCGTCCTCGACCGGACGAAGGAGCCGGGCTCCGCCGGAGAGCCTCTCTACCAGGACGTGCTCACGGCGCTCGCGGAGTCCCGGGCCGGGGCCGGAGGGAGTCGCGGGCCGGAACCTCGCGTTATCGGCGGCCGCTTCGGCCTCTCGTCGAAGGAGTTCACCCCCGCCATGGTCAAGGCGGTCTTCGACGAACTCGGCAAGGACGCCCCCAAGAACCACTTCACGGTGGGCATCCACGACGATGTGACGGGAACGAGCCTCTCCTTCGATGCGTCTTTCGACATCGAAGCCGCCGACACCGTACGGGCCCTCTTCTTCGGCCTCGGCTCCGACGGCACCGTGGGCGCCAACAAGAACTCCATCAAGATCATCGGAGAGGAGACTCAGTTCCACGCCCAGGGCTACTTCGTCTACGACTCGAAGAAGGCGGGCTCCACGACGGTCTCCCACCTTCGCTTCGGGCCGCGGCCCATCCGCTCGACCTACCTCATCTCCCGCGCCAACTTCGTCGCGATCCACCAGTGGGTGTTCCTCGAGCGCTTCGACATCCTCGAGCAGGCCGCGCCGGGGGCCACGGTCCTCGTGAACAGCGTGTACGGACCCGGGGAAGTGTGGGATGAGCTTCCCGCGCGAGCCCAGGAGCACATCCTCTCGAAGAGGCTCCGGCTCTTCGTCATCGACGGCTACCGCATCGCCGACGAGACCGGCATGGGCGGCCGCGTCAACACGATCATGCAGACCTGCTTCTTCGCGGTGAGCGGGGTCCTCCCGCGGGAGCAGGCCATCGACGCGATCAAGGGCGCCATCGAGAAGACCTACAGCCGCCGCGGCGAGGCCGTCGTCCGCCAGAACTTCGCCGCTGTGGATGCGACCCTCGCCCACCTCCACGAGGTCCGGATCCCCGCCGCCACCACGAGTCGCATCGCCCTCCGCCCGCCGGTGCCGGCCGAGGCCCCGGAGTTCGTGCAGAAGGTCACGGCGAGCATCATCGCGGGCCAGGGCGACTCGCTCCCCGTGAGCGCGATGCCCATCGACGGCACCTACCCCACGGGCACGGCGCGCTGGGAGCGCCGCAACATCGCGCAGGAGATCCCCGTCTGGGACACCGAGACCTGCATCCAGTGCGGCAAGTGCGTCATCGTCTGCCCCCACGCGACGATCCGCTCGAAGGTCTACGAGGCCTCGTGCCTCGAGGGCGCGCCCGACGCGTTCAAGTCCTGCGCCCCCCGCTGGCGCGAGTTCTCCGACCTCCGCTACACGCTCCAGGTGGCGCCCGAGGACTGCACGGGCTGCGCGCTCTGCGTCGAGGTCTGCCCGGCGAAGAACAAGTCCGAGGCCGGGCGGAAGGCCATCAACATGGAGCCGCAGCTCCCGCTGCGGGCGGCGGAGGCCCGGAACTGGGACTTCTTCCTCGAGCTCCCCGAGATGGACCGCAGCCGTCTCAACCTCGCATCGGTGAAGGACACCCAGCTCCTCCAGCCGCTCTTCGAGTTCTCCGGGGCCTGCGCCGGCTGCGGCGAGACGCCCTACCTGAAGCTTCTGAGCCAGCTCTTCGGCGACCGCACCATCATCGCCAACGCGACCGGCTGCTCGTCCATCTACGGCGGCAACCTGCCCACGACGCCCTGGGCCGCGAACCGCGCCGGCCGCGGCCCCGCCTGGGCCAACTCCCTCTTCGAGGACAACGCCGAGTTCGGCCTCGGCATGCGCCTCACCCTCGACAAGCAGGAGGAGTACACGCGGGAGCTCGTGGAACGGCTCCGCGACCTCGTGGGGCCGGATCTCGCCACCGCCCTCCTCGCGGCGGACCAGTCCACGGAACAGGGCATCGCCGAGCAGCGCGCCCGCGTGACGGCGCTCCGGGCACGGCTCCTCGAGAGCACGCGGCCCGAGGCGCGGGATCTCCTGAGCCTCGCCGACACGCTCGTCCGCAAGAGCGTCTGGATCGTGGGCGGGGACGGCTGGGCCTACGACATCGGCTACGGCGGCCTCGACCACACGCTCGCGTCGGGACGCAACATCAAGGTCCTCGTTCTCGACACGGAGGTCTATTCCAACACGGGAGGCCAGTCCTCGAAGGCCACGCCCCGCGGCGCCGTGGCCAAGTTCGCCTCGGGCGGCAAGCCCAACGCGAAGAAGGACCTCGCCCGGCGCATGATGACCTACGGCTTCGTCTACGTGGCCAACATCGCCATGGGCGCCAACGACACGCAGACGGTGCGGGCCTTCCTCGAGGCCGAGTCCTACGACGGCCCCGCCCTCCTCATCGCGTACAGCCAGTGCGTCGCGCACGGCATCGACATGAGCAAGGGCATGGAACAGCAGAAGCTCGCGACCCAGACGGGGCACTGGCCGCTCTTCCGCTTCGATCCGCGGCTCGCGACCGCGGGGCAGCGCCCGCTCCAGCTCGACTCGAAGGCGCCGTCCCTGCCCCTCGAGAGGTACATCTACAACGAGACGCGGTACCGCATCCTGCTCCAGAGCGATCCGGAGTCGGCGCGGCGGCTTCTCGCCGAGGCCCAGGAGGACGTCAACCGCCGCTGGCGGCGCCTCGAGGAGCTCTCGAAGCTCGGAGTCGGGGACGCCGTCCCCGACGACGGGGACGATCCCGCAGGCATCGCCTCCGGCCGCACGGCCACGGGCAGGGACAGGGCATGATCGACCTCGGAACGAGCTACCTCGGCCTTCACCTCCGGAACCCCGTCGTTCCGTCGGCCTCCCCCCTCTCCCTCTCCCTCGACGCGCTCCGGCGCATGGAGGATGCCGGGGCGGCTGCCGTCGTCATGCACTCGCTCTTCGAGGAGCAGATCGAGTTCGAGTCCCGCGACCTCGACCGGCGCCTGCACCAGGGCTCCGAGAGCTCGGCCGAGGCCCTGTCGTACTTTCCCGATCTCGGCCACTGGAACGTGGGACCGGACGAGTACCTCGGCCTCATCCGCAATGCGAAGGAGGCTCTCGGCATCCCCGTCATCGGAAGTCTCAACGGCGCGTCCACGGGAGGCTGGATCCGGTACGCGCGCCTCATCGAGGAGGCCGGCGCCGACGCCCTCGAGCTCAACATCTACATGGTCCCGACCGACACGTCGCGGACCGGGGCCGACGTGGAACGGATCGTCCTCGATCTCGTCCGCGAAGTGCGCGGGCAGATCCGGATCCCGCTCGCCGTCAAGCTCTCGCCCTTCCTGAGCTCCGTCCCCCACATGGCGGCGGAGCTCGACCGCGCCGGGGCGGCGGCCCTCGTCCTCTTCAACCGTTTCTACCAGCCCGACTTCGACCTCGAGCACCTCGAGGTCGTCCCCGCCCTCACGCTCAGCAACCCCTCCGAGCTGCGGCTCCGGCTCCGGTTCGCCGCGATCCTCTTCGGCCGCATCCGCCCCGACCTCGCCATCACCGGAGGCGTCCACAACCCCGAGGACGTGGTCAAGTGCATGATGGCGGGCGCCCGCGTGGCCCACATGACTTCGGCGCTCCTCCGGCACGGCGTCGGCCACATCGCGCGGGTCCTCGAGGGGCTCCTGCGCTGGCTCGAGGAGCACGAGTACGCCTCGATCCGCCAGATGCAGGGCTCCATGAGCCAGCAGAAGTGCGGCGCCCCGGCCGCCTTCGAGAGGGCGAACTACATGAAGGCGCTCGGGTCCTTCGACCTCCGCGTGATCTGAGGCGCGGCGGGGCGGCGCTTCCGCGGCCGCGGATTCAGGTCATCCGGATCATGCCGGTGACGCCGCCCGGGCGCTTCATGCTGAGATAGCGCTCGCCCCGGTCCGGCAGCACCGTGACGACGGTGGAGGCAGGCCCGAGTCGGCGCGCGATCTCGGTCGCGGCGATGACGTTGGCCCCGGCGGAGATGCCGACGAGGAGGCCCTCCTCGCGACTCAGCCGCTGGGACATGGCCTTCGCGTCCTCCGTCTTCACGCGGACGACCTCGTCGATCTCGTCGACGCGGACCACGTCGGGGATGAAGCCGTCGGCCAGGCCCTGGATCCCGTGATGGCCGGGGGCCCCGCCCGAGAGGACCGCCGATTCGTCCGGCTCCACGGCCACGACGCGCGCCGCCGATCCTGCCGCACGAAGCGCACGTCCGACGCCCATGAGAGTGCCTCCCGTGCCGATGCCCATGACGAAGGCATCGAGGCGCCCACCCGTCTGCTGGAGGATCTCGGGGCCTGTCGTGAGTTCATGGCACCGGGGGTTGTCGGGATTCGCGAACTGGCTCGGCAGGAAGATGGAATCGTCTTCCCGCGCGATCTCCACGGACCGCCGGACGGCGCCCTGGATGCGGAGCAGTTCCTCGAGGAGGTGGAGCTCGGCGCCGAAGCTCTGGATCATGTGACGCCGCTCCTCGCTCACGGTCTTCGGCATCATGAGGACCACGCGGTAGCCCTTCATCGCGCCGACCATGGCGAAGGCGATGCCCGTGTTTCCGCTCGTCACCTCGAGGATCGTCGAGCCGGGGCGCAGCTCGCCCCGCCGCTCGGCCTCCTGCACGATGAAGCGCGCGATGCGATCCTTGATGCTGCCGCCGGGGTTCAGGTATTCGGCCTTGGCGAGGACGCGCGCGCCGGAAGCCTCCGACGCGCCGCGGAGCACGACCATCGGCGTGCAGCCGATGGAGTCGAGGATCCCGGACGTGGCGAGACAGGTCGGGACGGGTCGCGGGCAGGCGATGAGCCGCTCATCCGTCCGGGCGGAGCCGATGGGGTCCAAGGGGCGCCTTTCGCTCTCTCGGGAAGATGCCGATTGTACGCCCCGCCCGGTGGCGGCCCCAGCATCCGCCGGATCGGCGGCCGTCAGAGGCCCGCAGCGGCCGGATCCGCCGCGAACACACCGAGTTCCGTGATCGCGGCGCCGCGATCCGCGCCGCCGGCGAGCGGCCCGTCCGCAAGATGCAGCGCAGGACGTCCGTCCGGGGGCCGGTCCTCGTGAACGAGAACGGAGGCTCGCACCGCCGCCCGCGGGTCGAGAGCCGGGCGGGTCCGCGAGAGGAGGAGGAAGCGCGTCGTGTTGGGACGGCTGTCGGCGGCGTGCCGCAGGAGGGGCACGAGTCCGTGGAGTCCTCCGGCCGTCATCCCGGCCAGGGCGGCGGAGGACGGATCGCCCTCCCGCGCCACGGCCCTCGCGGCATCGACCGGGTCGGGGTGGACGATGACCTCGCAGCCGAGCGCGTCCAGAGCCCGCCGGCACTGCCGCGCCGCCACGGGATGGGCGCGGACGCGACGGACGCCCGGGAGATGCGCGCCCGGGATCCCGCAGAGGGCATGATCGGCGTCCACGGCGACCTCGGCAGCGACCACGAGCGGCGTCGCGGCGAGGACCCGGAGCCCCTCGTCGATCGGCCCGATGGAACGATTCGCCACGGGCAGGACGAGAACGTCCGCCACGCCGGATCTCACGGCCTCCTCGGCGGCTTCGAAGGAAGCATGCGCAGTCACGGCGGCTCCTGCACCCTGCGCCGCGAAGGCACGCCCCGCCGCCACGCGGCTGAACGTGCCGTCTTCTCCCTGGCAGGCCACGAGGATCCGGTCGCGCGACGGAGACCGCACGTCCTCCCAGCGGACGAGGGCGCCCCGGTGCACGGCGTGCGACATGTCGAGGACGGCCTCGAAGGTCGTCAGGGCGAGGTCGAGAGGAACGCCCGCCGCCGCTGCCCCCGAGAGGACGGCCCGGAACACCGCCGCCTCGCGGGCCGGATCCGTGAGCGGGCAGGCGGGATCCCGCCGCTTGCTCCGCGCCATCTCCCGGATGAGACCGAGCCGCCGGGCCAGACCGGCCACGATGTCGCGATCCGCGCCGTCGATGTCGCGATCCGCGCCGTCGATGTCGCGCCGGATCGCCTCCTGGCCCCGCCCTTCCGGCTCCGGATCGCGCGTGTCCGCCATGGAGCGACTATCGCGGCTCCGGCGGCCGCCGTCAAGGCGCCCCGGTCTGGCGCGGGCCGGCGTCCCGCGGTAATGTGCGCGCCGCGCCCGCTGCCGCAGGACAGCGGCGTCACCGCCGGATCCCCCCTCCCATGAGCGACGAACACACCACTTCTCCGCGGGACTTCGTTCGCGATATCGTCGCCGAGGACGTGCGCAGCGGGAAGAACGGAGGCCGGGTGCATACCCGCTTCCCTCCCGAGCCCAACGGCTACCTCCACATCGGCCACGCCAAGTCCATCTGCCTCAACTTCGGCATTGCCGCCGAATTCCCCGGCGGACGCTGCAACCTCCGCTTCGACGACACGAACCCCGAGACGGAGGAGGTCGAATACGTCGAGGCCATCGCCGAGGACGTGCGCTGGCTCGGCTTCTCGTGGGACGACCGCTGCTTCTACGCGTCCGACTACTTCGAGAAGCTGCACGAGTACGCCGTCGTCCTGATCCGGAAGGGCCTCGCCTACGTCGAGAGCCTCACGGCCGACCAGATCCGGGAGTACCGCGGCACGCTGACGGAACCGGGACGGGAGAGTCCCTGCCGCAACCGTTCCGTGGAGGAGAATCTCGACCTCTTCGCGCGGATGCGCCGGGGCGAGTTCGGCGACGGGACGCACGTCCTCCGGGCGAAGATCGACATGGCCTCGCCCAACCTCAATCTGCGGGATCCGGTCCTCTACCGGATCCGCCATGCGCGGCATCACCGGACGGGCGACGCCTGGTGCCTCTACCCCATGTACGACTACGCCCACGGCTACTCCGACGCTATCGAGGGGATCACCCATTCGATCTGCACCCTCGAGTTCGAGAACCACCGCCCCCTCTACGACTGGTTCCTCGACCACGTCGATCTGCCCTCCCGCCCGCGCCAGATCGAGTTCGCGCGTCTCAACCTCACCCACACGCTCATGAGCAAGCGAAAGCTCCTCGAGCTGGTCCGCGAGGGCATCGTCTCGGGCTGGGACGATCCGCGCATGCCCACGCTCCGCGGGCTCCGCCGCCGCGGCTACACGCCCGGAGCCATCCGACGGTTCTGCGAGCGCATCGGCGTCAACAAGTTCAACAGCGTCGTGGACATCGCGCTCCTCGAGCACGTCCTCCGCGATGACCTCAACCGCCACGCCGAGCGGGCCATGGCGGTGCTCCGCCCCCTGCGTCTCGTCATCGAGAACTGGCCCGAGGACCGGGTCGAGGAACTCGAAGCCGTCAACAACCCCGAGGATCCCTCCGCCGGCACGCGACGCGTCCCCTTCTCGCGCGTCCTCTGGATCGAGGAGGACGACTTCCGGGAGGATCCGCCGAAGAAGTACTTCCGGCTCTCGCCGGGGGCCGAGGTCAGGCTGCGGTACGCGTTCCTCGTGCGCTGCACAGGCTTCACGAAGGACGATGCGACGGGAAGGATCACCGAGGTGCGCTGCACGGCGGACCTCGCGACGCGGGGCGGCGACGCCCCCGACGGACGGAGAGTGAAGGGCACGATCCACTGGGTCTCGGCGGCCCGCGCCGTGACGGCGGAGGTCCGTCTCTATGACCACCTCTTCGCCGTCCCTCACCCCGAGGCCGAGGGAGCCGACTTCCGCCGGAACCTGAATCCGAAGTCCCTCGAGGTGCTCACGGGCTGCCGTCTCGAACCGGGTCTCGCCGCCGTCCCGGCCGGCGCGAGCCGCCAGTTCGAGCGACTCGGCTACTTCTGCCCCGACAGCGTGGATTCGCGCCCCGACCGGCCCGTCTGGAACCGCACGATCTCCCTCAGGGACACCTGGTCGAAGATCGAGGCCGCCGGCGGCGCGTAGCGGGCCGGGCGGCCTCTCACGTGCGGAGCAGGGCGGCCACGCCTCCGGCCCGGCGGAGTCTCGCCGAATCCCGGAGGGTCTCGATGACGCCTCCGGCGGCGGCCGTCGCCTCCGCGAGGGCGCTGCCGAGAAGGACGGGCTCGAGGCGCAACGCGCATCGCGGGCAGTGGACCGACTCCTCGTCGTGGAGCCATCCGCAGCCCGGGCACTGCCCCCCCTTCGCCTCGAAGCCCTCGTGGAGGACGAGCGACTCCACATTGCGGCGGTTCGCCTCGCCGAGCGTCGGCAGAAGACCCGCGGTCGCCCGCTCGCGCGTCACGGCCCGGTCGAGCACCTCCGAGGCGACGCGGCGCGCACGCAGTTCCTCCCGATCCGCCGCCGCGGCCAGGAGTCCATCCACCGCATCGCCGGTGGGATGGGCGACGAGACGCTCCGTGAGGAGATTCCGGAACGCCCGCGGGAGGCCGAGGAAGAGCTTCGCTCGGAAGAGCCGCGTCTCGCCCTCGCCGCCGCGGACGATGATCCGGACGCCGCTTCCGTCAAGCAGCCGCTCGCCGAGCCATGCGGCAGCGCGGCGGTGATCGGCCCTGAGGACCGGAGCCTCCGTGGCGCGCGCCGGCCGGCCAGCGAGTTCGAAGATCCGGGCGGTCCGACCGTCCACGAGGGCGGCGAGGATCGGCCCGTCGTCCGAAGCGAGCAGGGCGCCCGTCGATCCGGCGAGAACGTGGCTTCGATCCATGGTGCAGCTCCTTCCCGTCCGCCCATCGAGACGTGCAAAGGACGTTCCATTGCGCCGGAAACCGCCCGGAGCCGGTCACGGGCGGGTGCCGCTTGATTTTCGTCATCGTCGGCGCGCCGCCGCCGGCGCCGAGGGGAAGAGACAGCGGATTCCTCCCTGCGGCAGCCTTGAAGGCGCCGCGGCGGCCGGTCACCCCGTTGCGGCGAGGCCGAGGCGGCGGAACAGCTCGGCGAAGTCCACGGGCCCCGTCGTGTCGAGGACGATGTGAGAGGAGGCGCCGCCCTCCTTCTCCGGCTCGGGCTCCCACCGCGCAAGGAAGGAGTCGAGAAGATCCTCGCGGGCATCCGAGAGGCCGCCCTTTCGCCCACGAAGACGTTCCCGGAGGACGTCCGTGCGCGCGCGGCACTCGACGAACCGGAAGGCCGCTCCGTGGCGCTCCGCCAGGTCCAGCGCCCTCCCGCGAAGGGCGCGCTCGGCAAAGGTCGTGTCGAGGATCACGCCGCGACCGGACTCGAGGACCAGGTCGGCTCGACGGAGCAGCTCGGCCTGGGTACGTTCCGTGAAGGCCCGTTCGTAGATGTCCGCGCCGCCGTGCTCCTCGTGGCAGAGCCCCGCCAGGTCCTTGCGCGTGGCGTCGGCGCTCACGATGGGAACCGCGAGGCGGCGGGCGAGCGCCTCCGCCACGGTGGACTTCCCCGCTGCGATGATCCCGCCCACGGCCAGCACGACGCGAGGAACGCCGGCGCCACGGCCCGTTTCCTCGGCGAGCCGGAAGAACTCCGCGGCCTCGGCCCGCTTCCGCGCCGCGAGGGCGGCGGGCGTGGCGGGATCGGCCGCGACGAAGCACGCCACCTTCCCGCGCACGAAGGCCCGGTAGCTCTCGTAGCCGTCCGAGAGCGGGTAGAAGTCGTAGTCGCCGCTCTCGAAGGCGAATCGCCCGAGGAAGATCTCGGCGAGGTCCCGGCGCCCCATGCGCCTGAGGTCCATGGCGAGGAAGGCCACGTCGAGCGCGGGGTCCGCCACGCGGAACCGCTCCGCGAACTCGATGCAGTCGATGAGCACGGGGCCGTCGTCGAGGATGTAGACGTGCTCGAGGCGCAGGTCGCCGTGACCGTCCCGCGACGGACGGCGGGCGAGCCGCTCCCTGTAGGTCTCGAGCCAGGCGAGGCCGCCGGATTCGAGGGCCGCGAAGAGCGACGCATCGAGGAACCTGCCGGCGAAGGGCCGCACCTGATCGAAGTTCTCCCGGAGGTTTCGCTCCATGGCCTCGGGAGCGGGAGGCGCCGCCTGGGCGTGGCGGTAGAAGTCCGCCACGTACCGCGCGAAGGCGGCGAGGTCATCCGCTTCGAGCCTGCCCGCCCGGGCCAGCGCGATGGCGCTCCGCTCATCGGGGAGACGCACCATGTGCACAGCATGGTCTGCGACGCGCCCCGGGCGCGTGAGGGAGAAGCCCCGCTCATCCTCGAAGACGGGCACGACGCCGAGGTAGACGGCCGGAGCCGTGCGGCGATTGAGCCGCACCTCCTCCTCGCAGAAGCGGCGGCGGGCCTCCGGCGTCGTGTAGTCGAAGAAGCCGAAATCGCGCGCGCGCTTCACCTTGAACACATGGGTCGCCGTCAGGAAGACGAGGCTCCCGTGCGTCGTGACGACGGCGGTGCCGCCACGCTCCGACCCCGGGAGGCTTCCCGGCTTCGAGAGGTCGATTACGAGGCGCGCCTCGTCGGGGTTCCGCAGGTCGGAGGGCATTGGGGGGACAGGTGTCGGGGAGATTCCATCGGCCGCAGGTCACGGCGGCGGCGGCCGTTCGGATGGCCTTTCCGGACGCTACGCAACTTCCAATCCGATTTCATTTTCGGACTCCTGCCGGGGGCCGGTAGACTGGAATGTCCCGATTCCCAGGAGATGAGAACGATGCCCCGTCTGGCGCCCGCGGTTGCCGTGCTTTTCTTCGCGCTCGTCCTGCCCTCGCAGGCCCAGCACACCCGGACATTCCGCTACGCGGAGAAGAGCTTTCACGTCGGCGTGAGCCGTGACCGGGTCGCCGTGGGTTTCATGACGGCATCGGAAGGCGAGGCGGCGGCGGCACTCGAGCGACACGCCGACGTCCTCGGACGCATCGCCATCGCTCTCCCGCCACATCGTACCGCCGTCTTCGACTGCCGGAGCGGCGTCTCGACGGCGGATGCGATCGCGCGGCTCCGCCGCGACGCAGCCGTGACCTTCGCCAACCCCCTCATGCATCTTGGCGACCCCGCCCGCAAGGAGTCCTGGCACATCCTGACGGCGGACCTCTGCGTCGGGGTCGGACACGGGGCGTCCATCGAGCGGCTCGCCGCCGGGATCGGCGCCGGCATCATCCGGAGCTTCGCCTTTCCAGGCACGTTCCTCCTCCGTCTCCCGGCCGGCGCGTCTCTCGATGCGCTCGACGCCTGCGACCGTCTCCTCGCCGATCCGGACGTGACCTTCGCCCATCCCGACTGGCTCCGCCGGCTCACGGAGCGCGACACGATCCCGAACGACCCCTCCTTCCCGAACCAGTGGCATCTCCGCAACACAGGCCAGGGCGGAGGCCTCGCCGGAGCGGACGTGAAGGCGCCTCAGGCCTGGGACATCACCCACGGCGATCCCGGCGTCCTCGTCGCGGTCATCGACTCCGGCGTCGAGCGCAACCACGTGGATATCGTCCAGACTCCGAACGGCTACAACGCCCTCTGCGGCGCCGGGCCGCTCATGGGCGACCCCGTCCCCACGGGGTGCAGCTCGAGCTACGCCGGCAACCACGGAACGTCCTGCGCGGGCGTCGCCGCCGCCACGTGGAACAACGGCGTCGGAGTCGCCGGCATCGCGGGCGGCTCGACGGTCATGCCGATCAACCTCCTCGGTTCGGGACTTGGCTACGGTACGCCGTCCATGGAGGCCGCCTGCTTCGACTGGGCCACGGCCAACGGCGCCCACGTCATCACCAACTCCTGGGGCCCCGACGGCGTTCCCTGGCCCCTTCCGGCCCTCGTCCAGGCCGCCTTCATCAACTCGACGACCAACGGTCGCGGCGGACTTGGCTGCGTGATCTTCTGGGCCGCCGGCAATGGCAACGAGCTCATCACGTCGGATGGCTATGCCTCGAGCCAGTACACGATCGCCGTTGGCGCCTCGACGAACTTCGACGTCCGCTCGAGCTACAGCGACTACGGACCGGAGCTCGACGTCGTGGCCCCGTCCAACGGCGGGAGCCTCGGGATCAGCACGACCTCGACGAACAGCTCCGGCGCCTCCAACTACACGAGCGGTTTCGGCGGTACGTCGAGCGCGTCCCCCCTTGCGGCGGGCGTCGCGGCCCTCGTCCTCTCCCACAACCCCGCGCTCACCTGGACGCAAGTCCGGGACATCCTCCGGTCCACCGCCGTGCAGATCAACCCGAGCGCCACGCCCGGCGCGCCGAACTACTACGATCCCTCCACGGGCCACAGCACGTGGTACGGGTGGGGCCGGATCGATGCCTACCAGGCGCTCCTCGCCGCCGGCACTTCCCCGAACGTGTTCACGTACACGCTCACGACCACGGGCGCCGGCGATCTCGCTCTCAGCGTCGACAACGCCGGAGCCCTCGCCGAGCTCTACATCCCCTTCGCCGTGAACCCGGCGATCCCGGTGGGAACGGGCCCGTTCTTCGGGCTCCCGATGGACGCGTTCCTCACGGTCATCTTCCCCCTCGGCACGGCGCCCTTCCACGTGCTGGCCGACGGATCAGGCCACTACGCCTTCTCCGTCGGGCCCGGCTCGATCCCCCAGCCCCTCACCGCCGACTCCCGCGTCCTCGTCTTCTCGGCGGGCGCCGGAGTCACGCTCATGAGTCCGATCGTCCGCCGGAACTTCTGAGACAACCCGCGCGCAGCCCCGGCCTGCCTCAGAGCACGCGGATCTCGTGTCCGTCCGTGAGGGCGAGGAGGCCGTTGACTGCCGCGGGGGTCACCGCACCACCCTGGAAGAGGACGCTCTGACCGGCAAGGCCGCCGGGCAAGGCGAAGCCGTAGATGCTGCCGCCCGGCAGCAGCACGGGGGTCCACCCGATGGGGCCGGCCGGCACGAGGAGGAAGAGCCCCGGCACGCTGAGGTGCAGTCCCGCGAGGATCCCCCCTGAGGGCGGGAACCCGGTCGGGAAGATCTGGGCGGCAAGCAGGAGGGGAACCCCGTTGAAGGCCCCGCCTGGCGAGATCAGCGCGATGGCGATGGCATCGTTCGCCTGGGCGGTCTTCACGTCGACGCCGGCGCCGTGGGTCGGAGGCCCGTTGACACCGCTGCGAAGCTCGAAATCCTCGCCGGTGCCCGGGTAGTCGAGGACCGGAGGCGTCCCCGGGTACTCGATGAGGAGCGAGGGGACCGGGTTGTCCACATCGTTCCAGGTCGGCTGGGGGTTCGGCCAGCCGAGCCCGAAGAGCTGGGAGTGATCCGTATCGAAGGGGTAGTCGTTGGGCTCGTTCGGAGACCAGTTCGTGAAGGCCCAGGGCTCCCCCGTCACCCATCCCCATCCTCCGGCGGGCTCCGGGCCCGCCGGCGACTGGACTCCCCCGATCCACGGCCCCTGCGAGTTTCCGGCCCCGTCCTGGAACCAGTAGGCGATGTTCGTCACGAGGGAGAACGCGAAGTTGTTCTCGGCGGAGGAGGTCAGCGTCGCGAGGTGCCCGCCCGCGTTAGTCGCCATGGCCGATGCCTCTCCGAACGTGATCCCCTGAGGCAGGAGCACAGCCTCGTACCAGTGCCCGTTTCCCCCCTGGGCCAAGGGCCACTGCACCGGCTGGCCACAGACGAAGCCGCCGAACGATGTCATAAGTACCATCGCAGCAAGAACTCGCATATCGCACCTCCCGTGCATCCTGTGGCCGAACCACGACCGCTTCGACTTCGACTCTCAGGCGCAGGCCCTTCCCCATTCCCACATCCGCCCCCCCAAACGATCACCGATCCGCCTCCCTTATCGGGATGGAGGCCCGGCCCATCCGCGCCTCGACGGCGATCACGCTCTTCGGAGGCATCCATGTTCGCGGCCCCTTGCGACTCCTGCGGGAAGGAATGGAAGGTCCCGAGCGCAGGCCGCGTCTACCGCTGCCGCGCCTGCGACGGTCGTGTCACGACCGATCCGGCGCCGCACGCCGAGCCGGACACGGCCTCCGAGCCGGCGGTCGAGTCGCGGCTCTGCCGCGACTGCGGGCGCCCCATCGATGACGAAAGCGAGGCCTGCGTCGACTGCAGCGTGAAGGCCGCCCCCGCAGGCAAGACGCGCCGCGCCAATCGCTTTCAAGACGCCCTGCTCGGCGGGCGAGTCAAGGAACGGATGCGCAAGGGGGTGGCGTTCACTCAGACCCTCCTCATCCTCCAAGCCGTGACCATGGGCGCGCTTCTCTTCCTCTACTTCGCTGCAGCTCCCCCCCGAGTCCTTCGATTCTGGCCGGCGCAGCCGTCCCCTTCGCCGTACTGATGGTGTCCTTGATCGGGATCTTCCGCGCGCCCGCCCATCCTCTCTTCTGGAGCGGGTTCCTCGCCGCGGGCTGCACGATCCAGGCCCTGACCCTCGTGTTGTTCTTCGTCCACATCCCCCTGGCTGTCTGCGCATGGAAAGCCTGGAGCGGGGCTCGGAAGTGGCATCAGCTGGCCGCAGCGCGCCCCGACCTTGCCTCGGCGCATGGGAATGGGGAGGTTTCCCGCGGGACGCAGAGACTCAGAAGCCGCGTCGCGTCCCCGGCTTCAGGCATCCTCGCAGGCCTCGCCTTCCATGTCGCCGTCGTCGGCGGTTCCCGCTTGATCGCTCGTCAGTCGAGAAGCCCGCGGTACGAGATGCCGGCACAAAGGGTCGACGAAACGCCGGCGGTCGTTGCTCCGCCGTTCGATCCAGTGGGAACGCGCTTCGTCGCCGCATGGAACGGTTCGCGGATCGACGAGATCGTGCAGATGCTCCCTGAAGGCAGCCGCCGGCGACTCGCGGATGCGTTCGACAAGATCCGCGAGGAGATGGACTGGTTAACAGAGCTTCCGCGGATCGTCTCCATCGATATCTACCCCCGATCGTCGACGACGGTCACGGCCCTCTGCGCGTTCGAGCGAGGCGAAATCGAGACGAGGTGGGCCTTCCGCGACGAGGGGTGGCGGCTGACCGCCCTCCTCCCGAACCGATAGTCGTCCCGAGAGACGCGACGGCGCCGCCGGAATGGCGGCGCCCGCTCCTCAGGATTCGACCTTGCCGCCGATCGTGAGCCGGCCTCACGACGCCGCCGGGACGATCGCGGTTCGGGGCAGCCTGCTCAGAAGTTGAGCGACCAGACCTCGCTCGACACGAAGAGCGCGCCGATGCCCATGGCCACCCACGGCGGTGCAGTCTGCAGGACCAGCATGTTCGCCAGATCGAGGCTCTGGGTGCCGGTCAAGGCGACGCCGGGGAAGAGGATGACGAAGTCGCCTCCGACGTTGCCGACGCCGGTGACGAGATGGAACGGGAACTGGAACACCGGGCTCGGGCACGGGCTCGGCGCGAGGGCCGCGCCGATGTAGACCGAGATGGATTCGCCCGCCGGGTAGGACCCGAACGGTACGGCGTAGGTCCCGAGGGGGAAGGCCGCCAGGCCCGTCGGAAGCAGGGCGCCGATGGGCACCGACACGAACGTGCTGGCTATCGCGGCGCTGCAGCCGTACGCGAAGGTGAGCTGCTCGTGATGCCATGCGGGCATCGCCGGGATGGTCGGATCCTGGCACGGGCAATTCACCGACTGGACGTTGAGAGCGCCGCCCGGGAACACGAAGACCTCCGAGTTGCAGTTCCAGAGAGGCGGCGCGAGGTTCAGGTTGATGTCGGTGTGCCGGACCGAATCCGCGACCACGCCGCCCATGGGCACGGGGCCTGGTCCCCAGGCGAACGGCGTCGGTCCGACGAAACTGTAGATGTGCTCGGGATGGGCGGCGGGCCCCGACAGCGGCCGGGGAGAGAAGGGGCCGTGCATGAACGCCCCGCAGAGGTGCGTCAGGTTGATCGCCACTTCCCACCCGCCGAGCCCCGTGCAGCTCAGGGCGTAGTCGAGGCTGCCGACGAAGTGCACGGGCGCGATGGCGCCGCCCACGGCGCCGGAACAGGGCGGGATCGGGCACGGCATTCCGGCCGCGGCATTGGGCGCGTAGTAGAAATCGGCGTTGATGAGGAAGCGCCACACCTGGCGCATCGTGATGGGGTTGACCTCCATCCACGTGCGATCGTACTTCGCAGCCATGAGCGTCGGACCCGCCGTGCCGAACATGCCGGTGATGCTCGCGAACACCACGTACGTGTCGCAAAGCACGGGGATGGGACTTCCGAGCGTGATGGTGACCGGCAGGATCTGCTGCGGGTTGCAGTTGTGGAAGCAGCAGTTCTCCGCGGGGATGGTGGCCGCCGGGAATGCCGGCAGCGTGGGCGTCATCGGGACGCAACAGGCTCCCGGCAGCAGGAACCCGTCATCGCCAAAGCACTGGGCTCCCGCCACCGGAGCGAACGCCGCGAGGGCAACACAGAGACACGCGGCGACACGGGCTTGCGGCAACATGGGCTCGCTCCTTCCGCAACATGGACTCGGCAAGCTGCGACCGCCAGCATACACCCGCGGGACCCGGACGCGAAAGCCCCTCGCGAAGTCGGAACGTTTCTCCGAAGGTCGAACCCATGCCGCGAGTGCCGGTGGACCCCTCGACCGTTGGCGGACCGCCGCGGGTCGGTCACGGGATGCCCCGGGGGCTTCCGCGGGGCTCCGACCAGGCGGGCCCGGCGCCGCCATACCCATTCATCGCAAGTGGTTAAGCCGGCCGCGCCGATCGATGCGCTGGCCGCTGCGCGGGCCGCACGGAGACCGGCCTCCGGGTACGGCAGCGCCGCCCTCCCCCCCAGCGGCGGCTGCAGCACGTGCGGACGCGCGCCTGGCATCGCGAGGTCCGGGGCTCGTTCCGAACCTCGCCGCAGGCGATCGCGAGCGACGAAGCTCAGAGGTCGTCGCTGCCGACGAGCTCCTTCTCGAGCTTGTCGGCCGTCGTCGTGACGGCGTGGACCGCGATGAGCAGGGTCGTCCGGTCCGTTTCCGCCGCGATCTGCGCCGAGAAGACGGCCACCCACTCGTTGCCCATCTTCCGCACCTGCCACGCTCCGAGCTTCACCGACCCGTTCATCTCGAGGAGCCGGTTCGCGACTTCCGCCGAAAGTGGCGTCTTCGACCGGTAACCGATGGACCAGACCTCGCGGATCTCGAGCGCCCCGAGGGTCGACGTCTTCGAGAGGATCCAGCCGAGCTGCGTGCGCCCCTCCCCCGTCTCGTTCGCGAGGGCGAAGTCGCCGTCGTTGTCCACCTTGTACTTGACCTCGGCCTCCTTGAGGAGCTTCTCCACGCGCGGATCACCGCTCTTCTTCGTACCCACCTGGGCCGCGGCGAAATCGGCGGTCGCGATGAGCGCCAGGATGGCGCAGGCCAGAACGCGCAGTTTCATGCAGGTCTCCTTCCCTTGGGACTTCGACGATCTCGATCCTATCCGTCCGTCGCCGGCACGACCAACGCGCCGCCCAACCCGTTGGGAGGGCGTTCAGTCCGCTTCCAGATCCCGCCGAGCCTCCTCGGCCGCGGGGTAGCCGGGCTTCAGCGCGAGCGCCCGATCGAAGTGGTGTCGGGCTCGCGCCTTATCCCCCTCCCGCGCGTAGAGAAGGCCCAGGTTGTGATGGGTCTGCGGCAGCTCGTAGTAGGTGAGGGAGCGATCGAAGGACTCCTTCGCAAGGACCAGTCTCTGCTCCTTGACGTGAGTCTCGCCCTCGATCTTGTGGTAGAGGGCAAGCTCGCGCTTCTCCTGGTCCGCCAGCGCCCGGACCGGAGGCGCCGGGGTCGGGGCGGGCGCCGTTCGCGACTGCCGCCATGCCTCGATCCGCCGGGCGTCCTCGACATCGACGGGCTCGGCCTGCGGACCCGGCCGGGCGTGGGGCTCGCTCCGCAGCTCCGCCTCGCTCGCGCGATCGAGCCGCTCGTAGAGCGCCGACCAGTCCTGGACCATCCCGACGAGGCCCGATGCCTGCGGGATCAGCATGTCGAAGGGAGTTCCGGACGTCAGCGTGCACCCGAGCGGCAGCATCGCCGCCATGACGAGGATCACCGACCGGCGCACACACTTCATCGGACTTCTCCATTCCATCACGCTGCTCCTGCTTCAGATATCCCGGACGACCCTGAAACCGACACGCGGGTCCCTCTCATCGGGCTTGCGCGAAGTCCGGAAGGAGGCCCGGAGGTCCGTCCCGTCGTCGGCGAAGCTCGCGCCCCGAACGACTCTCGCTGTCCCCTCGTCGGGTCCCCTCGGGTCGACGAAGTCCCGCCGGGTTCGGTAGCAGTTCTTCGCGTACACGTCGCTGCAGAGCTCCGCCACGTTCCCGAGCATGTCGTGAAGGCCGAAGGCGTTCTGTCGCTTTCCCCCCACGGCCCTCGGTCCGTCCTGGTCGAAGACGGCGATCTCCACGGGGGATCCGTAGAGCTGTCCGTCGCCTCCGGCCCGGCAGGCGTACTCCCACTCGGACTCGGTCGGCAGGCGAAGCCCATGCCGATCGCAGAACGCGGCGGCTTCTGTCCAGCTCACGCCGCGGACGGGAAGCCCTCCCGGGCCGGGCGGCGCAGCGCCGCCTCCCGGAGCCCCGCGCGCGTACTCGCTTTCGGTGACTTCGCAGATCCCCATGTAGAAGGGCCGCGAGATGCGGACTTCGTGCTCGGGGTTCTCGTTCGGGTGAAGGTCCGAGTCGTTCTCGCCCTGGACGAACGAACCCTCCCGGACAAGCACGAGGGGGATCCCCGTGGGAACATGCCGGACCCTCACCGGGATTCCGAGATCCCGATCCATGGGGACGTCCCGCGCCCACTCGAGAGATGAGAGGTCTCGCTGGCTCTCGAGGAGGACGATGGGGCGCGCGTCGCCCTCGAAGCGCACGTGGGGGATCTGGGGCTTCGGGCAGAGGCGCCCTGTCATGGTCTCGACGCTGTCCCGGGCCCAGCTCTTGAGCTCGTCGAAGGTGACGCGCAGATCCCGATCGGCGTCCGCCGCCCCGTCGAGCCCCCGGAGCAGGGCGTGGGTGAAGAAGCCGTGGCGGATCGGCGCGCCGCTCTCGTCCTTCAGTTCCCCGTTCGGCTCGTAGGAGAACTCGCCATCGGCCGTCGCAAAGAGCCATGCGCAGGAACGACCGACGCCGGCCGTGTTGAATGCCCTCCGCGGGCGCGATTCCGCCGGCGACCCGGAGTCGCGGTTCGTCGATCGACAGGCGTCGACAAGCGCGACGCGACGGGAGACGCCGAGGGCGACGATCCTCCGATCGAGCTCCGCAAGGGGCAGGGCCGTGGCGGCGAGATCCGAGACGCGGGTGTCGCTGGCGCAGAGGTAGGAGTTCCCCTCGGCATCCGAGAAACCATGACCGGAGAAGAAGAAGACGAGCCGCCCCCCGGCCGTCGTCGCCGCCGCGGCCTCGTCGAGACAGCGGAGGATGTCGGCCTTCCCGATGCGGGCGATCCCGGATGCCACGGCCCGGAAGACCCGGTATCCCGAAGTCTCCAACCTGTCACCGACGGAGGTGGCGTCCGACGCCGCCATCCGGAGAGCTTCGACCTCCGGATCCTCGTAGGCGTCGATGCCGACGACGACTGCGATGCTGCTCTCGGGCGAAGAGCGACTTTCCCGGGGCTTCGGGACGATGCCCCGCGAGCGGACGTCCTGCGACAGGGTCGTCCCCGCGACGAGAAGGACGAGGGCCGGGAGCAGGGTCCCTCGATTCGCGCCCCATGGACATCTCACGGACATGGCACGGGTCCATAGACGACGCCGCGGCGCGATTTCACAGGAAATCCGGAACGGCAGCGCTCGGGTCGCGAGCCGTCGTCGTCGACCTCGCCCCATGACCCCCGCACCGCGACCACAAGATACTCTCGCACAACGCGTTAGGCGCCGTTGCGGCGCAGCGTTCCGCCTCGCGATCGAGAGCCCCGGCACATCATCGCGAACCGCTGCGTATAAGTGTCCGGAGTCCGTACCGGAGAGTCCTCATGCGCCCGAGTTCCGCCTGGTCGATCGTCGCGATCTCGCTTCTCGCCCCCCTGTCGATTTCCCAGGCGACTCCCGCGGAGCCGGCAGCGCCCAAGGCGCCGGGAGCCAAGGCGCCCGCCAGCGCCCCCGCCGCGGAGTACACACGCCTCGTCGAGACCAGCCGGTGGCGGGGCCGCTTCGAGACGGCCGTCACGACCTTCGAGGACAAGGAAGGCCGGCGCGTCGACCTCGTGAGCGCCGTCCACATCGGCGATCGCGCCTACTACGAGGAGTTGAACCGAGTCCTCCGCGACTACGAACGTGTCCTCTACGAGATGGTGAAGCCTGACGGCGAGCCGATGCCGGAGCCGGCGCCGGAGCCGGCACTCTCCAACAACCCCCTGTCCCTCATCCAGCGATTCCTTTCGAAGGCCCTCGAGCTCGACTTCCAGGTCGACGCCATCGACTACGGAGCGAAGAACTTCGTCCACGCGGACATCTCCCCCGAGCGCCTCGCGGAGCTCGTCGACGAGAAGGCGGGCGGCCTCATCGGACTCCTCCTCGAAGCCATCCTCGACCAGCTCCGCCGCGGATCGGAAACGCAGGTCCCGGAAAACGTCCCGGACCTTGGCGATCTCCTCGGCGCCCTCTTCGCGCCGGACCGGGCCGATCGGCTCAAGATGATGTTCGGCCGGATGCTCGGCGATGTCGAGATGGCCTATGCGGGCCTCGGCACGTCGAAGCTCCAGGAGATCCTCATCGCGGAGCGGAACAAGGTCGCCGTCGCGGCCCTCCGGACACGGCTCGGGGCCGGCGACCACAGACTCGCCATCTTCTACGGCGCCGCGCACATGCCCGACATGGCGGAGCGCCTCCACGAGCTCGGGTTCCGCCGCACGGCGTCGCGGTGGATCACGGCCTGGAGAATCGGAAAGCCGGCTGCGGAGACGCGCCCGGCACCCGCCCCGGGCCGCCGCCCCATCTGATTCCTCCCGAGCGCCGCGCGGGAGCCCGCCCGGATGGCGGGCGATCGCCGACGCGCGATGAGGACGGCAAGTCGCAAGATCCTCCAGCGCAACGACCTGCCGCCGTCGCCGCCGCGGCGGCCGGCCGCGGTGCACGCCCGGCCGGAGGGCAGAAGGAGGCCAGGTCGGCGAGGGACGCAACTCGCGCGGCCCGCCGGCCGATGGTGAGGTAGACTTCTCACATTCAGGCGTATCGGCGGCCCCGGGGATCGGGGCCCTGGGAGAGATGTCTTGACGAACGGCGTGTCGCGCCCGTCACGCGCACCCCGAAGAGAGCGACCGGCAACCGGCCGCGGCATCCTCGGAGCCGCGCTCCTCTTCCTCCTGAACCTCCTCGTCCCTGCCGGCCTCCTCCGCGGCCAGGCCGCCACCGATCCCGACGTGCTCGACACAACCCGGAAGATCCGAACCGCGGCACCCTCGGATCATCCCGCCGGCAGCCCCGCCAGGATCCGGGGCGTCGTCACGCTCGTCGATCCCGCGGAGCGCGAGATCGTCGTCCAGGACCGAACCGGCGGGCTCTTCGTCCGCCTGGCGGATCCGTCGCTCCCGCTCCCCGAAATCGAGGACATCGTCGAGGCCGGCGGGGTCACGGAGACCCGGCGCCTCTGGCCCTCCCTCGCCGCCCGGAGTCTCCGTGTCGTCGATGGCGGCGAGTTCCCTGTTCCCCTGCGGGTCACCGCCGAGCGCCTGCGGGCCGGATCCGCGGACGGGCACTGGATCGAGATCCCCGGTGTCGTCCGGAAAGCCGAGAACCGCGGCGATCACCTGCTCCTCACCGTCCACGCCGGCGCACGGCGCATCCGTGTTCACGTCGCGTCCGCGAAGCCGGCCGACCCGGAGCGCCTCGTGGACGCCGAGGTTCGCATCCGCGGCGTCTGCGTCGCCCTCGTGAACCAGAAGCGCCAGTTCAGCGGCGTCAAGGTCGTCTGCCCCCTCGAGGAGTGCGTCAGCGTCGACGTGCCGCCGCCGGCCGACCCCTTTGCGACTCCGGCTCGACCCGTGGACCAGGTCATCGAACTCTCTCCGGGAAACGCCGCGCTCCACCGCGTGAAGATCCGCGGCATCGTGAACGTCCATCAGCTCGGGCGGTCCCTCTTCCTCAGCGACGACACCGGTACGCTCTTCGTCCAGACCGATCAGAAGGAGCGCGCCCGGCCCGGCGACATCGTCGAGTTGCTCGGCTTCCCCGGCATCGTGGACACGATGCCCGCCCTCCTCGACGCGACCTTCCGCATCGTCGGGCACGGGCGGACGCCGGAGCCCGTGGCGACGACGGCCGCCGAGATCCTGGCCGGACGCCACGCCGACGAGCTCGTCCGCCTCCGCGGCACAGTCCTCGACGTCACGCGGAGCCCGAAGGGCGCGTCCATGACGCTCCGAGACGGCGAGACGCTCTACCCTGCGACCTTCTCCGACCGGGAGTCCGTCGCCCGCCTCGCCGGCATCGCGCCGGGCAGCCTGATCGAGATCACGGGCGCCTGCATCGTCCAGTTCGATGACGATCAGCGGCCCCGCTCCTTCGGCCTGCTCGCCGATTCCCATGAGGCGGTGCACGTCCTGACGACGCCTCCCTGGTGGACCATGGCGCACCTCCAGTGGACCATCGGCGGCATGGCCGTGGTCCTCCTCGGGGCCGTCCTCTGGGTCTGGTCCCTAAGGCGCCGCGTCCGGCGTCAGACGGCAGCCATCGTCGCGGCGCGCGACGCCGCCGAGGCCGCGAGCCGCACGAAGAGCGAGTTCCTCGCCAACATGAGCCACGAGATCCGGACGCCGCTCAACGGCATCCTCGGGATGACCGAGATCCTCCTCGACTCGGACATCGGAGGCGACCAGCGCGAGTGCCTCTCCATGGCGCGCACGTCGGCGGAGGCCCTCCTCACGGTCATCAACGACGTCCTCGACTTCTCGAAGATCGAGGCCGGCCGTCTCGACCTCGACGCGGTGCGCTTCCGCTTCGCGGAGGCCGTCCACGAGGCGGCCCGCATCGTCGCCCTCAAGGCTCACGAGAAGGGCCTCGAGCTCACGGCCCACGTCTCGCCCGATATCCCGGCCGACGTCGTCGGCGACGCGGGACGCCTCCGCCAGATCCTCGTGAATCTCCTCGGCAACGCGGTCAAGTTCACGGAGTCCGGCGAGGTCGCCGTCGAGGCCGAACTCGTCGCGTCGGAGCCCGGACACCTCACTGTGGCGGTGACCGTGCGGGACACGGGCATCGGCATCCCCGCGGCCATGCAGTCCGCCATCTTCGAGGCCTTCACCCAGGCCGACGGCTCCACGACGCGCCGTTACGGCGGCACGGGTCTTGGTCTCACGATCTGCCGCCGCCTCGTCGAGCTCATGGGCGGCGGCATCACCGTCGAGAGCGAGCCCGGCCGCGGCAGCACGTTCCGCTTCACGCTGCGGCTCGAGGCCGCCCCGGCGACGTCCGACGCGGCCGTTCGCCTTCCCGCGGCAGCGCGGCGGTTCCTCATCGTCGACGACCACCCGACGACGGCCGCGCATCTCGCCGCAACGATCCGATCCGAGGGCGCTGACGCCGACGCGGCGCCGGATACGGTCTCCGCCGCCCGGGCCGTCGCCGCCGCCCGCGAGGAGGGCCATCCCTACGACGTGATCCTTCTCGACGGAGGCCTCCTGCAGGAGGACGACGGCGCCTTCGCCCGCAACGTGGCCGATCGAACGATCGCCCTCACCTCCGCCACCCTCCAGGGCGAAGCTCTCGAGGCGCGCCTCCGGGGCATCGCCTGCTGCATCGTCAAGCCCGTCGCGCCCTCCGACCTCCGTGCCGCCGTCCGCGCCTGCCTCGGCGAGGCGCCCTCGGGCCCCCCCCCCGGCGGGGGGGCCCCCCCCCCCGCCGTGGAGGGCGGGGGGCCCCCCCCGGGCGAACACGCCGAGGGCACCCACGGGGGAACAACCCAACTGGGGGCGG
>CAYQRN010000051.1:0-23338 GCA_964419995.1 uncultured Planctomycetia bacterium
CCGAGGGTCCGGTGAGCCTCGCCATGGCCCCCGGCGCCGGGCCGGCCCGGCGCCTCGTCGCCGAGCAGACGGTGATCCTCCGGGGAGTGCCGCCGGAGGGCGCCGCGCCGCGGGACGCCGGTTCCGACGAGGGCGTGACGATCCGCTGCGAACGACTCGAGGCCACGACCCTCCGCCTCGAGGTCGTGCGGGCCGACCGGAGCACGCCGGATGCCGCCGAGACCCTCGCGAATCTCCGGCTCTCGGGCGGCGTGACGGGCACGGGGCCCGACATGACCTTCGCCGCCGCGGCGCTGGACCTCGATCGGCGCTTCACGGACGCCGGTGTCCCGGAGGTCGATGTCGTCGTCCTCACGGGAAGCCCCCGCGCGACGCTCCGGCGGGCGGCCCGTCGCGCCGCCGCGCCGGCCGCCGCAGAGTCGCAACGGACATCCCTCCTCGGAGACACGTCCACGATCGAGATCACCGCCGAACGGCGCATCGCCGCATTCCTCCCGGCCTTCCAGGACGGCGATCTCGTTCTCTCCGCCGAGGGCCGAAGCCGCCTCGCCGCCCGGGGGCCCGACGGCAGCGACGGCTCGGACGGTGGACACGTGGCCGGCGATCGCATCGAGGTCACGCTCGCTCCGGAGCCGGGATCCCTCCTCGAGGAGCGGCGGCGGCGGCGGTTCTCGAAGCTCGCCGCCGATGGCGGCGCCGGGTTCGCCCTCGGCGAGGGGCTTCGCGGCTCCGGCCATGCGCTCCTTCTCGATGCGATCCGTGGCGAGGTCGCCCTCTCCGGAAGCGGCCTTGGCGGGCTTCCGGGCCTGATCCTCCTCCCTCGCCTCGAGCTCAGGCCCGTCGCCGGGAACCGCGGCCGGGGCGGCTGGCTCGTCGCACCGTCCATCACCTATCGCGAACCCACGTCCACGCTCGTCACGGCGGGCGCCACCTGGGGCCGGCTCGACGCGCCAGCGCCGGGGGACGGATCGGCGGGGACCTCGACGGAGCCTACCTGGCTCCACGGGAGAGACCTCGAAGTGGCCCTCGCGGGTGCCGGCGCGCCGGCGGCCGGAGCCGCGGTCACCTCCCTCTCCACCGAGGCGGAGTTCATCGCCGTGGTGGCGGGCGACGAGGTCCGCGGCCGGAGGTTCCGGATCGATGCCGCCACGAAGACCGCCCTCGTGGAGGGAGACCCTCTCGACGTGCGGCTCCACCGGGTCGTGGGCGGGGTCCCCGTCGTGGACCAGCTCTTCGCCCGACGGGCCTCGAGGACGGCCGAAGGCCTCCTCATCGAAGGCCGCGTCACGGGCCGGCTCCACATGGCGCGAAGCCCCGTGCCCTTCATGGAGCGGGGCTCCGCCGGCGCGGCGACACAATCAGCCCCGGCCGGACCCCTGCGGCAGATCGACATCGCGACGGACGGCAACGTGCTCTTCTCCGCGGATACCATCACGTTCGACAAGCCCGCGGATGTCTCGGAGCCCCGCTCCGGCGGCGGGCGCGGGTTCCGCCTCACGGCGGCCCGGCTGGAGCTCGTCTGCCGGGGCGGAGAGCCCGAGGCATGGCGGTCGCTCGACGTGGCGGGCGGCGCGGCCTCGGGAGGCGTGGTGCTGGATTCGGAGCGCCTCTCCTGTCGCGCGGATACCATGATCTTCGACGTGGACTCCGGGAAGATCGAGTGTCGCGCGGTATCGAGGCCCGCGGAGGTGACCTTCGAGGGCGTGCGCACGGCGGGCCGAAAGCTCGTCTTCGATACGAAGGCGGAGCGGTTCACGGCGATCGACGGGAAGACGACGATCCAGGGACGATGAAGGACGGAGAAGGAAGGGGAACTCCGGTCGCGCGGTCCGGAGCGGGGTGGATGGCCCTGCTCTGCCTCCTCGTCCTCGGGGCGGCGGCAGCGGCTCAGGGGAAGGCGTACGAGGCGACCTACGAGGTCGCCGACGGCCGGATCGAGGGCGAGGAGTACATCCAGCTCCTCGTCGGCAACGTGACGCTCCGCACCGGCGACATGACGCTCCGCGCCGACAACATCGTCGTCTGGGTGGACCGGTCGAGCCTCGACCGGCAGAAGTCGGATTCCGGCGCGCGCCTCGTCGCCCGGGAGGTCTACGCCGACGGCACAGTCCTCCTCCTCAGCGGAAACGAGACGATCCGGGCCCACGCCGTCTACTTCGACTTCGCCAACGACCAGGGCCTCGTCGTCGAGGCGAGCCTCGGCCTCGACCTGCCGCCCCGGGGACGCTCCAACGACCCGCGCCGGCTCTCGATCCGCGCCGCCGAGATCCGCCAGGTCGCCACGAACCACTGGGAGGCCTGGAGCGCCGTCTTCTCCCCCTGCGTGTTCGCCCATCCCCATCTCCATGTCACGGTGGACCGGCTCGAGGCGATCCTCGAGCCTCCCGTCCCGCGTCCCGGCGGCAAGCCGGGCGAGACGATGCGGAACGTGCGCCTCCGCACGGACAACGCGGTCCTCCGGCAGGGCAGCATCCCTGTCTTCTGGCTTCCGCCGTTCACGACGGGCACGGCCTCGACCGAGGCGCAGCTCTTCCACTACGTGAAGGACGTCTCCTACGACAACAGCCGCCGCTTCGGCCCGACGGCCATCCTCGAGATCGGCGACGACATCCTCCTCGACAACGGCGAGACCCGGTGGGGCGAATGGACCGCCACCTTCGCGTGGCGGAGCCGCCGCGGGCCGGGCTTCGGGCTCGATGTCGCCTACGCGGACCCCGACTACCGGGGCCGCTTCCGCGGCAACTACCAGAAGGACGACGGCGAGGACCTGTTCACCGACGATCTCCCGGCCCACAACCGCGGTCGCGTCAGGTGGCAGCATCGCCATCGGCTCCCCTGGGACGTCCAGATGGACATCGAGGTCGCGGCGATCTCGGACAGGGGCTACCTCTTCGAGTACCTCGAGGACGAGCTCAAGTCGGACAAGGAGCAGGAGACGCTCGTCCACTTCAAGAAGGTCCTCGAGAGCCACGCCTTCACGGCCCTCTACAAGACGCGGATCAACAGCTTCGAGGACGAGATCGAGTACATGCCGCACCTCGGCTACAACCTGATCTCGGAGCCGGTGCTCGCGTTCGCGGGAGGCGATCTCTACCTCGAGGCGGACTTCGAGATCACGAACGTCCGGAAGCGCTTCGACCGCGCGAAGGACCTGCCGTCGGAGCGGATCTGGCGGGCCGACTTCGACACGCGCCTCGCCTTCCCCTTCTTCGCGGGTCCGGTGAAGATCGAGCCCTCGGCGGGAGTGCGCTGGTCGCGGTTCGGCGAGGGCGTCGTCCGGAAGGACCCCATCGACCGGGTCGGCGGCCTCGCCGGCGTCCGCTTCACGACGGAACTCTCCCGGACCTTCGACGTCTCAGGCGGGTTCTTCGAGCTCGACGGGCTCCGCCACATCGTCCTCCCGGAGATCTCGTTCCTCTCGATCTTCGGCGTCTCCGAAGGGCCCGACGAGCTCATCCCCTTCGATGCCGTCGAGTCCTTCGACGACTGGACGGAGATCCGGTTCGGCATCCGCAACCGTCTCCAGACGCGGTGGTACGGGGACTCGGGACCCCGCGTCGTGGACTTCCTCGATCTCGACGTCGAGCTGCCGGTCTACCCCGACGCCGATCGCGACAACGGCGGCGAGACCTTCGGCCCCGTGGATCTCGATCTCGTCCTCCGTCTCTCGCCGCACGTCACGGTGCTCTGCGACTTCGAATACTCCTTCGATCTCGACGAGTTCGAGGTGTTCAACGGCGCACTGGGCTGGGTCGCCTCCGCGGAGACGCAGGCCTACATCGGTCTTCGCCATTTCGAGGACGTCAACACCGCCGTCATCGCCCAGCTGAACCACCGCTTCAGCGAGAAATGGGCGGTGTCTCTCGGCGCTGCCTACGACTTCCAGGAGGACGAGTTCCTCGACACGAAGGTCGTCGTCCGGAGGATCGGCCACGACTGGGTCTTCGAGATCGGCGTCAAGGTCGACGTGGCGGAGGATGAGACTTCGGTCTTCTTCTCCCTCATCCCGCGGTTCCTCTTCGACAACCAGGCCGAACCACGGCAGTTCCGTCGCGAGCCGAGGTTCCTCGACACGCGGGACGCCATCTTCCGCTGAGAGGGCCGCTTCCCTCCCCGACGCCCCCGGCGTATAAGGAAAAGCGGTTCTCCCGCCGAGGCCTCTCCATGACCCCCGCATTCGTGCCAGACTCTCCCCTCTCCCCTCCCCTCCTCCTCATCGGGAACATCGGCCCGACGGAGCTCGTCATCATCCTCGTGATCGGCCTCCTGCTCTTCGGGCGGAGGCTTCCCGACGTGGGCCGCTCCCTCGGCCGGACCATCGTCGAGTTCAAGAAGGGGATGAAGGGGCTCGAGTCCCAGGTGAACGAGATCGACCGCGAGACGGACCGCATCGCCTCCGAGGAGGAGAAGCGGCTCGCGCGAGGTCCGGGAGCCACATCGGCCGCCGCCGCCCCCGCCAGCGAAGCGAAGGCGCCGGCGGACACGGACCGCGAGGTCCCCTCCTCATAGCCCGGGCGCGTCAGACGTCGACCATCCGGACGTCGAGGGCATTCTCCTCGATGAACTTCCGCCGGGGCTCGACGACCTCGCCCATGAGGATGTTGAAGATGGTGTCCGTGGCCACTCCATCCTCGAGCTTCACGCGGAGCAGGGTCCGCCGTGCCGGGTCCATGGTGGTCTCGGAGAGCTGCTCCGGGTTCATCTCGCCGAGGCCCTTGTAGCGCTGGATGTCGAGCCCCTTCTGCCCCACCTTCCGGATGGCCTCGGGAAGGTCGAGGAGCGACCCGAGCGGAATCTCCTCCCCCTCGGCCACGAGCACGAGCGGGTTCCCGCTCGCCGCGCCTTCCGGGGGCCGGGGGATGGCCGACACGGGGAAGTTCCGGGCCGCGATCTGGGTCATGAGGCGCGCCACGAGGGGCGCCTCGTAGATCTCGGAGACAGAGACGTCCGCCCGCTCGCGGTTCTCCGGCGGGTCGCCCTCCTCGTAGATCACGGGAGCGGCGCCGCCCCGGGAGCGCTCGAACTCCGCAAGGAAGGCCTTGTACTCGTCGTGGTCGTAGAAGTCGCGTACCACGCCGCCGGCCCGGACGCGGAGCCGAGGCACCTCGTTGGCCGGCCCCCGGGCCATGCGGAGGTAGTCGGAGAAGGCCATGCCGCGGCGGCGGAGTCTCGGACCGAGATCGTCGAGGGCGCCCGTGTCCTTCACGAGATCGATGAGGTCCGAGCCGCTCACGGTGATGCCCCGCGCCCTGTCGTGCAGGACCGTGCCCTCGACGCCGAGCTCCCGGAGGATGCGCCGGAGATCGGCGTCGGCCTTCACGTACTCGACCTTGTTCCGGCGCTTCACCCGGTAGAGCGGCGGCTGCGCGATGTAGACGTGGCCGGCCGCGATGAGGGCCGTCATGTGGCGGTAGAAGAACGTGAGGAGCAGCGTGCGGATGTGGCTCCCGTCCACGTCGGCGTCGGTCATGATGACGATCTTGCCGTAACGGAGCCGGCCGATGTCGAACTCCTCGGCGCCGATGCCCGTGCCGAGAGCGGTGATGATCGTGCGGATCTCGGAGTGGGAGAGCATCTTGTCGATGCGCGCCTTCTCGACGTTCAGGATCTTGCCCTTGAGGGGCAGGATGGCCTGGAAGCGGCGGTCGCGGCCCTGCTTGGCGGAGCCGCCGGCGGAATCGCCCTCGACGATGAAGAGCTCGGAGATGTCCCGGTCGCGGGTCGTGCAGTCGGCGAGCTTCCCGGGGAGACCCGCGCCGGAGAGGGAGCCCTTGCGCCGCACGAGCTCGCGGGCCTTGCGGGCGGCATCCCGCGCCAGGGCGGCGTCGACCGCCTTGCGGACGATGCCCTTCGCGACGTGGGGGTTCTCCTCGAGATAGACCGAGAGCTTCTCTCCCACGACGGCCTCGACGATGCCCTGGACGTCGCGGTTGCTGAGCTTCACCTTCGTCTGGCTCTCGAACCGCGGATCCGGCAGCCGCACGGCCACGACGGCCGCCAGCCCCTCGCGGACGTCATCCCCCGAGAGGGGACGGTCGTCCTTCAGGAGCTTCTCGTGCCGCGCATAGGCGTTGAAGCACCGCGTGAGCGCCGTGCGGAAGCCCGACAGGTGCGTCCCGCCCTCCCGCGTGTGGATCGTGTTCGCGAAGGAGTAGACGAGCTCGTCGTACTTCGTCGAGTACTGGAGCGCGACCTCGACCTGGACATTGTCCTTCGTGGCATCGAGGTAGATGACGTCGGGATGGATGAGGTCCTTGTTCCGGTTGAGGTGCCGGATGAAATCGCGGATGCCCTCCGCGAAGTGGAAGGTCTCCTCCGTCTCCCGGCGCTCGTCCCGGTACGTGATCGTCACGCCGCGGTTCAGGAAGGCGAGCTCGCGGAAGCGCGTCGTGAGGGTCTCGTGGTTGAACTCGGTCTTCTGGAAGATGACGGGATCGGGGCGGAAGGTCACGCGGGTGCCGCGGCGGTCCGTGTGGCCGAGGACCCGGAGGTCCGTGACGGGGTGGCCCCTCTCGTACCGCTGGTGATGGATGAGGCCGTTCTTGTAGATCTCGACCTCGAGCCACTCCGAGAGCGCATTGACGACGGACACGCCGACGCCGTGGAGCCCCCCCGAGACCTTGTAGTTGTCCTGGGAGAACTTCCCGCCGGCGTGGAGCTTGGTCATGACGACCTCCACGGCGGGGCGCCGTTCCTCGGCGTGCATGTCCACCGGGATGCCGCGGCCGTCGTCGAGGACCGAGACGCTGTCGTCGGCCATGCGTGAGACGCGGACCTCGGTGGCGTGGCCGTTCTGGACCTCGTCGATGCTGTTGTCGACGACCTCGTAGACGAGGTGGTGCAGCCCCGCGTCGTACGTATCCCCGATGTACATGTCCGGACGCTTGCGGACGGCCTCGAGACCCTCGAGCACCTTGATCGAGCTGGCGTCGTAGCTGTCCGCCGCGGAGCGGAGTTCGTCACCGGTCACGCGTGTCGACTCCTCGTGTCGGAGGTCCGTCGCCGGAGACGAAGTCCCCGAGCCGGAACCGGATGTCCCTGATGGTCTGCGTCCCGAGCTGGCGGTTCACGGCTTCGATGAGGCCGGGCTTCAGGAAGCCGGCGAGCTCTCCGCAGCGCGGCGCCGAATCGACCTCCACCGTGAGGATCCCGCGGAACGCCGCGCGGACCCGCGTGTGGGGCGAGAGGGCCGGCCCCGCCGCGGCCTGCCATGCACGGTCGAGATCGCTGCACTCCCGGCGCCGCGCCGCGGAGAGGCGGCGGCGCTCGACGGAGAGGATATCGCCGATCCGCATGGGACCGCCGCCCCGGCGCGCACCCTCGTCCGGCAGGAAGCCTCTGTCCGAATCACCCACGGCGGATGGTCACGGGCATGACGATGTAGGTGTAGTTCTCATCGCCGTCGAGGCGGCTCGGCGTGTCGCGGCCCGAGGCGCAGATCCGCACCGTCTCGCAGCTCATCGCCTTGAGCCCCTCGATGACGTACTCGGGGATGTAGGCGATCTCGATGGGCTCGCCGGTGCAGCTCGCCGCCACCTCGACGCGGGCGTCGCCCACGCCGGCGGCGTGCGAGGAGAGGACGAGGGCATCGGGCTGAAAGCCCACGACGACGGACTTGCTCTCCTCGCAGGTGAGCAGCGAGGCCTGCCGGAATGCCGCGATGAGGTCCTGGCGGTTCGCCGTGGCGACGATGGGCGTCTCCGCGGGGATCACCCGCTGGTAGTCGGGGAAGGTCCCCTCGATGATGCGGCTCAGGACCACGCCGGCCGAGGCCCGGAGCAGGACGGCCTTCTCCGCGGACGCGATCTCGACGAACTCATCCGCCGTGTCCTCGGAGAGGATGCGGAGGAAGCTGAGGGCGCCCTTCGTCGGCACGATGTTCGCGGCCGTGATGCCATCGGGGTTGTCCACCGGCTCGAACTGAACGGCCATGCGCTTGCCGTCGGTTCCGATGGCCCGCACGCCCTCGGAGGTGATCTCGAGCCGGATGCCGTTCACGGCGTAGCGGACGTGGTCGCGCGCCGCGGCGAAGTAGGTCTTCTCGATGAGATTGCGGAGCCGCTCCCGGGGAACCCGCAGGGACTTGCCTTCACCGAAGGCGGGAATGCGCGGGTACTCCTCCGGATCGTCTCCCTGGATGCGGAAGACGCTCTTGCCCGCGACGGCCCGCACGACGCGATCCTCGACCTCGATGGCCATCGACTCCGTGAGCGCCTCGCGGACCACGCCGTGGAGCCGCATCGCCGAGACGAGGAACGCGTCTCCCGCCCCTTCCGTCGCGACGACGGGCACCCGGCAGGTCACCGCCACCTCGAGATCCGTGGCCTGGACGACGAGCGCGTCCCGCTCGACCCGGATGAGGACGTTCTCGAGGATCGGTTTCATGGGCTTCACGCCCACGACGCCGACGGCGGCCTGGAGGGCATCGAGCAGCGCCTGCCGGCTGACGGTGATTCTCATATCCCCTCCGACAGAAAGACGTTACGAGCGATGGCGCGGCCGTTCTTCCCGGAGCTCTGCAGCGCACAGGATAGACCATCATTATATGCCCCGGGCGCCTCCTTGGGAACGCCGGCTGCCGCCCCCCCGCGCCGTCGGCGCGGAGCCTGGAGCCGGCCGCCGGGGGCGCGGCGCCGGCCATCACCGAGGCGAAGCGTCGTCCAGGCGCGCAGTAGGTTCGTTCGGCCTCACCGCTTCGCCGTCGTGCCCGTCCCACGACGACCGCCGCCCGCAACATGAACCCGATCGCGCCCTGGCACCGTCTGGTACCATGGCCCCGCCTCGTGGGAGCCTGTTTGGGATGGACGTCTTCGATCTCAGGGACGAGCTCATCAGGGAGTACGGCTCCTACGTGACGAGCTTCATCCGGATCCTCGATCCGCGGATCCGCTCCTGCGTCGACGAGGCCATCGGGCAAGGACTCCTCTGGCCCGAACCCCTCATCCAGCTCAACCCGGCCTTCGAGTCCGGCGTGTGGATCGACGAGCTCGTCGATCGGGGTGTTCTGCACGCCGCGTGCGCACGCATCTTCCGTACCAAGTCCGGGGGGGACCCTCACGGACGGGGGCTCCGCCTCCACCGCCATCAAGAAGACGCGATCGAGGCAGCCCGGGAGGGACGCAACTACGTCCTCACCACCGGAACGGGCTCAGGGAAGAGCCTCGCCTACATCATCCCCATCGTCGACGCCGTCCTGCGCGAAGGCGGTGGCCGCGGGCGGATACGGGCCATCGTCGTCTACCCCATGAACGCCCTGGCCAACAGCCAGGAGGGCGAGCTCTCGAAGTTCCTCCGGATCGGCTGCGACGAGGGGCGCGAGCAGGTCCGCTTCGCGCGCTACACGGGGCAGGAGTCCCAGGAGGAGCGGGACCGGATCATGGCGGCCCCGCCCGACATCCTTCTCACCAACTACATGATGATGGAGCTCATCCTCACGCGGCCGAAGGAATCCCGGCTGATCGCCGCCGCGAAGGACCTCCGCTTCCTCGTCCTCGACGAACTGCACACGTACCGGGGGCGTCAGGGCGCGGACGTGGCCATGCTCGTCCGGCGCGTCCGCGAGGCGACCCATGCCGCACGGCTCCAGCACATCGGAACTTCGGCCACCCTCGCCGGCCCCGGGACCTTCGACGAGCAACGGGCCGAAGTGGCCCGGGTCGCCACGCTCCTCTTCGGGTCGCCCTTCGAGCCCCGCGACGTGATCGGCGAGACCCTGCGCCGTGCCACGCGGGAGCGCGACGCTGCCGATCCATCCTTCGCCGCCGACCTTCGAGCGCGCCTCGTTGGCGGGGCGGAACCTCCCGCCTCGGCGGCCGCGTTCCTCGCCGATCCCCTCGCAAGCTGGATCGAGAGCACCTTCGGTCTGCGGAAGGAGCGCGGCACCGACCGTCTCCTTCGGGCCCGGCCGCGCAGCATCCGAGGCGAGTCCGGCGCCGCCCCCGAGCTCGCCCGGCTCACATCGCTCCCACCGGAGGACTGCGCCGGGGCGATCCGGGACTGCCTCAGGATCGGCCACTCCCTCCATCGCCCCGACACCCGATCCCCCATCTTCGCCTTCCGCCTCCACCAGTTCATCAGCCGCGGCGACGCCGTCTACGCCTCGATCGGCCCGGAGGACACCCGCTATCTCACGGTCCACGCCCAGCGCACGACCCCGGACAGCCAACACGACATTCTCCTCCCCCTTTGTTTCTGCCGCGAGTGCGGTCAGGCCTACTACTCTGTCTCGCGGCGGAACGGCGCCCTGAAAGATGGCGCCCCACCTCCCTTCGAGCCCCGCGAGCTATCGGACGATCGCAGGACGGAGGACCGCCAGGCCGGGTTCCTCTACCTCAGCGCAACCGACCCATGGCCCGACGACACCGCCACCCGGAACGAACGGCTCCCCGACGACTGGCTCGAAGAGCGGCGTGGGGTCATGCGGATCCGCGACACTCAGGAGGATCACGTCCCCCGGGCCCTCGCCGTCGCGCCGGACGGACGGGAGTCTGCGGACGGCGTCCGCTGCTGGTTCGTCCCGGCACCGTTCCGGTTCTGCCTTGCGTGCGGCGTGACCTACGAGGGACGCCAGCGATCCGATTTCGGCAAGCTCGGCACCCTCGGTTCCGAGGGGCGGAGCACTGCCACCACGATCCTCTGCCTCGAACTCATCCAAAGCCTGCGCAACGACACGGCGCTCCCCGCGGAGGCACGGAAGCTCCTTTCGTTCACGGACAATCGCCAGGACGCCTCCCTCCAGGCCGGCCATTTCAACGACTTCGTCGAGGTCGCCCTTCTCCGCTCGGCTCTGTTCCGCGCCGCGCGAGACGCCGGACCGGGCGGACTCCGGCACGATGTCCTCCCCCAGGCGGTCTTCGACGCGCTCGGGCTCCCCATCGAGGCCTACGCCCCGGATCCCGAGGTCAAGTACCAGCGCCTCGACGACACCCGGCACGCGCTGCGCAACGTGCTCGGCTACCACCTCTATCTCGACCTGCGTCGCGGCTGGCGCCTCACCTCCCCGAACCTCGAACAGTGCGGCCTCCTCGAGATTCGCTACCTGTCCCTCGACGAGCTGGCCGCCGACGAATCCGTCTGGTCGGGACGCCACGCGGTTCTCGCCGCGGCGGCGCCATCCCTGCGCTCCCACGTCGCGAAGGTCCTCCTCGACCACATGCACCGGGAACTGGCCATCAAGGTCGACTACCTGAACCCCCGCGTCCAGGAACAGATCCGCCAGCAGAGCTCCCAGCACCTCGTCCCTCCCTGGGCGCTCGACGAGAACGACACGCTTGCGAAGGCCTCGATCGTCTTCCCCTGCGCCGAGACGAAGGGCAAACCGGAAGGGGCCATCTTCCTCTCGCCGCGCGGTGGATTCGGGCAGTTCCTGCGCCGGAGAGAGACCTTCGGGCGGTCCGAGCCGCGGCTCACGCTCGCGGAGACGGAGACCATCCTCTGCGACCTCCTCGACGCGCTCCGCATCGCGGGACTCGTGGAGGTGGCGAGTCGGGCCTCCTCCATGACCGATGTGCCCGGCTACCAGGTCCCCGCCTCGGCCATGGTCTGGGTCGCGGGCGACGGTTCGCGCCCCTTCCATGATCCCATCCGTGTCCCACGCCTCCCGGAGGGAGGAAGCCGCACGAATCCGTTCTTCGTCCGCTTCCATGAAACGACAGCCGCCGCCCTGACCCATCTCGAAGCACGAGAACACACGGCCCAGGTCCCCTCCGACCTCAGGATGGAGCGGGAGGATCGGTTCCGCAGGGGCCACCTCCCGATCCTCTACTGCTCTCCCACGATGGAGCTCGGTGTCGACATCGCCGACCTCAACGCCGTCAACCTGCGGAATGTTCCGCCCACGCCCGCGAACTACGCCCAGCGGAGCGGCCGCGCCGGACGGAGCGGCCAACCCGCCCTGGTCTTCACCTACTGCTCGGGCGGCAGTCCCCATGACCGGTACTACTTCAAGCGGCCCGAGGACATGATCGCCGGGGCCGTGGCGACGCCGAGCATCGACGTCGCCAACGAAGACCTGCTCCGGGCCCACGTGCAGGCCATCTGGCTGGCCGAGACGGGGCAGGATCTGCAGAGTTCCCTCGCGGACATCCTCGACGTGGGAACCGACACCCCGACCCTCCGGCTCCTCGACAGCGTCCGGGACCACCTCGCGCAGGACGGTGCCGTGCGCCGCGCCGCGGCTCGGTCCCGACGGGTCCTCGACTCCCTCGCGGACGATCTCCGGCGCGCGGACTGGTGGACCGAGCGCTGGCTCGAGGACCAGCTTGCCCACGTCCTCCTCCGCTTCGACGAGGCCTGCGATCGATGGCGCGAGCTCTACCGCGCCGCCCTCGACCAGACGAAGGCGCAGAACCGCATCATCCAGGACGCTTCCCGGACGCCGGCCGACAAGGCCTCTGCCCAGAGGCTCCGGCGCGAAGCCGAGGCGCAGCTCTCCCTTCTCGCCGACAGGCAGAGCGTCGCGCAGTCCGACTTCTACAGCTACCGCTACTTCGCGAGCGAGGGGTTCCTTCCGGGCTACAGCTTCCCGCGCCTCCCCCTCTCAGCCTTCATTCCGGCCCGGCGGAAGACACGCTCGGAACGCGACGACTTCGTCTCCCGACCTCGCTTCCTCGCCATTTCCGAATTCGGACCCCGCAGCATCATCTACCACGAGGGCGCCCGCTACGAGATCAATCGGGCCATCCTGCCCGTGGGTGACGAGGATATCGCCACCGGCCGCGCCAAGCTCTGCCCGGCCTGCGGATATCTCCATCCCATCCGCGAGGGCGATGGCCCGGAGCTCTGCGA
The DNA here is from genome assembly GCA_964419995.1 of uncultured Planctomycetia bacterium. Taxonomy (GTDB): domain Bacteria; phylum Planctomycetota; family CAYQRN01; genus CAYQRN01. The sequence goes on from CAYQRN010000051.1 coordinate 12,787, forward strand.
GACGTGTGCCGCGCCCCTCGCGCCTCCTCTCTCGTCGCTCTTCCGCCTCCGGAATGTCTCGACGAAGCGCCGGGACCGGATCACCTGCGACGAGGAGGAGCGCCTGCGTTTCGGCTTCGAGCTTCAGACCGCTATCCGATTCGCCGACAATGACGGGCGGCCCCGCTGCGTCTCCGCGTCCGCCCGCTACGGCGACCGGACCCTTGCCACGCTCCGCTACGGACAGGCGGCCACCCTTTGGCGGCTCAATGCGGGCCGCAGGCGCCGGTCGGAAGGCGGGCAGCCAGGCTTCATGCTGGATCTGGAGCGGGGCTACTGGGCGGCGGACCGGGACGACTCCGGCGACGCCGACACCGACCCCATGAGCGCGAGGCGCGCGCGCGTGATCCCCTACGTGGAGGATCACCGCAACTGCCTCCTCTTCTCGCCCGCCGGCGCCTTCCCTCCGGCGGTCATCGCCTCCCTCCAGTCGGCCCTGAAGGGCGCCATCAGGACCCTCTACCAGCTCGAGGACAGCGAGCTCGCCGTGGAACCTCTCCCCACTGCGGCCGACCGCCGGCTCATCCTCCTCTACGAGGCGGCCGAAGGAGGCGCCGGTGTGCTCGCCCGGCTCATCGACCGGCCGGAGAGCCTCGCCGGCGTGGCCGCCAGGGCACTCGAGCTCTGCCACTTCGAACCGGCCACCGGCAAGGACCAGAAGCGCGCCCCCCGGGCCCGCGAGAACTGCGGACTCGCCTGTTACGACTGCCTCATGAGCTACTCGAACCAGCCGGACCACCCGCTCCTCGACCGGCACTCCATTCGGGACCTCCTCCTCGACCTCTCCCGCGCCGCCGTCCTCGTCTCGCCCTCCGAGCGGTCGCGGGCCGAGCACCTCGACCATCTCCTCCGACAGACCGGATCCGACCTCGAGCGCCGCTTCCTCCGCTTCCTCGAGACACACCATCTCCGGCTGCCCTCCGCCGCCCAGTTCCTCGTCGAGGCTTGCCGCACACGCCCCGACTTCTCCTACGCCGACTCCCAGACCCTCGTCTACATCGACGGTCCGCCCCATGAGTATCCCGACCGCCAGGCCCGCGATCGCCGGCAGACCGGCTGCCTCGAGGACCTCGGCTACACGGTGATCCGCCTCGCCGACGAGTCCCGCTGGCCCGAGGCCGTCGCCGCCTTCCCCGGCGTCTTCGGACGCCCCTCGTGACCTTCGCCGTCGGATCCCTCGTCCAGGCTCGCGGCCGCGAGTGGATCGTCCTGCCGGAGTCGCGGGATGATCTCCTGGTCCTCCGGCCGCTTGGCGGCAGCGACGAGGAGATCGCTGGAGTCTACCTCCCCCTCGAAGCCGTGGAGCCGGCCACGTTCCACCTGCCCGACCCCGCGAGGATCGGCGACAATCGCTCCGGCCGCCTCCTTCGGGAGGCGGTCCGACTCGGTTTCCGATCGAGCGCCGGCCCCTTCCGCTCCATGGCCCGCATCGCCGTGGAACCCCGCTCCTACCAGCTCGTCCCGCTCCTCATGGCCATGAAGCTCGATCCGGTCCGCCTCCTCATCGCCGACGATGTCGGCATCGGAAAGACCGTGGAGGCCGGCCTCGTGGCCCGCGAGCTTCTCGATCGCGGCGAGGCGCGACGGCTCGCCGTGCTGACCCCACCCCACCTCGCCGACCAGTGGGCGCGCGAGCTTCTCGAGAAGTTCCACATCGAGGCGGTCGTGGTCGCGCCCCACACGGCCAGATCCCTCGAGCGCCGTCTTCTCATCGGCCAGTCCCTGTTCGAGGCCCACCCCTTCACCGTCGTGTCCCTCGATTTCATCAAGGCCGAGCGCCGCCGCTTCGAGTTCCAGCGTTCCTGCCCCGATGTCGTGATCGTCGATGAGGCCCACACCTGCGCCTCCGCCGGGGCCGAGCGCGGCGAACGGCATCTTCGGCACGACCTCGTCTCCGCCATCGCTTCCGACGCCGACCGCCACCTCATCCTCGTCTCCGCCACGCCTCATTGCGGCAAGGAGGAGACGTTCCGCTCCCTTCTCACGCTGCTCCGGCCCGATTTCGCCCACCTCCCCGGCGACCTCGCCGGAGCCGGGAACCTGGTGCACCGTCGCGCCCTCGCCGCGCACTTCGTCCAGCGCCGCCGCGGCGACATCCGCCGCTATCTCGATGAGCGCACGCTCTTCCCGGAGCGGGAGGACAGGGAGGAGACGTATCGGATGAGCGACAGGTACCGCCGATTCTTCGACCGGGTGCTCGCCTACGCCCGGGAGAAGGCCGGCGATCCGTCCGGAAACCGACTCACGGCGCGGATTCGCTGGTGGGCCGCCCTCGCCCTCCTCCGCTCGGTGGGATCGAGCCCGGCGGCTGCCGCGGCCACGCTGCGCACGAGGGCGGCGGCCCTCGAAGCCGCCACGGAGAAGGAGGCGGATGCCATCGGCCGCCGCACCGTGCTCGACACTTTCGACGAGGACAGCGACGGCTTCGACGTGGCGGCGGGCACGGACACGAGCCCGGCAGCACCCGGCGACGCCACGCCCGAGCCCGCGCGCCCGGACCGCCGCCTCCGCGAGCTGGCAACGGAGGCCGACTCCCTGCGAGGGCGTGCCGATACGAAGCTCGAGACGGCGATCGCTCTCGTCGAGGGGCTTCTCGAACAGGGTCGCTCGCCGATCGTGTTCACGCGCTTCATCCCAACCGCGGACTACGTGGCGGAGGAGTTGCGCCGCCGGCTCGGCTCCAGGGCCTCCGTGGAATCGGTGACGAGTGTCCTGCCGCCGCCGGAACGCGAGGCCCGCGTCGCGGCGCTCGGCCGCGAGACGGCACGCGTCCTCGTGGCGACCGACTGCCTCTCCGAGGGTATCAACCTCCAGGAGAGCTTCGACACCGTGCTCCACTACGACCTCTCGTGGAATCCGACGCGCCATGAGCAACGCGAGGGCCGCGTCGACCGGTACGGCCAGCCGCGCCCGACAGTTCAGGTGGTCACCTACTTCGGATCGAACAGTTCCATCGACGGGATCGTGCTCGACGTGCTCCTCAGGAAGCACCGGGCCATCCGTTCCGCTCTCGGCATCTCCGTGCCGGTTCCCGTGGACCCGAGCACGGTCATGAACGCCCTGGTGGAGGGACTGCTGCTTCGCCGCGACGGGCGGAGCCAGGAGGAGATGCCCCTCCTCCCCGGTTTCGAGGAGGCGTTGCGCCCCACGCGCGAGGTGTTGCATCGGGACTGGGATGCCTCCGCCGACCGCGAGAAGCGCTCCCGCACGGTCTTTGCGCAGGAGACGATCAAGGTGGACGAGGTGGCCCGCGAGATCGAGGCCGTTCGCGACGCCATCGGCTCCCGCGCATCCGTGGAGCGCTTCGTGAGAGACGCCTTCACCGCATGTGGCGCCGCTGTCGTCGGCACCGACCCGGTCCGCCTCGATCTCCGCGAGGCTCCGGCGGCCCTGCGCGACGTGATTGGCGAGACGAAGAGCCTCACCGCCCGTTTCGAGCTGCCCGTGACCGAGGGGCAGGTCTACCTCTCGCGCACCCACCCCCTCGTCGAGGGACTCGCCGGCTACGTTGCCGGCACGAGCCTCGATCCGGCTCTCCTGGGTGTGGCCCGCCGCGCCGGCGTCATGCGCACCGATGCCGTCCGCCGCCGGACGACGCTGCTTCTCCTGCGCTGCCGCTACCACATCCTCGAGATTCCGCGGGACGGGACTCCTGAGGACGCGAAGGCGCTGCTCGCGGAAGATTGCCGCCTCGTCGCCTTCGAGGGCGCTCCGGAAGCCGCCTCGTGGCTTCCCGCCACCTCCGCGGAGGCTCTCCTCGACGCCGAGCCGCGGGGCAACATCGACCCCGATCAGGCGGCGAGCTTCGCCAGGAAGGTGGTCGAGAGCTACCAGCACCTGCGGCCCGCGGTCGAGCAGGCGGCGGTGGACCGGGGGCGGGACATCCTCGATGCCCACGTCCGCGTCCGCCGGGCCGCCCGCCGGAAAGGCATCACACACCGTGTCGAGCCGAAGCTGCCCGCGGACATCCTCGGGATCTACGTCCTCCTGCCGCTCGCCTGACGGCCATGGCCAGGCCCCGCGGAAACGGTTTCACGACGATCCGCTCGGAGGGAGCGATCCTCTCTCCCGATCTCCTCGGCCGCATTCGGGAGGGTCGCGGGACCCTCGAGGGCCTCGACGCCGCCTCGTACCACGTCGCGGACGGACGGTCGCTCGGCGAGGCCATCGCCCGGTCCTGGAACCGCCTTCGCGGGTCCTGGCGCGCCTTCGCCACCCTCCGGGCCGCCCTTGCGGCGGGCGACGCCGGCATCGGCGCCACGCGCGACCGCTGGCTCCATCCCCTCTTCGAGGAACTCGGCTACGGTCGCCTCCCCGCTGCCCGAGGTCTCAGGATCGGTGACCGGGACTACCCCATCTCCCACGTCTACCAGCACTCGCCGATCCACATGGTGGGCGTCGGCGTCGATCTGGACGTCAAGACCGCCGGCGTTGCGGGGGCTGCTCGCGTGAGCCCCCACGGGCTCGTCCAGGACTATCTGAACCGCTCCGACGAATCGCTCTACGGCTTCGTCACGAACGGCCTCCGTTTCCGGATCCTCCGCGACGACCGGAGCCTCACGCGCCAGACCTTCATCGAGTTCGATCTCGAAACCATGCTGGAGGGCGAGGTCTACGCCGACTTCGCCCTGTTCTGGCTGCTCGCGCACCAGTCCCGCATCGAGGCCGAGAGGGCCGAGGACTGCCTGCTCGAACGCTGGTCCGCCCGCTCCAGGGAGCAGGGAACGCGGGCTCTCGACCGTCTTCGCGCCGGCGTCGAGGAGGCAATCGGTGCCCTCGGTGCGGGTTTCCTCGAGAAGGGGAACACTCTCCTTCGCAGCCGCCTCGCCACGGGGGCGCTCCCCGTCGCGGACTACTACCGCCAGCTCCTCCGCCTCGTCTACCGCGTCATCTTCCTCTTCGTCGCCGAGGACCGGCACCTCCTCCTCGATCCCAAGGCCGGCGCGGAGGCCCGCGATCGCTACGTGCGGTTCTACTCCACTGCCCGGCTCCGGCGCATGGCGGAGACGGTCCGCGGCACGCCGCACACCGACCTCTACCGAGCCCTCCGCCTCGTCATGGACGCCTTGGGCGGCGACGAGGGTGCCCCTGCCCTCGCCCTTCCGCCGCTTGGGAGCTTCCTCTGGTCGAGGGCGGCCGTCCCCGACCTGGCCGCCGCCGACCTCCCGAACCGCGCCCTTCTCGACGCGATCCGCCACCTCGCCTTCACGACCGGCCAGGGGCTGCGGCAGGCGGTGGACTGGCGGAACCTCGGCGCCGAGGAGCTTGGCAGCGTCTATGAATCCCTCCTCGAGCTCCACCCGGAGGTCCACGCCGAGTCCGGAGTCTTCACGCTGCGGTCCGCCGCCGGCCACGAGCGGAAGACTTCCGGCAGCTACTACACGCCCGAGAGCCTGATCCAGTGCCTCCTCGACACGGCTCTCGACCCGGTGCTGGACGAGGCCGCGTCCAAGCCCGACCCAAAGGCCGCGATCCTCGCGCTCAGGGTCTGCGATCCCGCCTGCGGGAGCGGGCATTTCCTCATCGCGGCCGCCCATCGGATCGCGAAGCGGCTCGCGCGGGTGAGGACCGGCGACGACGAGCCCGCGCCGGACGCCGTCCGGTCGGCGCTCCGCGCTGTTATCGGAAACTGCCTCTTCGGCGTGGACGTCAACGAGACCGCGGTGGAGCTCTGCAAGGTAAGCCTCTGGATGGAGGCTCTCGAGGCCGGCCGGCCCCTCTCCTTCCTCGACCACCGGATCCTCTGCGGCAACAGCCTCCTCGGAACGACTCCCGCCCTCCTCGCCGAGGGGATCCCGGAGGCGGCCTTCGAGCCCATCGAGGGCGACGACAAGGCCGAGGTCCGGGGCCTCCGGCGCCGCAACAAGGAGGCGCGGCAACACGGGCAGCTCTTCCTCTCGAAAGTCGCTGACCGGATCGAGGACTATGGCCACCTCACGCTCTTCGCCCAGGAAGTGGCATCGCTTCCCGACGGGACGCTCGCCGAGGTCCGGCTCAAGGAGCGGCGCCACGCCGAGAGCCGCCGCTCGGCCGCCTACCGCCACGACAAGCTCCTCGCCGACACCTGGTGCGCCGCCTTCGTCTGCGAAAAGACCCGCGCCGCGGCGGAGCCGATCACCCACGAGATCTTCGAGCGCCTTCGTTCGGATCCCCGCTCGGAACGCCCCGAGACCGTGGCGAGCATCGACGGGCTTGCCGCCCGCTACGCCTTCTTCCACTGGCACATCGCCTTCCCGGACGTCTTCGAGACGCGCCATGACGGGAGGCCGGAGAACCCCCTCACGGGCTGGTCCGGCGGCTTCGACGTGGTCCTCTCGAACCCGCCCTGGGAGAGGGTGAAGCTCGAGGAACAGCAGTGGTTCGCGAGCCGCGATCCGCGCATCGCGGCCGCCCGCAACGCCGCCGAGCGCAAGCGCATGATCCGGGATCTCGCCGGTTCCGACCCGGGACTCCACGCCGCCTTCCTCGCGGATCTCCGCGTCGCCGAGGGCGAGAGCCACTTCCTTCGTCACTCCGGCCGCTTCCCCCTCTGCGGCCGGGGCGACATCAACACCTACGCCGTCTTCGCCGAGACGATGCGCCAGATCCTCGGCCCGGGCGGCCGCGTGGGCTGCATCGTGCCCACGGGCATCGCGACCGACGACACGACGAAGGAGTTCTTCAGGAGCCTCGTTACGTCACAGGTTCTCTCCTCGCTCTACGATTTCGAGAACCGCGACGGCCTCTTCGCTGCTGTCGATTCCCGCGTCAAGTTCACCCTCCTCACCCTCGCCGGCCCCGAACGCCCCGTCCGCGCCGCCGACTTCGCCTTCTTCGCCAGCCAGGTGACGGACCTCGCCGACCGGAACCGCCACTTCACCCTCACCTCCGAGGACCTCGTCCTTCTGAACCCCAACACCCGCACCTGCCCTGTCTTCCGGAGCTCCCGCGACGCGGAGATCACGAAGGCCATCTATCGCCGGGTCCCCATCCTCCTCCGGGAGGGCCCGCCCGAGGAGAATCCCTGGGGCGTCCGCTTCGCCGCCATGTTCCACATGGCCAACGACTCCGGCCTCTTCCGCACGCGGGACCAGCTCGAAACGGAAGGCTTCCGCCTCGAGCACAGCACCTTCCGGCGTGGCGACGAAGCCTGGCTTCCCCTCTACGAAGCCAAGATGCTCCACCATTACAACCACCGTTTCGGCGACTACGCCGACCAGCCGCCCGGCTCGAAGAACACGGCCCTCCCCGACGTCCCAGAAGATCGCCTCCGCCGCCCCGACTACTCCGTACTCCCCCGCTACTGGGTTCCGGCTGCCGAGGTCGACGAGCGCCTTGCGGGCCGCTGGGACCGGGGCTGGCTCCTCGGTTGGCGCGACATCTGCCGCAACACCGACGTCCGCACCGTCATCGCCGCCGTCCTCCCGCGGGTGGGGGTGGGTGACAAGTTCCTCTTGATGTTCCCCTCGGCGCCGGGCGCCGCCAGGACCTGCCTGCTCGGCAACCTGAACTCGTTCATTCTGGACTACTGTTCGCGTCAGAAGGTCGGCGGAACTAGCCTGAAGTACTTCACGATGAAGCAACTCCCCGTCCTCCCCCCCTCCGCCTTCGACGCCACCGCTCCCTGGTCCCGCGCCGAGACCCTCGCGTCCTGGATCCGCCCCCGGGTCCTCGAGCTCGCATACACGTCCGACGACATGGCCCCCTTCGCTCGCGACCTCGGCTACGACGGCCCTCCCTTCTCCTGGGACGACGAGCGCCGTTACCTCCTGCGCTGCGAGCTCGACGCCGCCTTCCTCCACCTCTACGGTCTCTCCCGCGACGACGCCGGCCACGTCCTCGATTCCTTCCCCATCGTCCGCCGCGACGACGAGAAGCGCTTCGGCGAGTTCCGCACGAAGCGCGTCATCCTCGACCTCTTCGACGCCCTCGCCGGCGATCCGCCGCGCGATCGCCAGACTCCTCTCCCGATGACGGATTCGAGTGCCGGTTGACCGCGATCATGGACCCCGTCCAGCCGAATCGCTCTCGTCGCGTCTTCCTCTTCGGCGCAGGCGCGTCGGCAGCATCCAGCTTCGGACTTCCCACGATGAAGGGGTTCTTCGGCAGGACTCACGACGAGGTGAAGGAACGCCTCGACAAGCACCGTGCGCCTGCCGTCGTCGACTTCCTGCGCTGGTTCTACCCGGACCAGCAACCTTGCGACTATGACGTCGAGGCCGTTCTCTCTTACCTCTTCGTCGCTGAACAGGTCGTCGACGGATGGACTCGGACTCCCCCCGCGCAATTGCACCGCGGTGCTCGCTACCGTGATGTTGTCAACCTCGTCGGGCGCATCCTCGACAAGGTCCCTGCCGGCGCCGTGTGCCCACGACATCGGCAACTTCTCGATACCGTCCAGCAACAGGACTCGATCATCACGCTGAACTACGATCTGATCCTGGACAGGGTACTGGTAAACGCGGCTCAGGACCCGCGGCATTCACAGCGCATGGGTCGGTTGCGGAGCTTCGTCGACCCCTGGCTGCGCCAGACCGCCGAGCGAGCCGTGCGCAGCATCAAGGCGACGGGAGAGGAACAGGGCGTGTTTCTGAAGCTCCACGGTTCGCTCGACTGGAGTCGTTGCAGCAACGTACAGTGTCACGAGCGGGCGAGTCCGGAGCTTCCCTCGAGCAACGCTGACGAGGCGACCGATCCAAGTGAGCGGTCCTGTGCGACGTGTGGCCACCATATGGAACGCTGCATCATTCCGCCGGCCTCCTTCAAGCTCAGTGCGCACGACCGGCCGTTCGGGCTCCTATGGAAGGTCGCGCTCGAGACACTGCGAGATGCCACCGAGGTCGTCGTCATCGGGATCTCCTTTGCCGCGGGCGACTTCCAGCTTCGCTGGCTCATCCGGCAGAGCGTCGCACTGAGCAAGGAGCCGCCGCGGGTCGTCGTCGTGAATCCGGAAAAGCAGCATGCGCTGAGTGCGATGCCGCTCTTCGGGATCCCGCCATCCTGGGACAACCGGAACAGGACCTGGTTCCAGAATCTCGACTGCTACTTGAAAGCGGCCGCGCATCACCGGTCGCAAGAGGAATAGCCAGGCCGCGAGTGATGTCTGGGGCCGAGTCGTACATCCGTTCGGCAGTCGCCGGGCAACGGTATCCGCTCATGGGTGTGGCTCAGCATCCGGGATTGCCTGGCAGGATGGTCGTAACTCTCACGGAATCGGAGCGGATGATGAAGCGGAGATCTCGGGAGTTCACGCCGTTCCTGCTCGAGCGGTTCATGGCCCGCTTCGACTGGGAGGTGGAGATCAACCTCGCCGAGTCGGGCGTCCACCCGATGACGGTGGCCGAGCTCGGAGAGGGCTCCGACCTCCTGGCTCAGGTGGCCGGCACGAGGCTTGGCTACCAGCCCTGCGCGGGCGCGAAGGAGCTTCGTGCCGCCATCGCAGCGACGGTGCCCGGCGCGGCGCCGGAGAACGTCCTCGTGACGACTGGCTGCGCGGAGGCCAACTTCCTGGCGCTCTCGACGCTCCTCGGGGAGGGAGATCGCGTGGCCCTGCTCACGCCGAACTACCTCGAGCTCGAGGGCATCGCCTGGAACCTCGGAGCCGCGGTGCGGACCTTCCGGCTCGATCCGGAGAGGGACTTCGCCCTCGACGTGGAGTCCCTCGAGCGGGCCGTGGTGCCGGGAACCGCGGTCGTCGGCATCACGAATCCCAACAACCCGACCGGAGCCATCCTCGGCCCGGAGGACTCCGGGCGCATCCTCGAGACCGCGGAGAGGGCCGGTGCCTGGCTCTTCTCGGACGAGGTCTACGCCGGCGCGGAGCGGGATGACGGTCCCGCCACGCCGAGCCTCTACGGCCGGTCCGGGCGGGTCCTCGCATTCGGAAGCCTCTCGAAGGCCTTCGGGCTCCCGGGACTCCGCATCGGCTGGGTGGTCGGGCCCCCGACGATCATCGAAGCCATGGCCGCGCGGCATGACTACACGGTGATCAGCGCGCCCGCGGTCTCGACGATCCTCGCCATCCACGCCCTGCGGCCAGAGGTCCGCGAGAGGGCACGGCGGCGCGCTCGCTGCCTGATCGCCGGCGGTCACGAGCAGCTCGCAGCCTGGTGCGACCGCCACGCCGACCTCGCGCGCCTCGTCCCGTCCCGGGCCGGCGCCATCGCGTGCATCCGCTACGCGCGAGCCGAGCCGTCCGCCGACCTCGCGCTGCGGCTTGCGGAGACCGAGAGCGTTCTCGTGGCTCCGGGGGCGTACTTCGGACTCGAAGGCCACCTCCGCGTCAACGTGGGCGCCGAACCCGGGGCGCTCGACGAGGGCCTCACCCGGCTCGCGCGCTTCCTCCGCCGCTGAAGGCCCGTCCGGGAGACTGCGGCGCGCTGAACGTCCGCCTCTCCTCCGACGAGCCCCTGATGGCCGTGTCACCGAGTGTCGTCCGGCGCCCTCACGCCGTCGCGGCTTCCCTCCCCATCCCCGTTACCGTCCGCACGTGCAACAGCCGAGCGGCCTCCGGCAGGGCGGCGCGGCCGCGCAC
>CAYQRN010000052.1:0-22599 GCA_964419995.1 uncultured Planctomycetia bacterium
CGATCCCGCCGCCTTCGCCGGGCTCGCCATGCCCCGCGCCACCGCAGACGCGATCCGGCTCCTGTCTCCGGAGCGACCGGCGGACCTCGCCGCCATCCTCGACGCCGCGCTCGAGGCCCCCTCGGAAGATCCGGAGATCGCCGAGGCCGTGCTCGCGGCCACGGGCTTCCTCGCAGGCCAGGAGCGGATCCGGTGCCTCGCGGCGCTGGCGCTTCGCACCGGCGACGCGGGACGCCGGGCCGGCGAAGGGCTCCTCGCGGCGGCTCCGGAGGATCGCCGCCGCGCCGCCTCCGACGCCCTCGGGTCCATCCGGGCCATCGTCGCGCGGCTCCGGGCAGGCGCCGTGGATCCAGGGGCGGCATCGGCCCTCGACGAGGTGCGGGCACACGGAGGGCTCCTCGCGGAGTCGCCGTTCGTGAGCCGGCTCCGCTGGCGCCTCGAGCTCGCCGCCGGCGACTTCGGCACGGCGGCCTCGACGTATCAGTCCGCCGCGCGGGAAGCCGGCGCCCTTATTTCCGAAGAGACCGCCTTCGTCGCCGCGACGCGCCGGGGAGAGTTCCCCCGCGGCTTCCACATCCGGGTGGCGTTCCCGGCAGGTCAGCCGGCTCCGCGGGCCGGCGGATCCGCCATCCTGCTCGCCATCGTCGAGGCCGGCGACGGGTTCCTGCCCGGCGGTGTTTCTCCCCATGCTCCGAGGCTCGCCTGGTCGTGGAGCGCCGGCAATGCCCCGGGCGCACCGCCACCGCGAGGCATCGAGTGGCTTCCGGAACCGGGCCTCGGCGAGGGCTGCCGCGTTCGCATCCCCTGCCGCATTCTCATGCCCGATCGCCCCGGCCGCTTCACCTTCCGGCTCGAACTGGCGAGCCCCGCCGGCATCCACGCACCCCCGCTCCAGATCGACGGGATCGAGATCCTGCCCCCGGCGCGCTGAGCCGGTCGCTCCCTCCCGGCGGCGGTCCTCCGGTGGTATCCTGCGGCGCCCCGGGAGACACGACGGCGTGACCGAAAGACTCTTCCCCATCGGCGGCTTCGCAGTCGGAGTCGCGGCCGGCCTCATCCTCTTCATGGGTCCGTTCCTGTCGGGAGGCGGATCACCCTGGACCGGGACGATCGACGTCATTCCAGGAGCCGCCGCAGTGGGCTCGCCGGCGGAGATCCCCGGTCTTCCGTCGACAGGCCGCTGGACCGAGGGCAGGCAGGGTCTCGAACGGAAGGACGAGGTCGTCGTCGTCCCGGCGAGCCGCCAGGAGATGGCGGAGCTGGCGCGTTCCGGCCCTGTCTGGGTCCGCACGGTGCTCGTCGCACGGGACCGGCGTCTGACGCCGGCCGAGTACGAGGCCGAAGCGGGCCGGTACGCCGCGGACAGGATTACCACGCTGCCTGCCATCGACTCCGTGGAGACCACGTGGTGGTCCCTGTCCGGCGGGAAACTCAGCGCGGCCACGTCCACCCTGCGGATTCCCGAGGTCACCGGGTTCAGCAAGGTCCGCCTCGCCCTCGACCCCGCACGGGGTCGGGTCGAGCAGACCTACGCGCGCAGCCCGGCGAGGATCCTCACGGCACTCACCGTCATGGGCCTCGGGGGCGTCGCCCTCGCCCTGCTGCTCCGGCGCATCGCGCTCGGGCTCCTGCGCCGCGGAGCGCGATCGGAGGCAACCCTCCCCTGACCGGGCGTGGAAGGGCGGAATCGCGACCGCGCCCGGCACCCGTGCGGACTTCCGGGCTGTCAGCCTTCGAGATGGAAGGCGAAGCGCCGGCGCACCGTCGCGGGAACGGGAATACCGTCCTGCCGTGCCGGGATGAACCGCCACTCCCGCGCGGCCTCGAGGGCGGCCTCGTCGAGGCACGCATGGCCGCTGCTCTGCACGAGACGCACGCGGGCGACACGCCCCGTGTCGTCGACCTCCATTTCCACGACGGCGACGCCCTCGAGGCTCCGCCGCCGGGCCTCCCGCGGATAGGGCGGCTTCACCTGCCAGCCGGTGCGGGGCGACGCGCCGACGAAGGCCCCCGCCCCCGCGTGTCCCGCCCCGGATCCGGCTTTGGCGGGAGGACCGGCCGCGGAAAGGGGCGACGGCATGGTTCCCGGGGCGGCCACCGCCGGGGGGATCCCGCTCCCGGAGGCCGGTGGTGCGGCGGCCGCCGCTCGAGGGCCAGCGGGTGCTTCGGCGCCGCGCGCGGCAGCCCTCTCCGAGCGAAGGCCGGGGATCGGTCGCAGAAGGGGTGCGCGGAATCGCCGCTCCGGGCGGGTCACGGGGGGAAGTGCCTCGGGTTCGACATCGAAGAGCGGATCGAGAAGGCGCGCCTCGGTGGCGGTCACCTCCACGCTCTCGATGTCCTCGACCACCCGGTGCAGCAGCGCCTCGGACGCGGCGAGGGGCCGCGCCTCCACGGCGGGCGCCGGCGCCGTTTCATCCGGAATCTCCGCCGCGCGGATCTCCCCGCCTCGGGACGCCGGAGCCGCAACCCAGGGAAGGAGCGCCTGGGGGGGCTCGAATGACGTTGTCCCGCCGGTGCCGAGCATCAGCGCGCCCGCGATCGCAGAGTGGACGGCGAGGGCGAAGAGAACCGCCAGGGGATCGGGACACCGGCGCTCGCCCCGGCGCCCCGGCGCCGTGGTCGAGAACACGCCGGCCGGATGAGCGGACGGCGCGGGCAGGGCCGCCGGAGGTGGCCACCTGGTCCCGTGACGGAGCGGATGGTCCGCGTGATCGTGCATGTCAGAAGGTCACCTCGAGGGACCCCCAGAAGCTGATACCCGGGGCATCCCAGCGCGCGTGGGCCGGGCGGTAGAGCCGGTCGAAGATGTTCTCGATGCCCACGGAGAGCGTCGCGTTCCGGCAGAGGTTCACGCCGGCCCGGAAACCGAAGACGGAGTACCCGGGAAGCCCCCAGGCTCGCCGCTTCCCCGACGCCGAGACCTGCGGGTCCTCCCAGTAGCCCACGTCGTTGGCCAGACGGTCCGGCGGGATCCGGTCGTAGTGCCGGACGAACTCCGCGGAGACCTCGAACCAGAGCCCGAGATCCGGATCCGGATGTTCGTAGCGGACGCTGGCCGTCCCGCGGGCGGGATGCGTGTGGCGGATCGGGACTTCGTTGGTCTCGTCCCGACCGTAGTTCCACATGAACGTGCCGCCTGCCGTCCAGGACTCCCCGAAGAAGTCCTCGGAGAGGAGCGCGAGGTTCACGCGGGCGCCGACCTCGACGCCGTGGACGAAGGCGTCGCCGTTGCCCTCGGTGACGTAGACCTTCTCGTTCGGGTCCTCCGAGCCGTTCCCGTTGTAGTCGTACCAGTCAAGGCCGAGGAAGGTGCCGGGAACCACGTTCTGGAAGTTGCCGAAGTCGGTCCGGTAGAAGACGAGGTCGCCCTGGAAGTGCCGCCCGCGGTGCTTGAGGCCCACTTCGAACTGGTCCGCGGTCACGGGGTCGAGGAGCGGGGTCGGGACGACGACGCCGTAGCCGTGCTGCGTCACGCCGAACCTGGGGCCGAAGAGGCGGAATCCCCGGGTCCAGCCCGCGAAGACGTTGGTCTCCTCCGAGAGGTGGAAGACGGCCTGGAGCCCTCCGACGAGGGCCGTCTCATGGTCCGTGAACTCATCGACGGACGGGTCGAGCCCACCGGGCGGAACGTACAGATCATCGACGTCGGATTCGAAGCGGAACGCGTCGAAGCGGAGGGAACCCACGAGGGAGAGCCAGTCGAGGACGTTCCAGGTGTCCTGCGCGCAGATGCCGAGGGAGCCCCAGAGCGTGTCGGGCGCAGCCTTCACGGGCGTCCCGCCCACCGGCGTGATCGTGAACTGCTCGTCGTCCGGGCTCTCGGCTTCCGTCACTTCGAAATCGAGGCCGTAGATGATCGTGTGGTCGGAGATGCTCTTCGTGAGCTGGACGCCGGTCTCGAGGGTGGCCCAGGTCGCGAACCCCTCCGCAGTGACGGCGCCCGTCGAGGCCGAGAACCAGCGGCGCTCGTCCCGCTTGTGCTGGATGTAGATCCGGGCGTCGAGGGTATCGGCGAGGCACCAGCCGAGATCATCGAGCGCGAGGAAGGCCGCGACGGCCGTGCGGTAGTTCGCGTTGTCCTGGGTCGGCCGGTAGTAGCGGAAGACCTGCTCGTTCTCGACGTGCTGCACCGTGAGCGTGAACAGCGCGTCCTCGTCGATCTTCCAGTCGAACCGGCCGTCGGAGAGCACGCCGTTGCCCCCCGTCGGGCTCTGGTCCTGACCACTGCCGTCGCGGGTGTGGCCCGCGTCCCACCAGCTCGCTCCGACGAGCCACCGGAAGGACTCGTCGGCCCCGTAGAACTCCTCCCGGAAGCGCCAGAGCGACGGGGCCGTGGAACCGAGGGCACGACTCCGGAAGCCGATCTCGACGCCCCCGGTCGTGAAGTCGATGGGCGAGGTCCGCGTGATGAAGTTGATGACGGCGCCCAGCGCGTTCGAGCCGTAGAGCACGGACGCCGGACCGCGGATCACCTCGATCCGCTCGATGTTCTCGGGATCCACCTTGCCGTAGAGGTCGTCGCCGGCGAACCCGCCCTCGCCCCAGAAGGTCGAGAGGGTGTTGCCGTCCACGAGGGCGAGGAGGTTGCCGCCCGAGAGGCCGCGGATCACGAAGTCCGACGTGTGCGCGGTGCGCTTCTCCACCCAGACGCCAAGCTCGTCGTCCGCCGCATCCGCAATGGACAGCTCGGCGCGTTCGCGGATCCGCTGAACGTCCACGACGTTCATGGAGCGCGGCAGGTCGAACTCTCGCTCGGGGCGGCGCGAGGCCGTGATGACGATGGTGTCGATTTCCTGCTCGATGGCCTGCCGCCGCCGGTCCTCCTCCGAGGCAGGTCGGGTCGCGAGCACGTCCAGCGCCTCCTTCGCCTCCTGGCCGCCCGACGGCGACGTCTCCTGGCCAGTCCCCACGGCGCGAAACCCCAGTGCGAACATGACGAAAAGCACACCCGTCTTCTGCCTCATGCCGGGGACAGCGCAACGGCCATTCCTCCCTCGACCTCCGGCCGTCCGCGGAACAAGGATTCACAAGCGCTCTTCGAATTGACACTTGCATCGCCGCTCGCACGGACGCTTCGTGTCGATCAGGGTGCCGCTGAGCGTGGGGTTCGCGCTCCGCCGTTACGCCGCCGTAACGCTGTCCGGAGTTCCGACAGGGAGCGGTCAGAGGACGCCTGCCGCCTCCGACGCGGCGCGAAGCCTCGGCGACAGTGTGACGGTGGCCTCTGTGGCCGACCTGATCGACCGAAGCTCCGGCGGGAGGGACTCGCGGCCGGCAAGGAACCGGCGGCGCGCTTCATCGAGAGTGGGTTCCGGATCGAGTCGCGATCCGAACGCCATGACCGGCACGAGCAGCGGCGTCGTGCCGGGCGGGGCGGCATCGTCCTCGAGGCCGAGCACGTCCCCGCGGAAATGACCCTCCGCGATCGCCCGGAAGACCTGTTTCGGAAGGGGCAGCGTGGCCTTCCCGGGGCTCTGCTTCGCCCGCGGCAGCAGCCGGCCGCCTTCCTCGATGGCGACGAGCTTGTAGACGGCGCCCAGCGCCGGGTGGTCCCGGCTCGTGATGAGATCGGTTCCGACGCCGAAGCCGTCGATGGGAGCCCCCGCCCGCACGAGCCCGTCGATCCGGTCCTCGTCCAGGTCGCCGCTCGCGAAGATCCGGACATCCGCGCGGCCGGCCCGGTCGAGGATGTCCCGGACCGAGCGCGAGAGGGCGAGGAGATCGCCGCTGTCGAGGCGGACGCCGGCGAAGGCAAGATCGCCCATCGTCCCGATCCGCCGTGCCGCCGCCTCCGTATCCACCGTGTCGATGAGGAGGACCGCCCGCTTCCCCTGGCTCCGCACGAAGGCACGGAACGCCTCGTCCTCCGAGTCGTGGGCCAGGACGAAGGAGTGGGCCATGGTGCCGGATGCCCCGATGCCGAGCCGCAGGGCGGCATCCACGTTCGAGGTGGCGATCGCTCCACCGATGTACGCGGCGCGGGCCGCGAGGATGCCCGCGTGCGGGCCGTGTCCCCGCCGGAGTCCGAACTCCACGACATCGCGGCCGGCCGCGGCCTCCGTGACCCGCGCGGCCTTGGACGCCACGAGCGTCTCGTAGCCGAGGACGGAGAGGAGGAAGCTCTCGACGATCTGCGCCTCGATGAGGGGCGCCCGCACCGAGAGCAGAGGCTCCCCGGCGAAGAAGACCGTGCCCTCGGGCATCGCCCGCACATCCCCCGTGAAGCGGAAGGCCCGCAGGTATTCGAAGAAATCCGCGGGCGCCCCGGAGAGGCCCGGCAGGCGGCGCAGGGCCTCCACGGTCCCGCCATCGAAAGCCAGCGCCTCGAGATAATCGAGCGCCTGTTCGAGTCCTGCCGCCACGAGATAGCCGCGACGGGGGCCCGTCGAACGGATGAACATCTCGAACCACGCGACCGGATTCCGGGCCTCCTCGTGCAGGGCCCGAGCCATCGTGAGCTCATAGAGATCCGTCGTCGCGGCGAAGGACGGAACGCCTGCCTCGAGGATCGAACGCTTCATGGCGGAGCGATCTTACGATCCGCGGAGAGAGGTTGATACCGTCCGGCATGCCCTTCGTCGCCACGCTCGCGATCGTCACGATCCTCGCGGCCCTGGCCGTCTATGCCCTCCACCGGCTCCGCCAGTCCCCGGTCTGCGCCTACCTCCTCCTCGGGGTGGCCCTCGGCCCCCACACCCTGCGGCTCCTCTGGGAGCGGAACCGGATCGAGCACCTCGCGGACATCGGGATCCTCCTCCTCATGTTCTTCATCGGACTCGAGTTCCACCTCGGCGAGATGCGATCTTTCGCCCGCATCGCCGGCATCGGCGGCGGCCTCCAGATCCTCCTCACGGCCGGAGCCGTCATCGCGATCCTCACGCCCTTCGGCATGCCGCCCCTCGAGGCCGGACTCTTCGGTCTCCTCGTCGCCTTCTCCTCGACGGCTCTCGTCCTCAAGGCCTACGAGGACCGGAACGAATCGGACACCTACCGGGCGCGCACCGCTCTCGGCATCCTCCTCGCCCAGGACGTCGCATCCATCGCCGCCGTGGCCCTTCTTCCGCTCGTCGCGGGCCGCTCCGCCGCCTCGTCCGGCGCCATCGCGTCGCCCGGCCTTCGCATCGCGCTGCTCGCTCTCCTCCCCGCCGTCGTCGTCGTCTCCCGCCGGCTCCTCCCGCGACTCTTCGCGCGCGTCGCCGCCGTTCGGTCCCAGGAGCTCTTCGCCCTGGTCGCGCTCGCTTCATGCGCGGCCATGGCCTGGATCGCGGACCTCGCCGGTGCGAGCGTCGCCCTCGGGGCCTTCCTCGGCGGCATCGCCCTCTCGGGAACGCCCGTCGCCCACCAGATCCGCGCCGATCTGTCCCCGATCCGGAACATCGCCATCGGGCTCTTCTTCGTCTGCGTGGGCGCCCTCCTCGACGTCCGCTTCCTGTACGCCCACCTGCCGCTCATCATCCTCGGCCTCGCCCTCGTCATCGTCCTCAAGGGCGCCATCGTCGTCGCCGTTCTCGCGCTCATCCGCATTCCGATCTCCGTGGCCGGCGCCGTGGGGCTCGCTCTCGGCCAGATCGGCGAGTTCTCCTTCGTCCTCGCAGGCCCCGCCGTCCACTTCGGCCTCCTCCGCGAGGACTCCTACCAGGCCATGCTGGCCATCGCGATCCTCTCGCTTCTCGTCACGCCGTTCCTGATCGGCCGGAGCGGGTACTTCGGGCGGCGTCTCGATGCGCACCTCACGAGCCTCGCCCGCCTTCTCCGCATGGCGCCCGCGGCCGGCGACGGCCCCCGCTCGAAGTCCCGCACGAGCCTCCAGCGGATGGGGCTCGGCCTCGTGCCGGTTCCGGACCGGGCCGTCATCGTCGGCTATGGCGTCGTGGGACAGGCCATAGCCTCGGAGCTCCGCCGCATCGGCGTCGAGACCTCGGTCATCGACCTGAACCTCGCCACGGTGAGGGAACTCAATGCCTCAGCGATCCGCGCCGTCTACGGGGACGCCGCCCGCTGGGAAGTCCTCCAGGCGGCGGGCATCGACCGCGCCCGCTGGCTCGTCGTGACGATTCCGGGCCTCTCCGCCCGCACGTCCATCATCGCTGCGGTGCGTTCGCGCTTCCCGAACATCCCGATCTACACGAGAGGACGCTACATCCTCGAGCGGGCGGATCTCGCCCGGTCGGGCGCCACCCACATCAGCTTCGAGGAGGCCGAGGTGGCCGTGGGCCTCACGCGCCTCCTCCTCGCCGACTGCGGCCTTCCGGACGAGGCCATCCGCGACGCGGCCCGCCGCATCCGCACCGTGAACCAGGTGGACACCGAGACCGTGATCCGATCCCTCGCCGACGTCCGGGCCGGGCTCCCGGCCTCTCCGGAAGAGCCGCGCGAGTCCCGCTGAACGGGGGGTGCGGGGCGTCCTCAACCGGCGGGCCCGCATCGTCCGATACAGGAACAGGTTGGGGGTTTCAGGCACCACGATGGCGGCATCGGCAGGAGATCGATCGTCCCGTCTCGCGACCGTTTTCGAGCGGTTCCGGGAGAAGCTCGCCGAGATCCTCGGCATGCTCCTCGGCGTCACGGTCGAGCCGGGAGCTCCGAGGGTCTGGACGCCCGGCGATCCGGAGCTCCGCCGGAGCCTGCCGGCCGACGCGCTCGCCCTCCCCCTCACCGTCGGCGCCCCCGGCTCCGGCTCGTGCGTCATCGTCCTGCCGGCGCCCCTCCCGGCGGCCTTCGTGAAGATGCTCGAGATGCGGTCCGCCGAGGAGGTCCTCGAGCGGATCGCCGAGGGGCCCGCCCTCTCCGAAGCCGAGCGCGGGACTCTCGCCGAGGCGCTCCCCCTCCTGGCCGCGGCGCTCACCGACTCGGCATCCTCCGTGTTCGGCACCGTCGATCTCACGGCCTCCGCCCCGCTCGAACTCACGGGCTCCGTCTGGCAGGGCGGGGCCGATCCCCTCGAGGGCCGGCGCTTCAACGCGGCCGCTCTGGACCTCTCGCTCGCCGAGGGCGTCTCGGGCACGCTCCTCCTGCTCGTGGGCGAGGGCGCCTTCGAACGCGCCGGGGCGCCCGAGGGCGGCGACACGGCGGCGGCCACGGCGCCGGACGGCAACGCCTCCCCTGTCGATGCGGCCCCGCCACCCGAAGGCTCCGTCCTGGTCCTCGTCGAGGACCGGAGCGCGGCCGCCGTGGTCCTCGAAGCGCTGGCCGATCACCACCCCGCCGTGGTCGCGGACGAGGGAGCCCTCGTACGGGGGGTCCTCCGCTCCAGGCCCTCCGCCCTCGTCGTCGAGATCCCCGAAGACCGGACCTGGCGGCTCGATCTGCTCCACGCGCTCCGCGCCTTCCCGGGGGGACAGGGCCGGCGGATCCTCGTGCTCCTCGCGTCGCCGACGCGGGACGCCGTCGTGCGCTGTCTCGCGTCGGGCCTTCGCGACATCCTCCCCCGCTCGGCCACGCGGGACGAGGTGCGCCACCGCGTGTCCCCGGCGGTCCCGGCCGGAACTCCGGCCTGACGCGGCCGCGATCAGAGGACGAGGAAGCTCGTCGCGAAGGACCCGAGGCGGCAGGCGACGAAGGCCGCGGCGGTCCGGCGATGCACCGGCAGCGCGGGCCGACCCCGCAGGATCCGCACGCCGGAGACGGCCTGCACGGCCCACAGCACGAGAACACCCGTCGACAGACTCGAATGGACGATGACGACGGTCCGCGAGGTGGCGAACGCCTTCTCCACCGCGCCCCGCGTCAGCTCGACAGCGATGACGAGAAGCAGGTCCGTGACGAGGGCCGCCGTCATGAGCCTCACATGACGCCGCCGGTCCCGGCGGAAGCGGAGCCCGAGTGCGATGAGGACCATCGCGAGGACGTTGACGGTCTGGAAGACGAAGGTGAGCATGGGCTTCGCCGGGCGGCTACTGTACGCGGCGCCCCCGGGAGCCCAACGCGGCGGACGCTACTTCACGAGTTCCGTGATGCGGATGCCGTAGCGCTCGCCGACGACCATGACCTCGCCCCGGGCGATGAGTTTCCCGTTGACGAGGACATCCACCGGCTCGCCCGTGGGCCGCTCGAGATCGATGACGGACCCCGGCCCGAGATCCACGATCTCCGCGATGGTCTTGCGGACGGAACCGACCGATACGGTCACGGGAACGGTCACGTCCATGAGGAGATCGAGGTTCGACGGCGACGCCGGTCCGCGCTCGGATTCCACGGTCTCGAAGGCCGCCTCCCGCGCGGCAACACCTCGTGCCGCGGCGCCGCCGCCGCGCGCCTCGTCGTTCCTGTCCGCAGTGTCGCTCATGCCGCTCCCGGCCTCCGGATCCGCCCCTCGTCGGGGGCAATGGCCGTCCCGACCTTGAAGGCGAACGCGTTTCCGCGTCGGCCAAGCCGCCCGCGGTACTTGGGCACGCCCTCGACGAGCATCTCCACGGACTCGCCGATGGAGCGGTCGAGGACGAGAATGTCGGACGGTTCGAGCGCGGCGAGCTCGGCCATAGAGATCTCCGCGCCGCCGAGGCGGATGGCCACGTCGATGCCCACGCCGCGGAGCATCGGCGTCACCGCCGCGGTCTTCCGGTCGCGAGGCGCCTCGCGGCGCGTCTCCCGCGCGGCCCGGATGGGCGCCTCGAGCTCCGAGAGGGGCAGGGCGAGAATGATGGATCCCGACAGGGCGCCGGTCACCTCGAAGCGGACGGCGAGCATGACCTCCGACCCCGGCGGAGACTCGATGAAACGGGGGACGGACACGGCGGGGCCCGGCTCGAACTTGAGCGCGTGGATCCCCTTCCAGGCCTCGTCGGCGACCCCGAGGATCATCTCGACGAACTCGCCGATGACCGCCGTCTCGGTCCGCGTCAGCTCCCGGGGATCGGACGCGGACTCTCCCGGTCCGCCAAGAAGACGATCGAGAGCCCGGAACGCGAGGTCGAAGTCGAGGATGAGATGTGCGGGCTGGACGAGGGGCGCGGCCCTCACCTGGAATCCGCAGACGATCTCCGGCAGGGAGGCTCGGAACGAGTCGAACCGGATCTGGTCCACCTCCGCCAGGCGCACGGCGGTGTCGCAACGGAATCGGCGCCGCATGACCTCTGCGAGGGCCCGCGCGGCCTGCTCGTGACGCAGGGCGAGCCCCTGCATCTTCTCGGGGGGGACGCGGACGGGCCGGTTGACGTCCCAGGTCCGCGGCTCCACGTCCACGGCGGCGCTCCGCGACCCTCCCCCGAATCCGGCGACGATCTCGTCGATCTCCCGGGTCGTCAGCAGGCGGGCGGACCGCTCACCCATCATCTCACCTCGTGGCGCATCGTTGTCGGGGACTCGCCCTCCTTATCGTGACGCCGGAGACGGCTCCTGAAGCCCGCCGCCGGCCCGCGGCCGCGGACGCCTGGTCTTTCCCCCTCCACTGCCGGAAACTCCGACAGGCGTGGGGGAAAGCCGCGCTTTCCCCTCACCCCGGTCACGTGTAGACTCCTGTCCTTGCCAGGGACTCTCCCGGAGGAAAGGACGCCCATGGAATCGCTCTTCGACCGGAGCCATCTCGCCGCATGGACCGCCGCCCGGCGCGGCCGTTTCGAGGAGATGCTGAAACACCTCGTCGAGATCCCGACCGTGAGCGTCGATCCGGCGCGGCGGGGCGACGTGGACCGGGGCGCCGAGGCTGCCGCCGAGGCCATCCGGTCCTTCGGGGGCACGGCCGAGGTCCTCCCCACTGCCGGCCTGCCCGTCGTCTGGGGCGGTTTCGGCCAGGACCCGTCCCATCCCACGGTCACGGTCTACAACCACATGGACGTCCAGCCCGCGGACCGCGAGAACTGGACCCATGATCCCTTCACCTTCCAGAAGGACGGAGACCGCTACGGCGGCCGGGGCACGACCGACGACAAGGGACCGGCCCTCGCCGCCCTCTTCGGCGCGGCCTGCGCCGTCGAGGCGGGCCTGCCCCTCAACATCCGATTCCTCTGGGAGTTCGAGGAGGAGATCGGAAGCCCGAACTTCGCAGCCTTCGTCGCCGCGGAGTCGGAGCGGCTCCGCACCGACTCCGTCATCGTGTCGGACACGATCTGGATCGCCCGGGGCCGACCGAGCCTCTCCTCGGGCCTCCGTGGACTCCAGGGGGCGCGGCTCCGCCTCGAGACCGGCACCAAGGATGTCCACTCCGGCGTCACGGGCGGCGCGGCCCGCAATCCGTTCACGGAGCTCGCCGACCTCCTCTCGAAGTGCGTGGACGGAAAGACGGGCCGTGTGAAGATCCCCGGCTTCTACCGATCCGTCGTGAAGCCCACGCGCGAGGAGATCGACGGCTTCCGCAACTGCGGCTTCCGGACGGCCACCTTCGTGAAGGACCACGGGTTCCGGAAGATCCGCTTCAAGGACCCCATGAAGGTCATGAAGGCCATCTGGGCGGAGCCGACCTTCGAGATCCACGGCATCGCCGGCGGCTATCAGGGGCCGGGCATCAAGACGATCGTCCCGCCGTGGGCCGAGGCCAAGGTCAGCATGCGGCTCGTCCCCGATCAGACGCCGGCCGAGGCCCTGCGCCTGCTCAAGGCCTTCGTGAAGAAGCAGAACCCCGACGTCAAGGTCTTCCCCGAGGGCGGTCTCGCCCCGTTCCGCGGCATCGTCGAGGGTCCCTTCGTCGAGGCCGCGCGCGAGTCCATCCGCTTCGCCTTCGGTCGTTCGCCCGCCTTCGTGCGGGAGGGCGGCTCCATCGGCGCCGTCCTCACGATGAACCGCCTCCTTCGCTCTCCCGTGCTGTTCATCGGGCTCTCGCTGCCCGAGCACGGCTACCACGCGCCCAACGAGAACTTCGACTGGGGCCAGGCCTCCGGCGGCATCGCGGCCTTCGCGTCATACTTCGCACGGATCTCGAAGATCCGGAAGTAGCCGGGGCCCCGCTGCCGGCCGACGTCAGCGGCCGGCAGCAACGGTGAACGTGATCGCCGGCGAGATGACGGCGCCGGGGAGGGCGATGGCGAGCCCGTAGGTGCGCCCCGGTTCGATGGCGACGTCGGCCGGGAACGGCGCCACGACGTGCTGTGCGCGGCACCCTCCCTCGCTCCCCGCGATGTCCACGGGTTCGAGGAGGACGTCCGGCGCGCCGGGCGCAAAGGGCACGTCGGCGACGGGCGAGCCGCCGTCCCCGATGACCACGAGGCGGAATCCGGTTGCGGCGGGAGGGAGCAGGCAGGAGAAGGTCCGGGGCCGGGCCTCCGCGGCGCCGGAGGGCGAGAGCATGACCGGCACGCCGCGGATGAGGCTCTGGAACCAGAGCCGGCTTTCGGCGGCGCCCTCGTCCGCGTCCTTTCCCCGCCCGGGTCCGCGGAACACGGCCACACCGGCGAGAACGAGCGCGAGGGCCGCGAAGGCCCAGGACGCCCGGGGCGCCGGGCGCAGGTGCCGCGGCCGGAATCGCGAACGGGCGGACGCGAGGAGGCTCGTGAGGTCCGGATCGGAGAGATCCATGCCCTCGCGAAGGCGCCCCGCCCCCGTCGACGTGGCCGCCGCCGCCAGGGCTTCATGGCAGGGAGGGCAGTTCCGCATGTGCTCGATGGCGCGGTTCGACTGCGCCTCCGACAGGAGACCCGCCAGGAGCCCCATGACGAGGGGACGCTCCGCACAGACGACCGGCGTGGCGGGTTCGATCATGTTCAGGGTCCGAGGGAGATCGTGACGATGCGGCGGCCGAAAGAATTCTGGACGGAGCGAACAGCGCCGAGCGTCCCGGCGCCCCGGGTCAGCATGCCGTGGCCCACGACCGTAATGCGCTCGTGCTGCAGGCCGAGTTCCGCGAGGCCGGCCCCCACGGCCCGGGCTCGCGCCTCCGAAATCCGCCAGCCGTCATCGGGACCGCCGCCCTCTTCGAAACTGTACCCCTGGATCGTCACGGGATAGCGCCCGAGCCGAAGGAATGGGGCGAGGGTCTCGAGGAAGGACCGGTGTTCGAGCGTGAGGGTCGTCACATCGGGCTCGAACACGATGGCCGTGGGAATCATCGTGACGCCCGTCTTCTTGATCGCCTCGAGGACGACGGCCCTCAGGGCATCGCGATTGGCGTCGGCGATCTTTCCGTCGGGCTCGACGAGGTTCTTCGGGTTGATGGACCGCGGCGGTCGGAAGAAGACGCGCCCGGCGCCCAGATCCACGGCGGCCCGGCTGCCGGGGAGAGAGCCCGGAAGGCCGAGGGTCGACACCTCGTCCCGGAAGGACCCGAGCCCGTCGGCAAGGAGCCCGACCTGCCGCTCCGAGGCAAAGGCCTGGAGCAGGATGAAGAAGCAGAGGACGTTGGTCATCATGTCGCTGAAGGAGAGCATCCACATGGGCGCGCCGGGCCCCGATTCGGCTGCCTCCTTCTTCTTCCGTCTCACGTTTCGTTCCCGAGGACACGGATCTCGATGCGCCGATTCCGCGTCCGGTTCACCGCCGAGTCGTTGGGCGCCGCGGGCCGCGCGCTCCCCATGGGCGAGAGACCCACGCGCGATCGCTCGTGGCGACATCGCCCCGTCAGGATCCGCGCGACATCGAGGGCCATGGCCCGTGTCAGGTCCTCCGCCGTCCGGTACCGGGAGAAGGTGTACGTGAGGTCGTCGGTGTGGGCCTCCACGATGACTGTCGCTCCACGATCGTGGAGGATGTTCCCGATCTCCTCGATGATAGACTGACCGAGCGTTGAGAGGGACACCCCGCCGGGCTCGAAGAGGTTCTCGTCCGCGAGGCGGATCCGCATGCCCCCGGCCTCGTTCAGGATGTCGATCTTCACATCGTACTCGGGGCTTTGGACCAGAGCCTCGAGGCGCCGCTCGCTCTCCTGCTCGCGGCGCCGCGAGGGCACGCTGGAGCCCTGGTCGAGGCGCTTCGGACCGGGCCGCGCCGGCGCCGGGATGGGCGTCGAGATCGTCTTCCGCTCGGCCATGACGCCGAGCCGTTCCCGCATGGCGCCGCCGACGCGCCGCACCTGCTCCTCGTCCTGGGTCGAGAAGGTGAGGAGCAGGATGAAGAACGTGACGAGCAGCGAGTTGAGATCCGCGAAGCTCATCACCCAGAGCGGTGCGCTCTGCTGCTCGTCGGCCATGGTTCGACCTCACATGGCCGCAGTCTGCGGTTTCGGAGCGTTCTCGAGCAGCACGCGCCGCTCCACGGGCGACAGGAAGGCCTTCAGTTTCTCCTTGAGGAGCTGGGGCTTGTCGCCCGCCTGGATCGAGGCGATGCCCTCGATGATGACCGCCCGGAGAAGCCCCTCCTCCTTGGACCGGATGTCGAGTTTCGTGGCAATGGGGAGGCAGATGATGTTGGCGATGAGGCATCCGTAGAAGGTCGTGAGCAGGGCCACCGCCATGCCCGCGCCGATCTTCGACGGGTCATTGAGATTGACCAGCATGGCCACGAGACCGATGAGCGTGCCGAGCATCCCGAGGGCGGGGCCGTAGTAGCCCACCGTGTCGATGACCTTCTTCCCGTTGCTGTGTCGGTCCTTCATGGCGTCGATGTCCGCCTCGAGGATGGCCCGCACGGCCTCCATGGGGAAGCCGTCGACGATGAGCTTGAGCCCCTTCGAGAGGAGCGGATCCTCGACCTCCTTGAGCTTCTCCTCGAGGGCGAGGAAGCCCTCGCGCTGGGCGAGGAGCGCGAACTTCGCCATCCGGTCGATCTCCTCCGTGATGGAGGGCAGCCGGTTGAAGAGCACCTTCCGCATGACAGCGAAGACCGAGAGCGTGGTCCTGAGGGGGAAGCTCGCCACGACGACGAAGAGAGTGCCGCCCGCGACGAGGATGAAGCTCGGAGTGTCCCAGTAGACCGAGAGGTTGCCTCCGGCCAGCATGGACCAGACGAGGATCCCGAACGTGACGACGAAACCGATGACGGTGGCGAGATCCATGGCGATGACAGGAGGCGGCGCGCGGCGCCGCCGGCGTCCTGAACCGGTGCCCCCTCTGCGGCGGATCGCGGGTGCGGGACCATCCCTCCGTGCCGCCCCGTGGATATCGGCAGGGCGGCGGATCCGACTGAACCGCCCCCGGTGCGATGGATCTCCCGTTCAGGCGGCGAGCTGGCCGCCGTCCACGACGATGACCTGCCCCGTCAGGTTCCGGGCGTGGTCCGAGGCGAGAAGGGCGCAGAACTCGGCGATTTCGGGGGGAGCGGAGAAGCGCCCGAGGGGCACCCCGGCTTCCGCACGGCGCCGGGCCTCCGTCGCCGGCACGCCGAGGGAGGCCGCGAGGCCCCGCAGGCCCTCCGCGGCCATGTCCGTGTCCGTCCAGCCCGGCGCAAGGACGTTCACCGTGATGCGGCGAGGCGCCAGTTCGAGGGCCAGCGAACGCGAGAAGCCGATGAGGCCCGCCTTGGCGGCCGAGTACACGGAGTGGCCCGGGACCGGGAGCCGCGACAGGACCGAACCGATCTGGATGAGGCGTCCCGTGCCGTCGGCCGGCATGGCGGGAAGAACGCGCCGGGAGAGGCGCATGGGCGCCACGAGGTTCACCTCGATGAGGCGGTCGGCGGCGGCCGGATCGGGAAGGGAGGCCGGCGTCGGCGCGCAGGCGCCCGCGTTGTTCACGAGGATGTGGACGGCGCCGCTGCGCGCGAGAACCCGGTCCACGGCCCGATCCGTCTCCCCGCGGTCCTCGAGGTCCGCGGTCTCGAAAAAGGCCCGCCCGCCCGCCGCCGCGATGTGGCCCACGGTCTCCATGAGAGCCTCGCGGCGGCGGCCCATGACCGTGACGGCCGCGCCGCCCGCCGCGAGACGGAGCGCCACCGCTCGTCCGATGCCGCTTCCGCCGCCGGTGACGACGGCGTGCCGGCCCGCCAGAGGTTTCATCGCCGTTCAGTTCTCCTCTGGAAGCTCGAAGGTCTCGCCGGAGGCGTAGAGGCGGAGGCGGATCTCGGCGGAGCCATGGAGGGCCCGCCCCTCCACGCTGCGCAGCGCCCCCCGGCGGACGGCCTCGACGAGCACGGCCTGCCCGCGCCCGAGGACCTCGACCCGCCGCCCCGTGATGAGGACTCCGGTCTCGCGATCGACGCCGAGTCCCGTGCGCCCCGGCTCGTCCAGTACGACGTTGATGAGGCGGGTGAGGCGCCCGCGCTCGAGGAAATGCTGGTCGAGGACGACGTCGCGGAGCACGCCGAGGCCCTCCCCGGTGGGCACGGCGCCGGGCTCTATGACCGTCGCATCGCCTCCCTCGATCATGACCCTCGAGAGGAGGGCGCAGCCGGCGGAACTGCCGCCCACGGGCGCTCCGGCGGCGTGGCGCTCCCGGAGAAGGTCCAGCGCCGCGGTGCCGCGGAGGAGCGCCAGGGCCCGCTTCTGGTCGCCGCCTCCGAACCAGAATGCGTCGCCCTCGCGGAGGACGGACAGGGCTTCAGGGGTCCCGGCCTCTCCAGGCGTCGCCGGAGCCCAGACCGCGATGCTCGATGCGCCCCGCGATTCGAAGAGCCGCCGGAGTCCCTGCCCCCGATCCTCGCGTGCCGACGACACGGGCAGGAGCACGATGCGGGCGCCGGTCCCGCCGGCCAGCGCCACGAACCGATCGAGGATCTCCGGAACGTCCTTACCCCCGCCGACGGCGAGCACCGGCCCCGGAGCACCGAGGCGCGCTCCGCCTCCGGCCGGGCCCGATCGGGGTCAGGCCTTCCGGCGGTAGGTGATCTCCATGGCGAGCTGCTCGACGCCCTTCTCGTCCTTCACGTGCATCGTGAAGCTGTGCGTGTCCTTGTCCTTCAGGACCAGGCGTTCCACCCAGGTCGCCATCTTCCCCGACATGTCGGGGGCGTCCCCCATGAGCATGAGGGTCTGCGTCTTCGCGTCGAACGAACCCTGCATGAGCATGGGCGTGCTGCTCATCGTGTCCACCCAGAAGCTCACGTACTTCCCCTTGAGCTGGTCGAAGCCCGTGACGCCATGACCCGTGAAGGGCGCGCCTCCGAACTCGCCCTCGTACCGGCTCGTGATCCAGAACCCGCCAAGCGCGGCGACGGTCTCGGTGCCCTTCGCGTCCGTGGGCGGGGCGCCGGGCATGTAGAACTTGCCGCTCGTCTCCCAGACGCCCACGAGCTCCATGAGACGGGCGTGCTCCGGGCCGGGCTGCGGCATGGCCATGTTGGCGGCGGGATCCGAAGGCGGCGCCGGGGGCTTCGGAGGATCCTGGGCGAAGATCGGGGAGACGAGGAGAGCGGCCGCCGCGAGCAGCGACGGCAGCGCACGGAAAACGCGGAGAGGGTTCATGACGACCTCCTTCGGACGAACGACGCGGCCTTCGATTCCTGACGGTCGTCAGGATTATGCCAAGGCGGCGAGTTTGAGGCCAAGGGCCGCCGGCGCCGATGGATTCGCCATGGACGACCGGAAGCCCGCATCTCAGGGGACTTCGAGACCCTGGCTCGGCATCCATTTCGAGTGCTGCCGCGTGTACCAGCGCATCTGGCTCAATGCAGCCAGGACGGCCTACGCGGGCCGCTGCCCCCGGTGCGGCGCGCAGATCCTCCTCCCCTTGGGTCCGGGCGGCACCGACTGCCGCTTCTTCCGCGCCCGGTGACTCCGCTCGGGCGTCGCGGTTCCGGACGCCCTGTCGCCCTTCCCGACACTTTCCGCGCCGCCCCATCCGGGGATGCCGGCCGGGCAGCGATTCCCGGAACCCCGCCCCGGCGCGGCGGATCGGCGCGACGCCGCATCCGGCGACACATGCCGCGAAGTCCGCGGGTCCGCCGGCACGGACCTTGCGATCGGACTCCTGTCCCATCGAGGAGCGGACATGCAGATCGGATCTCTGGACGGATCGCGGCGAAGGACGCTTCTGCTCTGTCTCGGACTCGCGGCGCTCCTCGCCGGCCTCTCGTTCGTCGCCGGCGACGGCTCGGCCCCCGCGGCAGCCGCCCCCGCCCCTGCCGCCGCCACGCCCGCCCTCCCCGTACGCGCCGGCGCCGGGGGAACGGCGGCGCTCCCGGACATGGGGTTCATCTCGTTCCGCCGCATCGCGGTCGCTCTCGTCGTGACGCTCGCCCTCGTCGTCCTGGCGATCGCCGTGCTCCGGAAGACCCTCTTCCGCACGCGGCTCGCCACCGGCGGCCGCCGCATCCTCCGGGTGCTCGACGCCGTGCCCCTCGGGCCGCGCCGGCACGTCTTCGTCGTCTCCGTGCGGGATCGCGTCCTCGTGCTCGGCGTCGGGCCGGACTCGATCCGTTCCCTCGCGGAGATGGAGATGGATGACATCGAGGAGGGCGGCGCCGGGACAGCATCCGCCGCTGAGGTCCGGGAGACCGGCGCCGATCTCGCCCCGGCGACCGGATCGGACACCCGGCGGGAGCCGGTCGCACGGTTCCCCCTCGAGGCCCGGGCATGAACCGCCTCCGATCTTCCCTCTCCGCTGCGGCGATCCTCTTCGTCCTCTCCGCCGACGCCGCCGGCCAGGAGGCCGAGACGCCGCCCGCCGCCCCGCCCGTTCCCGCGAACAGCCTTCCCGCCGACGACGGCAAGGCGCTTCCCGGGCGGGATCTCGACCCTTCCATCCGGATCGTCCTCGTCCTCACGGTCCTCGCTCTCGCGCCCGCCATCCTCATGACGGTGACGAGCTTCACGCGGATCCTCATCGTCCTCTCGTTCGTCCGCCGCGCCGTCTCCATCCAGGAGCTGCCGCCGAACCAGGTCCTCATCGGGATCTCGCTCTTCCTCACGCTCGTCGTCATGCGCCCCGTGCTTACCGGGATCTGGGATGAAGGGGTCCGGCCGTACACCGAGGGGGCGATCCCCCTCGCGGAGGCCGCCGACCGGTCGTCGAAGATCCTCGGGGCCTTCCTCATGCGGCACACGCGCGAGGGCGACATCGCCCTCTTCCTCGAGCTCTCGGGCGGGGAGCGCCCGGCCACGGCCGAGGCCACGCCCCTGTCCGTCCTCGTTCCCGCCTTCGCCATCTCCGAGCTCCGCACGGCCTTCCAGATGGGCTTCCTCGTGTTCCTGCCCTTCCTCGTCGTGGACCTCGTCGTGTCGAGCATCCTCCTCTCCATGGGCATGTTCATGCTGCCGCCCATCATCATCTCGACGCCGTTCAAGATCCTGCTCTTCGTTCTCGTGAACGGATGGGAGCTCGTCATCCGCTCCCTCGTGGCGAGCTACTCCGC
The DNA here is from genome assembly GCA_964419995.1 of uncultured Planctomycetia bacterium. Lineage (GTDB taxonomy): Bacteria > Planctomycetota > CAYQRN01 > CAYQRN01. The sequence goes on from CAYQRN010000052.1 coordinate 20,089, forward strand.
ATGAGCCAGGATCTCGTCCTCGAGCTGTCCCGCCAGACGCTCTTCACCGCGGCCACCCTCGCGGCCCCGGTCCTCGCCGCCGCCATCCTCGTCGGCCTGCTCCTCGCCATCTTCCAGGCCGTGACGAGCATCCACGAGCAGACCCTCACGCAGGTACCCAAGATCGCGTGCGTCGTGGTCATCATCCTCCTCCTCATGCCCTGGACGCTCCGCCTCATCCTCGAGTTTTGCACGCGAGTCTTCGCGCTGCTTCCATCCATGGGCGCGCGGTGACGGGAGAGGACGGCCGTGGAAACCCTCGCGTCCCTCGAGAGCGAAGTCCGGTTCTTCGGCCTCCACGTCATCCGGGTCCTCGCCATGGCGGCCGTCCTCCCCTTCTTCGGGACGGCCGGCGCCGGACGCCTCCTCAAGATCGGCCTCTCGGTTCTGCTCGGCACGTCCATCGCCTTCGCCTCGGACCGGAGCGCCTTCGCGGATCCGGGCTTCACGTCCGCCCTCGCCCTCCTCGCGGCCAAGGAGGCCCTCCTCGGCCTCCTCCTCGGCTTCGTGCTCGGCCTCGTGCTCCAGATGACCCGCTCGGCGGCCCAGATCATCGCCCAGGAGATGGGGTTCTCGTTCTCCAACGTCGTCGACCCCGTCTTCGGCGTGAGCTCGATGCTCCTCTCGACCCTCTTCGAGACGGTGGCTCTCCTCCTCCTCTTCGGGGCGGACGCCCATCACCGGGCCCTTCGCGCCCTCGCCCTCTCCTTCCGCGCGGTCCCCGTGGGGGACCTGCCGCGCCTCCACGGGCTCTTCGACTCCCTCGCCGCGGTCTCGGGCGGATTCGTCGTGGCGGCCCTCCAGCTCGCGGCGCCGGTTTTCATGACGCTGGCCATCGTGTCCGTGTCCCTGGCGGTCCTCGCCAAGGTCGCACCACAGTTCCACATCATGGACACGGCGTTCCCGATCCGGATCGCCGCGGGCTTTGCCGCCCTCGCCGTGTTCATGCCGATCCTCATGCCCTCGGTCCACCGCCTCTTCGCGTGGACCGAGGAGCGGGCCCTCGCCCTCGTCGGAGCCCGTTGACGTGGGACTCCTCGACTCCAACGAAGAGAAAACCGAACAGGCGACCCCGCGGCGGCGCGATGATGCGCGTTCGGAGGGCAACGTCGCGTGGAGCCGCGACCTCGCCTCGGCCGCCCTCCTCACGGCGGGCCTCCTTGCCTTCCGCACGGCCGGCGACGGCCTCACTCACGCCCTCGAGACCCTCACGACGAGGTTCCTCGACGTCCGCACGGCGCGCCTCATCACGATTCCCGGCACACCCGGTTTCGTCCGGGACACGGCCGGTCAGATCGCGCTGGCCCTGGCGCCCATCATCCTCATCCTCCTCGCGGTCGCCGCGATCTCGAACTTCGGCCAGATCGGGTTCGTCATCGCATCGAAGAAGATCCGCTTCGACCCGAGCCGCCTCGACCCCATGCGGGGCCTGCAACGGATCTTCTTCTCGAAGGCCGCCTTCGCGGCCCTCCTCGTGGCCACGGCCAAGGTGGCGGTCATCGTCCTCTTCGTCCGCGGCGGCATCCTGGCGGCTCTGCCGTCCATCGCCCGCCTCCCGGAGCTCTCGCCCGGCGCGATGGCGGCGGCCTTCGCGGGACTTCTCTTCCTCATCGGATTCCGGGTGGCGGCGGCGCTCCTCGTCATCGGAGCCGCGGACTTCGCCTGGCAGCGCTGGAAGCACAACCGCGACCTCATGATGTCGCGCTCGGAACGCCGCGACGACGAGAAGCGATCGGAGGGCGATCCGACGGTGAAGGGACGCATCCGGAAGATGCAGCGGCAGTTCGCGAAGGCCCGCCTCGCCATCGATGTTCCGCGCTCGACGGTCGTCGTGAAGAACCCCACGCACTACGCCGTGGCGCTGCGCTACGAGCGCGGCCAGGATCGCGCGCCCCGCGTCATGGCGAAAGGGCGGGGCCTCATGGCCCTGGCCATCCTGCGCATCGCGGCCCGGGCGGGCGTGCCCGTCGTCGAGAACCGCCCCCTCGCGCGCCAGCTCTACGCCCTCGCCCGTCCCGGAGCCTTCATTCCCGAACCGCTCTACCGCGCGGTGGCCGAGGTGCTCGCCTATGTGTACCGCCGGGAGGCCGCCGCCGGGCGGCGGCGCCGGATTCCGGCGGCCAGGTCGGGCCGGGGTGACAGGAGATGACGCCCATGGAGAGCGGAACCGCTCCCGCCACGCCCCATCGCGACAGGCCCGCCCTGCGGAACAGCGACGTGGCCCTCGTCCTCGCCTTCGTGGGGATCCTTCTGATCCTCCTCATCCCGCTGCCCACGTTCATCCTCGACGTCTCCATCTCCACGAACATCGCCCTCTCCCTCCTCATCCTCGTCATCACGCTCTCCTGCCGCGAGGCTCTCGAGCTGTCCACGTTCCCCACGATCCTCCTCTTCGCGACGCTCCTGCGCCTTGGCCTCAACGTCGCCTCGACCCGGCTCATCCTGCTCAACGGCGACGCGGGATCCGTCATC
>CAYQRN010000053.1:0-22501 GCA_964419995.1 uncultured Planctomycetia bacterium
CCTTCCACTGGATCGCCTGGTAGAGGGCATCCCGCGTCGTCCCCTCGAAGGGCCGCCGGAGAGACAGGCACTCGAACAGCGTGACCCCGAGGGAGAACACGTCCGTCCGGCGGTCCAGCCGGACCCGCTGCGCCATGAGCTGCTCAGGACTCATGTACGCCGGCGTCCCGAGGAGCGCTCCGGTCTCCGTCTGAGTCCGCATGTCGTCATCGTCGCTGCGGGCGAGACCGAAGTCGAGGATCACCGGAGTCCCCTCCGGCGTCACCATGATGTTCCCGGGCTTCACGTCCCGGTGGATCACGCCCCGTTCGTGGGCGGCGTGGAGCGCACGAGCCATGTTTTCCACGAGCCGCAAGACCAGCGAGATCTCCACCTGCGAGCTCGGGTCCGGATCCTCGGGCTTCCGGGGGGCGACCTTCGCCGGCGGAACCGGATCGGTCTCCCCCGTCTTCGACGGGAACTCCACGTGCGTCGGACCGTTCGTGGCTCCGGAGTTCCCCTCCTTCGTATCCGAGATCCAGCGCGCCAGGGTCTTTCCCGTCACGAGCTTCATGGCGATGAAGGGCTGGCCCTTCGCCGTACCCGCCTCGTAGACCGGGCAGATCCCGGGGTGGTCGAGCCGCGACGTGATCTCGGCCTCCCGCCGGAAGCGCCGCAGGAGCGATCCCGTCGGGTCCGTGAACCCCTGGAGGATCTTCAGCGCCACCTTCCGCCCGAGGCGGAGATCCTCGGCGAGGTACACCGCCCCCTGGCCCCCCGACCCCAGCATCTCGAGGATGCGATAGTCCCCGATCCGCTTCCCCGCCTCCGCATCCTCGTCCGGCAACGCAAGCTCCCCGCCCCCGCCGGCCTTCCACGTCGCGGACGCCGCGCCGCCTCCGACCTCGTCCCGCTTCTCTTCGTCCATGTCGTCGCTCGTCCTCGCTCCTTCCACCAGGGCCGCCCAGTATACAGCCTCCCGCCGCGCAAGAGCCTGCTCGAGCACGGTCCACGACGCAGTTACGGAGCCGTGCAGACGGCGCTGAATCGCTCGCGACGCACGTGCCGCGATGGTATGTTCACGAGTCGTCCGGGGCCATGATGCACGTCATGGCAGCGCTCCCTCAGACCACAAGGTCGAGCGCTGAGTCCCGGCCGGCCGTCTCACGACTCGCCGGAGATGAAGATCCCCGAACCCCTTCGATCGAGTGTCCTGGTCCTCGTCCTCTCTGTCCGGCTGCCGCAGAGGGCCCGGGAAAGAAGGAGATGAGCTGCATGCTCGCCCGCACCGCTCCCTTCACCTTGATTCTGACCGCCTCAATCCTCTCGAGCTGCATCGAGCTCAAGACGACACTGACGGTTTATCCGAATGGGTCCGGCAAGGTCGAGGTTTCCGTGAGGCTCAACGAGGAGATGTCAAACACGCATCTCATGGCGGCCCGAACGGATGAGGCGAGGCAGCAGGCCGCCTTGGAGTCGATCTGCACGGAGTTGAGGAGGTGGACGGGGATCGCAGCCTGGGCCGAGGTGCGCGAATCGGTCGCGGACGGGCGCGTGACCTCTTCCGCGGTCGGCTACTTCGATGATGTGCGCAGCGTCGGCCGCGTCATGTACGCCGGGCGGGATCGGTACGATTGGAAGAAGAACGCGGACGGCGGATTCACGCTCGAGTGGACCGGCGCCGGTGGCGCGGGGGACAAGGAACCGCTCTTCGAGAACGTGACCCGCGAGCAGGGCGAGCTGCAGACGCGAGTCATGAGCCTCATCTTGAAGGACGCCCGCGTTGAGGTTGAGGTCGTGATGCCGGGCGAGATCAGGGAGGTCATGAACCTGAAGATCTCGGGCGGCCGCCGCGCCTCCATCGTGATGACGGGAGCCGATGTCATGAAGGTCCTCGAGAGGTTTCAGGAGCTGAGGCTCGAGTATGCTCCAAGGGTGAGGGACAAGGCCATGACCGAGGAAGCCGCCCGCGCCGCGCTCGAGGACAAGCTCCGCGCGGAGTTCGGGTTCGGGTGGAGGGCCACGTCCGGGCGGGCCGCAGCCTCGTTGGATCTCGCCTCCTTCGAGAAGGACCTCGCGGCCGCCAAGGCCTCGTATCCGGACTCTCCCGTTGCGAAGAAGCTGACCGGCTCCGCAGCATCGAACCCCCGGTCCACGGCAGGCAGTGCCGCCGGAACCGCCCCCCGGTCATCGCCGGGGGCGCCATCGTATGAGAACACCGCGGCGAAGAACCGCGTCATCCGAGATGCGCGCGTCATCCTGGTCCAGAGCGGCCTCCCCAAGATCATCCTCGTGAACATGAATCACTCCGCCCGCGGCACGCGGGAGGGACGACTGGGTCTCGCCCTCGACCCTGCCGGCACCTACAAGCCGATCTCGGACCGGGCCATGGAGGTGCTGTTCGAATCCCTGGAAAGCCACGGCGTGGCGCAGATCCGGGAACCCTGGACTGCGGCCGATCAGCGGCTCTTCTCTGGGGCTGAAGTGCCGCGGCTCAAGGGCTTCCTCACCGTCGAGAACGACGGTGCGCGCTACAAGGTGCTCTGCAGGAGGCCCAACGGACCCTCGGATACCGACGGCGTCAGCCGGTACCAGACGTTTGTCAACCTGAAGGTTGCGATCATGAATGAGCACCTCCGCGCGTCGCTGGTCGAGACGCCCGGATTGCCGCTGCCGGCGACCGGCGCGCCGGAATCCTCCAAGGTGCGATGACGACGCGCGAGTGGTCGGCGTCATTCTGGCGCGCCAGGCCTCGCCCCGGCGGCCTGCTATGGCGTTGCTTCCCGAATCGGGGACTCCGATCCGTGCCCGCCAGGAGCCGAACGCGGCCTCTACCTCGTTCGGGGTCGATGGTCTGACGAGCCCGAATCTGCGGCGGTTGCCAAGGTAGCTGCAGCCTGCGGCCGTGGAGTGGCGGACCGCCCGGCGAAGGGCCGCCGGGCGGTGGGGGAGCGCTGCGTCAGGGGATCTGGACGCGGCGGGTGCCCGTGAGATCGAAGGCCGTGAAGGGGATGGCGGAGGTGAAGGAGACTCCGGCCATCTGGAAGGCGAAGCCCGAGAGCGCGGGAACTGCCGGCAGGTCGATCCGGGGCGCGGCGAGGCCCGACCCGTCGAGGACGCCGGCGTAGCCGCCCAGTCATGGCCGGCATCGGGGTGACACGACGGATGTCCTCATTTATGCTGGATTTCCGGAAGATGCGACTCAGAAGGAGCTTCCCCCGATGAAGCCGATCAGAATCCATTGCGCTGTCTGGGTGCTGGCTGCGAACTGCGCGTGGTTTCCGGGTTGCGCATCCGGCCCCGGCTCCGGTGCAGGAGCGGGGGATGCCTGCACGGCCTTCGTCCATGTGAACGTGATCCCCATGGACCGCGAGCGGGTTCTCGAGGACGCGACCGTCCTCGTGCGCGGAGACCGTATCGCGCGGGTCGGCCGGGCATCGGATGTGCCCGTGCCCGCGGGCGCCCGGATCATCGAGGGGGCGGGATCCTGGCTCATGCCCGGTCTCACGGACATGCACGTCCACAGGCTCGACGAAGTTTCCTGTCTCCTCCACCTGTCCCAGGGCGTGACGCGGGTGCGGAACATGTTCGGAGGGCCGCGGGACCTTCACTTGAGGCAGATCGTGGCCGAGGGGCGCATGCCCGGCCCCGCCATCGTGACGGCGGGACCCCTCGTGGACGGACCGAGCCCCGTCTGGCCGGGAAGCCTGAAGGTGGAGACGCCGGAGGACGCCCGAGAGGTGGTGGCACTCCATGGGAGGATGGGCTACGACCTCGTCAAGGTCTACGGAGGGCTTCCCCTCGGGGCCTGGGAGGAAGTCATCCGAAGCGCGGCGGTCGCGGGCCTCCCCGTCGTTGGACACGTGCCGCGGGCCGTCGGGCTCGAGCGGGCTCTCGCGATGCGACAACACAGCATCGAGCATCTCGAGGGATGGCTGATGGCGTGCCAGCGTGAGGGCTCTCCCCTTCTCAGAACCGACTCCCGGCCCTCGGTGGACTTCGCGAGCGTCGTCGCGTGGATCGACTTCGCGAGGATTCCGGAGCTGGCCGCGCGGGCGCGGGCCGCCGGCGCCTGGAACTGCCCGACGCTGGTCGTCCTCGAGATGATCTCGAAGCTCGACGATCACGCCGGACTCTCGAGAAGCCCTGAGCTTCGCTTCCTGCCGCCGTTGCAGCTCGCGTCGTGGGATCCGGCGGAGGACTTCCGCTTCCGGCGCTGGGGCCCGGTCCACTACGCGACCCTGCGTCTCGTCCAGGAGGTCAACTTCCGCTTCGTGCGCGCCCTCCGCGATGCCGGAGCCGGCATCGTGGCGGGTACCGATACGCCGAACCCCTTCGTCATGCCCGGCTTCGGACTTCGCGAAGAGCTCCGCCTCCTCGTGCGCGCCGGGCTGACACCATTCGAATCGCTGGCCGCGGCCACGTGCGATGCTGCGCGGTGCCTCGGTCTCGAGCGAGAGAGCGGTACGATCGCCCAAGGTCTCCGAGCCGATCTCCTCCTCCTCGGCGGGAACCCCCTCGAGGATGCCGGCAGGGTGGGCGATCGCGTCGGGGTCATGGCCGGGGGGCGCTGGTTTCCGGCCGCGGATCTCGACCGGCGCCTCGAGACCCTGGCTGCTGGCTTCCGCGAGCCCGATCTGAGTCGCCGGCTGGCAGCCCGCCTTGCCGGACTCCCATCCCTCCCGGCGGATCGGCTCCCGGGGCGGGAAGGCAGATTCACGATGACTGCGGGGTCCTGCTGCGTGGGCATGGCGCGCTTCCGCGAGGACGCGGGCGGTGGGGCGTGGACGGCCGCCCGTCTCGTCCGGGATGCGCCTCACGCCGTGGACATCGCGATCGACCGGGACGATTCGACGGAGGGACGCGCGAGGCTTCGCGTCAGCGGAACGGCGGGAGCCTGGACCGTCACCGGGATCGTCACCGTCGAACCGGGCCGAGTGGTCGCGCGGCTCGACACGCCTTTCGGACCGGTCCAGCGGGAGGCGCCATTCCCGGAGTCGGCCGTCCTCCTCATCGATGAGATCCCCGACCTCTCCGTGCCCCTCGGGCGTCTATCCTCTCTGCCCGAGGGCCCGGGCGAGGAGTGGTCTGCGGTCCTGCTCGACATCATCGAGCCCGATCTGCGACCGCTCTCCGTCACCGCGCAGCGCCTCGCGGCGCCCGATGGATCGGAGGCGGTCGCGGGCGGTTTCCGCTGTGCGATGACGTGGCAGGACGGCGGGGCCCGCGTTACGCGCACACTGTCGTTCGACGCATCGAGTCGCCTGACCGAGGTCCGTGCCGAAGGCCTCGTCGGCGCCTCCGGCTGGCGCCGGTCGCGCTGAACCCTCACCGCCCGGCGAAGGGCCGCCGGGCGGTGGGGGAGTGCCGCGTCAGGGGATCTGGACGCGGCGGGTGCCCGTGAGATCGAAGGCCGTGAAGGGGATGGCGGAGGTGAAGGAGACTCCGGCCATCTGGAAGGCGAAGCCCGAGAGCGCGGGAACTGCCGGCAGGTCGATCCGGGGCGCGGCGAGGCCCGACCCGTCGAGGACGCCAGCGAAGTCCACGAAGACCTCGGGGAGGGCGGGAACGGCGTAGAGGAGCGGCGTGGCATCGATTCCGATCCGGCGGCCGTCGGGCAACGGGATGCCGAGGAGGGCCGATTCCGAGATCCCGAGGCCGTAGGCGATGCCCGGGGTCGCGGGCGCGGCGAGGGCGAACTGGATCGTGCCGCCGGGTCCGCCGATGGCCGTGGTCGAGAGGTCGAGCGACGCCGGGAAGCCCTCGATGACGAAGTCGTCGAGGGCGCACTCCGTGGCGCTGTTGTTCGGATTGTCGGTCACCCGGAACCGGAACTGCGTCGCGCTGGTCGGGATCAGGTGATCGGCGATGCGGATCGTCCGCTGATTCCAGGAGTTCCGCCGGCCCCGGATCTCGAGGGCCTTGACCCAGCTCGCGCCGGCGTCGGTCGAGATCTCCACGGTGCAGGCATCATCGACGTCGTCGTTGGCGAACCAGATCCAGAAGGTGATCGTGGGCTCGAGGACGTTGCCGAGATCGAAGATCGGGGACGTGAGCGTCGTGATGCCGTCCACGTCGGCGGAGTTGGCGCTCGAACCGCTCGCCGCGTTCCCGGTGACCCAGCACTGGGTTCCGGGGGCGGTGGTGTGGTCGTTCTCGGGATTCCACGTGTAGGCCGAGCCCGCGAGTGTCAGGGACGTCGCGGTCGGGTCCGTCCTGACCCACGCGCCGCTGCCGAAGTCGCCAGGGGCTCCGACCGTCCAGCCCTCGTCGGACTCGAACGTGTGGGAGGAGACCGTGACGGGAACGCCGGCGAAGAGGCGGATGGTCTCCGTCCGCGCGATTCCGTCGAAGGTCGTCGAGATGTCGATCGTCACGGGCGCCGCGACGGGAACCGGCGCCGTCACGGCGAAGCGGAACGTCACATTCTGGTCGCTGAGGGACGCGATCGGGCCTCCCGTGGCCGAGAGACCGTTCACGATCTGGACGAAGGGGCCGGTGGTCGTGGCGACGGACGTCACGGGGCTCGACGTCGGCAGGACGCCGAGGTTGCGGAGCGTCACGATGATGTCGAAGGTCTCGCCGGACTCCGGCCAGGGGTTCCCGTTTCCCGAGACCTCGACGAGCGTCCAGTTCTTCACGATGACATGGGAGCCGCCGTACCAGCACCATTCGTAGAAGGTCGGGAAGTTGTCCTCGGCGATGGGGAGGATGCGGGCGGTGGGCGGCCAGAAGGAGTCATTGATGGAGCCCATCTCGGTCGTGACCGCGCGGACGCCGAGGACGGCCTCCCACCAGTCGGTTGAGCCGCCGTTCGCGAGGTAGAGGAGCTGAGGCACCGTTCCGGTCACGTAGCCGTTGCGCTCGGACATGCGGTTGCCCCACTCGAGGTACCCGGCCTGGAACGGGGAGGGTACCGAGGAGGCGTAGCCGAAGGGGTAGAGGTGGAAGCAACTGTACGTGTGGACGTTGTTGGCCACCGTGAAGTTCCGCGCGAGGCCGAAGGCCTGGAGCGCCTGGGTCTCGGGCTCCGAGAACGGAGCCGTGCCCCTGTAGACATCCGAGCCGGGATTGCTGCTCGACCCGGAGTTGTCGATGCCCCACTGGTAGCCGTAGTTCCGGTTGAGATCGACCCCGAACGTGCCGTTGCCGTTGTTGCGGCGGTTCTTCCGCCACATGCCGCCGCCGCCGGGATTCGTCGTCTGGTTGTAGACGTAGCCGTCCGGGTTCACGCAGGGGATGCAGTAGATCTCGCGGTTGTCGACGAGGCTCGTGTACCCGGGATTCGTCCCGTAGCCCTCGAGTATGGTGAGGAGGAAGTAGTAGAGGTTCGTCATGCCGCCGGGCTCGCGGGCATGGTGCATGGCGTCGAGCTCGATTTCGGGCTCGTTCTCGTCCACGAGGACGTTGTCGGAGACCTTCCACATCCAGAGATTCCGGCCCTCGATCGTGAGGCCGAGGCTCACCTTGGGCGCGACGAGCGCGGGCCACGCAGCCTGTAGCGCGTCGAAGGCGGCGACCATCTCGTCGAAGGTGAAGTAGCCGCCCATGGAGCCCGAGCCGATGGCGGGAAAGGTGTCCGGCGCCGGAGTCTCGAGGCCGGCGCGGATCCAGGCGTCGAAGTCCGCGTGGATCCACGTGACCGTGAAGCCCGCCGCGGAGAGGATCGACGCCTCCGAGGGGTCGTGAAGGATGATCTCCACGTCGCCGAGGGAGGGGACGCAGGGGGCGACGTCCACGTCGAGGGCGAGGAGGCGCTGCATCGCGGCGGTATCGCCCACATGGACCGAGACGAGGGACGTTCGGCCGCCCTGGGCGGCGAGGCTCGCGGAGAGGAGAAGGATGAGGACGGGAACCCGGGCAGGGAGGGATCGGGTCAGCATGGGGGTCTCACGGCGGGAGGGTCGATGCCACGAGTATCGCAGAGCCGGCGCCCGAAGTCACGAAGCAGCGGTTCCGGGGAGGCGGCGGCGGGCGCCGGCGACGGAGGGCATGCCGGCGGCCTCCCCGCCGGCATGCCGACTTCCGTCACGGGATCGTGACGAGGGTGAAGGGCTGACCGAGGCTCAGGCCGAGGGGGCCGGCCCCGAAGCTCACGACCTGGGCCGTCGCGACGAGTCCAGGCGGCGGCGGCAGGAACGTCAGGGTCGTCGTTCCCGAGAGGCAGGGGAGACCTCCGCCGCCGCAGAGCCACATGGCCGTGGCCGCGTTGAGGTTGAAGATTCCGCCGCCCGGCAGCACGAAGGCCGGCGGCGTGCTGGCCGGAATGGCGGGGCCCACATCGAAGGCGATGTCGTAGAGGAACGTGCCCGCATCCGCCGTGAGCGTGATCGTCGCCGCGCCGGCGAAGGAGACATGGGTGACAGCCGGGCAGAGCGCGGAACCGGGGACGCCGTTGAAGTCGCCGCTTGCGATGCCGGGCTGGTTCACCTGGTACTCGTCGGAAGTGCCCGCGGGCGATCCGGCACCGATGCTCAGGTTGTCGTAGACCGACGTGTTGCCGGCGCCGCTGCCGGCACCGGTGTTGGTGCAGCTTCCGCCGCCGGCGAAGAACCGGATATCCACCGGCATGGGCTGGGCGCCGACATTGAGAGGGCCGCCGCGAAGCGACCAGCCCGTGGGCCGGTTCCAGCGCATCGTGCCGCTGGCGAGATCGAGGAGCGTGATCTCGACGATGTCGTTCGTGTCCCAGTCCCAGGTGATGGACCAGCGGTACCACCGGTTCGTGGGAAGTCCCATGAAGCAGGCGGGGAGGGTGCCCGCCGTGCTGGCCGTGGTGCCCGTCGTCGCCGTGGCGTTGGCGGCGGTCCAGTACTGGAAGTCGGCGTTCCAGGTCGTGGCGCCGGCGAGATCGCCCCAGGTCATGAGGGCGATGAGCGTGCGCGATGTCGTCGAGGGCTGGAGCGACACGCTGCCGATGTTGTTGGCTGCGGGAAGCGTACCTGTGAAGGTCGGGTAGACGTCGAAGGTCATGTTCTGGAGGCCCGACGGGGCGAAGGCGCCCGCATGCTGCGCGCGCCCGCAGTTCGTCGTGCGCGTGGCGGCGATGAACTGTGCTCCGCCTCCCGTGGGATGAGGCGCGACGCCGAGCGTGTTGCCGGCGTACGTGTACGTCATGAAGTCGATGCTGCCGGCGACAGGGTTCACCCAGCCGCCCTGGGGTGGCAGGACGACGCCGGCGGGATCGGCGAGGTGGCTCTCGAAATCGTCGGCGAACTGCGCCGCGGCCGGACTGGCGAACAGAACACCGGCGATGGCGGCGCCGGCAACGATTCTGCAGATCGGTTTCACGCTCCTGGCTCCTTTGACATGGATCCTCCCGGTCGGAACCTCCGGTTCAGACTGGTCGGACTGTGACGGCAATGCCTGCGCGCAGCGGCGCGCAGCGTTCCTGGATTACAGAGACTCTCGCCGCGGCTGTCAAGTGAGCTGCAGGCGCGGCGTATCGACCGCAGGGGACACTGCGAGGGCGGATATGGGCGCCGGGACGGCGGCGGGCCGTCCCGGGCTGCATGTTCCGCTCAGGGAATGGTGACGATCGTGAAGGGCTGGCTGAGACTTATGCCGAGCGCCCCTGCACCGAAGGTCACGACCTGCCCGGTGACCACGAGGCCCGGCGGCGGCGTGACGAAGGGCAGGGTGAGGATTCCCGAATTGCAGGCCACGGGGCCGCCGGGGCAGAGCCACATGGCCGTGACCGGATTCAGATTGAAGATCTGCCCGTCGGGGAGCGTGACGGCCGGCGGCGTGCTTGCCGGGATCGCCGGTCCCACGTCGAACGCGAGATCGTAGAAGTAGACGCCGGCGTCGAGCGTGAGGGTGATGGTCCCGGCGGCCGCGAATGACGCGTAGGAGACGGCGGGGCAGAGGGCGGTGCCGGCCACGCCATTGAAGTCGCCGCTGGCGATGCCAGGCTGGTTCACCTGGTACTCGGCCGACGTCCCGGCGGGGAGTCCGATGTCGATGGCGAGATTGTCGTAGGCCGTGGTGTTGCCCGTTCCACTGCCCGCTCCGACGTTCGTGCAGCTTCCGCCGCCGGCGAAGAACCGGATGTCCAGTGGCATGGGCTGGGCGCCGACGTTGGCGGGGCCGCCGCGGAGCGACCAGCCGACGGGTCGGTTGAATCGCATCGTGCCGCTCGCGAGGTCGAGGAGCGTGATTTCGACGATGTCGTTCGTATCCCAGTCCCAAGTGATGGACCAGCGGTACCACCGGTTCGTGGGAAGTCCCATGAAGCAGGCGGGGAGGGTGCCCGCCGTGCTGGCCGTGGTGCCCGTCGTCGCCGTGGCGTTGGCGGCGGTCCAGTACTGGAAGTCGGCGTTCCAGGTCGTGGCGCCGGCGAGATCGCCCCAGGTCATGAGGGCGATGAAGGTCCGCGATGTCGTCGAGGGCTGGAGCGAGACGCTGCCGAGGTTGTTGGCCGTGGGGAGAGCGCCCGTGAACGTGGCGTAGACATCGAACGTCATGTTCTGGAGGCCCGACGCGGCGAAGGCGCCCGCGTGCTGGACGCGGCCGCAGTTGGTCGTGCGCGTGGCGGCGATGAACTGCGCGCCGCCGCCCGTGGGATGGGGCGCGACGCCGAGGGCGTTCCCGGCGTAGGTGTAGGTCATGAAATCGATGCTGCCGGCGACTGGGTTCACGTAGCCGCCCTGCGGTGGCAGGACCACGCCGGCTGCGGCGGAGGCGTAGCTCTCGAAGTCATCCGCGAACTGGGCGGCGGCGGGAGCCGCGGCGAGGACGACGGCGGCGACCGCGCCGAGGACGATCAGGGTTGGGTGTTTCACTCTCGTGTCTCCTGGAACTCGCGGGCCCGGAGGCCCACCACAGAACGGGCGCTCCGAGCAGAGCGCCTGGCGACGTGATTACAGACTTCGGCGCCTCCGCTGTCAAGGGGTCGTCGGCGGCGTGGTTGGACGGTGCCGATTGGTCGTGAGATTCACCGCGCCGAACCGAGGGGTCGATGTGTGACTTCCGTCGTCCGGGGCCGTGGGCGAAGCGAAGGGGCGGCGGGCGCTCGCACTAAAGCTCTGTCAGAAAGAGGTCTGCGTCGGTCACGGCGGAGATCCTCGTTCCCGGGCTCGTTAGACTCTGCCATGGCGCGACCGACGGAGCATGCCTCGTGGATCCGGTTCGTGGCGCTCCTGGCCCTCGCAGGCGGGCTCTGCGCCTGCGTCGCGAGCCCCTCTCCGATACCGAACGATGAGGAGCCGGCCATGACCGGTACGGAACGACAGCGACCTCGGGATCTCGGCATCGTCACGGGGGCGCTGCCGCCGGGGCCTTGGAACGCCATCACCGATGTGGCCGGCGTGCGGGTCGGGCACCTCACTCTCGTCGAGGGCGACGACATCCGGACGGGGATCACCGTCGTCCTGCCTCACGGCGGCAACCTGTTCCGGGAGAAGGTCCCCGCCGGCTTCGCCTGCCTGAACGGCTTCGGCAAGTTCGCGGGCTCGACTCAGGTCGAGGAACTCGGGGAGATCGAGACGCCGGTGGCCGTGACCAGCACGCTGGCCGTGGGGGCCGTGATGGAAGGTCTCATCCGGCACACGCTGGCACTTCCCGGCAACGAAGACGTCCAGTCCGTGAATGCCGTCGTGGGCGAGATCAACGACGGGTATCTCAACGACGCGCGCTCGTTCCCGATCCGTCCCGGCCACGTCGCGGCGGCCATCGCCGCCGCATCGGAAGGACCCGTCGTCGAAGGTTCGGCAGGGGCGGGCACGGGCGCCCGGGCGCTTGGCTGGAAGGGCGGCGTGGGCACGGCGTCGCGGCGGCTCCCGTCCTCCCTCGGCGGCCACGTCCTCGGCGTCCTCGCCGTGGCGAACTTCGGCGGCTTCCTGACCGTGGCCGGCGTGCCCGTGTGGAAGGATCTCGGCGGCCATCCCTTCGCCCGCGAGCTCGGATCCCTGCCCGAGGAGCGCGGCTCCGTCATCCTCATCGTGGCGACGGACGCCCCCTGCGACGCGCGGAGCCTCCGCCGCATCGCGGCGCGGACGTTCCTCGCGCTGGGTCGCGTCGGCTCCTTCGCCTCGAACGGCTCCGGAGACTACGCTCTCGCCTTCTCCACCGCGCCCGAGGTGCGCATCGCCGCCGGAGCGCGCCGGACCGGCGCCCCCGTCCTCGGAAACGAGGCCGTTTCCCCCCTCCTCCTCGCCGCCGTCGAGGCCGCGGAGGAGGCCCTCCTCGACGCCGTGTTCATGGCGACGGCCGTCCGGGGCCGGGGCGGGCACGAGGTGCCGGCCCTGCCGCTCCACCGCGTCCTGCCGCTCCTCAGGGCTCGGGGGCTTCCCGTGCCGTGAGCCTCACGGCGACGGCGACGCGACGGCCTCCACCGGCGGGCAGGTGCACATGACATTGCGGTCGCCGAAGGCGTTGTCGATCCGCGCCACGTGGGGCCAGAACTTGCGATCGCGCACCCATGGGGCCGGAAAGGCCGCCGTCCCGCGGGCGTAGGGATGGGTCCACTCGGTGGCCGTGACCATGGCCGCCGTGTGGGGCGCGTTCCGCAGCGGGTTGTCGTTCCGGTCCATCCGCCCCTCCTCGATCTCGCGGATCTCGGCGCGGATTGCGATGAGGGCGTCGCAGAGCCGGTCGAGCTCCGATCGTGGCTCGCTCTCCGTGGGCTCGATCATCATCGTGCCCGCGACGGGGAACGACATGGTGGGCGAGTGGAATCCGTAGTCCATGAGTCGCTTGGCCACGTCGTCCACCGTGATGCCTGCGGACTTCTGGAAGGGCCGGAGATCGATGATGAACTCGTGGGCCACGCGGCCTCCGGCGCCGGTGTAGAGGATCCGGAAGTCGCGCGCGAGGCGCCTCGCCATGTAGTTCGCGTTGAGGATGGCGACCTCGGTGGCGCGTTTCAGCCCCGCCGCGCCCATGAGCGTGATGTAGACCCAGGGGATCGGGAGGATCGAGGGGCTGCCGAAGGGCGCGGCCGCCACGGGGCCGATGGCGTTCGAGCCGCCGGTCTTCACGACGGGGTGCCCCGGCAGGAAGGGCGCAAGGTGCCGGGCGACCGCGATGGGGCCGACGCCGGGGCCGCCGCCCCCGTGGGGGATGCAGAAGGTCTTGTGCAGGTTCAGATGGCAGACGTCGGGTCCGAAGTCGCCGGGGCGGCAGAGCCCGACCTGGGCGTTCATGTTGGCGCCGTCCATGTACACCTGTCCGCCCGCCGCGTGGACGACGTCGCAGATCCGCCGGATCGACGCCTCGAAGACTCCGTGCGTCGACGGATAGGTGATCATGAGGGCCGCCAGGCGTCCCGCGTGTTCCGCAGCCCTGGCTTCGAGATCCGCGAGATCGACGTTGCCCCGTGCGTCACAGGCCACCGGGACCACCCGGAAGCCCGCCATGACGGCGCTGGCGGGATTCGTGCCGTGGGCCGACGTGGGGATGAGGCACACGTCCCGGTGGGCCTCGCCCCGCGAGCGGTGGAACGCGCGGATCACGAGGAGGCCCGCGTACTCGCCCTGGGACCCTGCGTTGGGCTGGAGGGAGGTTGTGTGGAAGCCCGTGATCTCCGCGAGCCACGACTCGAGATCCGCGATGAGCCGGCGGTAGCCCGCGGCCTGCTCCTCCGGCGCGAAGGGGTGGAGGCCCGCGAAGGCCTCCCACGTCACGGGCAGCATCTCGCTCGTGGCGTTGAGCTTCATCGTGCAGGATCCGAGCGGGATCATGGACGTCGTGAGAGAGAGATCGCGGTTCTCGAGGCGCCGGAGGTACCGGAGCATCTCGTGCTCGGAGTGGTGGCTCCGGAAGACCGGGTGCGTGAGGATCGCGGACGTCCTCGCGAAGGGCTCCGGCAGGCAGCGGGGCGCGGCGGCGGCGAGGGCCTCGACGTTGGGGGCCGGACGTCCCGGTCCGGCGAAGACCTCGAGGAGCGTCCGGAGATCGGAGGCCTCCACGGTCTCGTCGAGCGCGATGCCGGTCGTGTTGGCGTCGAGGGCGCGGAGGTTGATGCCGCGGGCCCGCGCGTCATCGACGATGCCCGCGGCCGTCCGTCCGGGCGAGTGCACGGCGAGTGTGTCGAACCAGGCGTCGTGCCGGAGGAGGCAGCCCAGCGCCCGGAGTCCCGCCGCCAGTGCCTGCGTGAGGCCGTGGACCCGGCGGGCGATGTCGCGGAGGCCTTCGGGGCCGTGCCAGACCGCGTACATCGCCGCCATGATGGCGAGGAGCACCTGGGAGGTGCAGATGTTGCTCGTGGCCTTCTCGCGCCGGATGTGCTGCTCTCGGGTCTGGAGAGCCATGCGCAGGGCCGGATTGCCGAGTGCGTCCCGCGAGACGCCGATGATGCGGCCGGGCATGAGCCGCTTCCACTCGTCCCGCGTGGCGAAGAACGCGGCATGGGGGCCGCCGTAGCCCATGGGGATGCCGAAGCGCTGGGCGGATCCCACGGCCACGTCCGCGCCGTATTCCCCCGGCGGCCGGAGGAGCGCGAGGGCGAGGAGGTCCGTGGCCACGACGACGAGGGCGCCGGCGGCATGGGCCTTCCGGACGAGCGGCTCGAGGTCGAAGATCGCGCCATCGGTGGCCGGGTACTGGACGAGGATGCCCATGACATCCCCGGCGGAGAGATCCACCGACGCAACGGGGCCGGTGTCGAGCCGGAACCCGAGGGCCTCGGCCCGCGTGCCGAGGACCGCGAGCGTCTGCGGGTGGCAGTGGTCGGCGGCGAAGAACCGGGTGCGGCGTCCTGCGGCGGCTTCGTGGCAGAGCGCCATGGCCTCGGCTGCGGCCGTGGCCTCGTCGAGCAGCGAGGCGTTGGCCATGGGGAGGCCCGTGAGGTCCGCCACCATGGTCTGGAATGTGAGGAGCGCCTCGAGGCGCCCCTGGGAGATCTCGGCCTGGTACGGCGTGTACTGCGTGTACCAGCCGGGATTCTCGAGGATGTTGCGCCGGATCACGGGGGGCGTGATCGTGCCGTGGTAACCCATCCCGATGAAGGATCGCAGGACGCGGTTCTGCGCGGCGATGGCATCGAGGGCCGCCAGTGTCTCGTGTTCGCCGCCGGGCGGGCCGAGGTCGAGGGGGCGCCGGAGGCGGATGTCCTCGGGGACGGTCTCCGCCATGAGGGCTTCGAGCGACGGTGCCCCGACGGCGGCCAGCATGGCCTCGATGTCGGCATCCCGCGGGCCGATGTGGCGGCGGGCGAACGAGTCGGCGGGGGCGAGGAGGGACGGTTCAGGGTCGCGCGGGGGCACGGGGGAACTCCGTGTGGAGTCGTCGTCAGATCCGGCCCCCGCGGATCAGGCGTCCCGGGGCCGGTGGGAGGGTCGGTGGTTATAGCGTCCGCGGCGCGGCTGGAAAACGACCGGCGCGCCGCGGGCGCGTGCGTGCCGGGATGGCGGGAGGATGCAGGAAACGGAAACGGGTTCCGGCCGGAGCCGGAACCCGTCGGGCGCGCGCCGGCACCGGGGTGCGCGGCGGCCGGAACAGCGGCTCAGCCCTGGAAGGGGTTCGGATCAAGGAGGTCGCGCTTGCCCTCCTTCTCCTTCCACTCCTCGGCCTCGGCCATGGCGTCCTTCTTGGCGGAGATATTGGGCCAGACCTTCGCGTACTCGGCGTTGAGCTGGGTCCACTCGGACCATTTGCCGGGGAGGTCGGCCTCGGCGAAGATGGCCTTCGTGGGGCAGACGGGCTCGCAGGCGCCGCAGTCGATGCACTCGTCGGGGTTGATCGCGAGGAAGTTCACGCCCTCGTAGAAGCAGTTGACGGGGCACACCTCGACGCAGTCGGTGTACTTGCACTTCACACAGGGTTCGGCGACGACGTACGCCATGAAGGACTCCTTGCGCTCGCTGACGCGTCAGGGGTT
The DNA here is from genome assembly GCA_964419995.1 of uncultured Planctomycetia bacterium. Classification (GTDB taxonomy): domain Bacteria; phylum Planctomycetota; family CAYQRN01; genus CAYQRN01. The sequence goes on from CAYQRN010000053.1 coordinate 15,800, forward strand.
GTGACTTCGGGACGGACTCTACGGGGGTTCGGCGATCCTGCCGCTCTCCGTCCGGGATCCCTCCCGGCCCGGCGCGACGGCCGCGCAGAATCTTTTGCGAAGCGGCCCCGTTTTCAACTCCGTCCGGTGGAACTTCGGGCGCCGGGGAGGATGGGGGGCGGCCGGCGGCGGGGGGGGGGCGCCGCCGGCCGCGAAGTTCACGGTTTCGAGGGAGCGACGGGCGCGTCGGTGGTCTTGCCGCGCGCGAGCACGTCCTCGATAGCCTTCACGATGGCGGGCACGTTGGCGCCGAGCGCGTTGAGGACGACCTTGCGGTCGGGGCCGATGACGACGTTCCGCGGGATCGAGCCGTCCTGGCCCGCGAAGAGGCGGAAGGACTTCGTGTCGTCCGCGAGGGCGTAGGTGAGCTTGTGCTTCTCCTTCCACGCCTTGAGGCCGGACTTGCCGGCTCCGACGCCGACGCCCACGACGATGACGTTCCGGTCCTTGAACTTCGCGTGGATCTCGCTCTCCAACTGGGGAGCCTCCACGTTGCAGGGCGGTCAGCCGGCGCCCCAGTAGTTGAGGACCAGGACGGTCCCCTTCCGGAGGGAGCCGAGCGTGATCTCCTTCCCGTCGAGCGTCTTGAGCTTGAGCTCCTTCACGACGTCGCCGACTCCGAGGCCGCCCTTGCCGCGATCCTTGGCGTCGTCCTGGGCCGACGCGGTGGAAGCGGCGAGGGCGAGCACGGCGGCGAACGCGATCGCGCGCGTCATGGCCATGGTCCTTCGCTCCTCGATCATCGGGGCCGCCCGGACAGGTCCGGTGCCGTCCCGTTACTCTCGATCCACGGCCCGGAGCGACGGCTCCGGGCGGATGCGACGGAGGCGCCCCCTCTCCGCGGCGGTGCGCGCAGGCGGGGAGCCTCCGGAGATTCTAACGCTCGGCGCATCCTGTTCCTTCCGGGAGTCGGCCGTTTTCGCCGCAAGTCCCGCCGTCAGACCGCCTCCGGAACGCCGCAGGCGAAGGGGCGCCCGGCCTCTGCCGCGGCCGAGATCGCCTCGAGGACGCGGGCGAGCTCGTCCGTCCGGATCGGCTTGCGGAGATAGCCGTCCATTCCGCTCCGGAAGCAGAGGTCGCGGTCGCCGGGCATGGCGTTGGCCGTGAGAGCGATGATGGGGATGCGGTGGCTCGCGCCGGCCTCGAGGCGGCGGATGGCCGTCGTCGCGTCGAGCCCGCTCATGACCGGCATCGCGACGTCCATGAGGATCGCGTCGAAGGCGCCGTCCTGCCAGGCGGTGACAGCCTCCGCCCCGTTCGCGGCCACAGCCGTCACATGGCCGAGACGGGCGAGGATCAGCTCGGCGACGCGCTGGTTCACGGGATTGTCCTCGGCGATGAGCAGTCGGAGGCGGCGACCACCGGTGGTGCTCGGCGCGGGGAGGACGGGGGGGCCGGCGGCGGCGACCTGTTCTCCGCGCAGGGCGCCCGGCGCCTCGATCTCCCGGCGGAAGTCCAGCGCGAGGGTGAACGTGCTCCCGCGCCCGGGTTCGCTCTCGACGCGTAGCGTTCCCCCCATGAGGCTCGCGAGGCGGTTGCAGAGCGCAAGTCCGAGGCCCGTGCCGCCGTGGGTCCGCGTGGCCGAGCCGTCCACCTGCGAGAAGGCCTGGAACAGGAGATCCTGCATGTCCTCCGTGATGCCGATGCCCGTGTCCCGCACCGTGAACGCGAGGCGGCACGCGGCGCCGTCCTCCGCGGGGCCGGGCGTCACGCGCACGTCGATGCTGCCCCGTTCCGTGAACTTGACGGCATTCGCGACGAGGTTCCCGAGGATCTGGCGGAGGCGCCGGACGTCGCCCGTGACGCGGTCGGGAACGCCGGGGTCCACGGCGATCGAGAAGCGCAGTCCCTTGCCCCTGGCGCGGCCGACGAAGGGATCCACGGCCTCAGCCACGGCCCCGCGGAGGTCGAATCCGGTGGCTTCGAGCGTCACGTGTCCGGCATCGAGGCGTGCCACGTCGAGGAGATCGTCGACCATGGCGAGGAGGGTGTTGGCGGCCTCGCGCACGACGCGGAGGTGCTCCTCCTGCGCGGAGCGATCCGTCGCGGACAGGGCGAGCTCCGTCATCCCGAGGATCGCGTTGAGGGGCGTGCGGACCTCGTGGCTCATGTTGGCGAGGAAGATCGACTTGGCGCGGGCCGCGGCGCCGGCGCTCTCGGCCGCGACGCGGAGGGACTCCCGGGCCGCCGCCAGGTCCGCGGCCAGCGTGGCCTGTTCGGCGCGCCGGCCGGTGTCGCGCTGTTCGAGGACGGCCAGCATGGAGTTGACCTCGGTGGCGAGGGCGTCCACCTCGGCAGGCCCTCCGGCCACGGTGCGGGCCGAGAGATCACAGGTGCGGGCGACGCCGGCCACGGTGTCGCGGAGCTCGTCGAGCGGGCGGAGAGTGCGCCGGCCGAGCCGGTGCGCCGCGAGGGCGGCGGCGAGCGCGGCCCCGGCGAGGATCGCGGCCGCGAGGGCGGCGGAGGCGAGGTGTCCGTCGATGTCCGTGCTGCGGTCGAAGACCACCTGGAGGCGGGCCGGGGCGCCTCCTTCCGTGCGCAGGGGGCGGGCGACGAAGGCGAGGAGGCCGTCCGTCCCGTCGGTGGCGTCGCCGGCCGCGATGTCGCGGAGGTCCACGGCGTCGTACCGGGACCAGCGGGCGAGTTCACGCCCGTCCTCCGCGCGGAGGACGGCCGCAAGCGCGCCGGCCTCCGCCGCGGCGGAGGCGAGATCTGTCGAGGTCGCGCTGCCGCCTGAGCGCGCGAGGGCCGCGACGGCCCGGTCCGCGAGGCGACCGGAGGCGTCGAGGCGCCGCGCCCGCGTGGACTCGACCTCGCGGGCGATGAAGAGTCCGGAGACGGCGACAATGCCTGCCGCGGCGACGGCGAGGGCCGACCGGAGGAGCTGTCTCCGCAGCGGTGGAGCAGTCGCCGTGCGCATCCGTCGTGTCCCGATCCCTCGCGGCGGCGCAGGGGCCGCCGTTCCCGGCCTCCACTGAGGCGAAGACCGCGTGTCCGGCTATCGGCACGCCGGCCCGTCCGGCTGAAAGGGGGCTCAACGGACGTGGAAGAAGGCCACCGCGAGGATGGCGTAGAGGGCGAGGAGCTGGAGGCCCTCGATCCAGTTGGACTCGCCGTCCTGGGAGATGAGGACGACCGCGGCCACGGCGAGGGCGGCCGCCACGACCTCGAAGGTCGTGAAGTGGAGGTCCATGGGACGGCCCGCGACCGCGCCGGCGATGACGAGGAGCGGCGCCACGAACATGGCGACCTGCTTCGACGACTCGACGCAGATCGACATCGCGAGATCCATGTTCCCCTTCATGGCCGTGAGGACCGCCGCGGAGTGCTCGGCGGCGTTCCCGACGGTGGCCACCACGACCACGCCGACGAAGACGGGGCCAAGGCCGAGCACGTGGGCGGCGGACTCGACCGACGACACGAGGAACTCGGCGAGGACCGCCACGCCCGCCGTGGCCCCGAGGAGGATGAGGGCCGACTTCCGGACGCTCCAGACAGGCCCGTGGTGGTCCCCTCCCTCGCCGGTGGAGGCCATCGCGGCGCGGTGCGTGACGAGAGAGAAGAGGAGCGAAGCTCCGTACGTCGCGATGAGGATCGCGGCGATCCAGAGGGAGAGCGTGCCGACGACGCGGGTCTCGTCGGGTCCGAGGACGTGGAGCTCGAAGAGGAGCGTGGGCACGAGGAGAGCCGCCACGGACAGGAACATCATCGATGCGTTGGTTGCCGCCGCCGTGCGGTTGAAGGTCTGGCGCTCGCGGCGCCAGCCGCCGGCGAGGACGGCGAAGCCGAGGACGAGGAGGAGGTTGCCGATGATGGAGCCCGTGAGGCTTGCCTTCACGATCTCCTGATGGCCCCGGAGGAGGGCTACAACGGCGATGATCATCTCGGCGGCGTTCCCGAGGCTTGCGTTGAGGAGCCCGCCGATGGTGTCGTTCGTCCGCGCCGCGAGGTGTTCCGTGGCCCGGCCCATGAGGCCGGCGAGCGGCACGAGCGCGAGGCTCGACACGACGAAGAGGGCCACGCCTTCCCCCACGGCGAGGCGGACGACTACGGCCACCGGCGCGAGGAGGAGGAGGGCGTCGAGGACCCTCCCGAGCCGGCGTTTGTTCCCCGGCAGCGGCGTTTCGAGCAGATCCACGATCTCGCGGCTGCGGCCGGTGCGCGTGGCTCCCTTCATGGCCCTCTCCGGAACGTCGCGGAGGGTAACACCCCGTCGCCGGACGGTCGCAACTCCATGTCCGTCCCGTCTTCCGGCGGGGACCCCGGGGGAGGCCTCGCGCGGCGGCCGGAACGGAGGCCGGGTCTCCGGGTTCAAGCGTCCGCCGGTTCATCCGAGAATGAGCGTGGAGCCGGAAGGACCGACATGGGCGACGACGGTGCCCGGCCCGCGAACGCGCGGGAACGGGCGCGTCGGGAGTCAGGCGTGTGTGGGGAGGGCGCGGCGGTCCGCCGCGCAGGGGACGGAGGATGGCCCGGGCGGGTGCCGCGCGGGCCTGATCTTCGGGACTCTCCAGGCGGAGAGAGGACGGTTGGACGGCCGGTCCGGGGCGGAAGCTCCGGATCGGCCGCCTCTTTTTTCCCCCGCTCGTGCGCCGCCGAGCCCCTGGATAGGCCCCTTCGCTCTCGCTTGCGAGGCCCCCAACCTTCCCTATAATCCCGCTCTCGCGAGATCCGCCGGGCGTCCGACGTCCGGCCCCGTCCGTTCCGGACGGGCTCCGGGAACCCGGGGACGTGGCGCAATTGGTTAGCGCACCAGACTGTCGATCTGGGGGTTGCGGGTTCGAGTCCCGTCGTCCTCGCTGGCATAAAACCGGGCGTCGGCCGGTCTTGCGTCCGTAAGGGCGCCGAGCCTGCTACCTCGCCGCGAAGGCGGACTTGTGCTTCTTCTATATCTTGGGTGCACAAGAAGAATCTTCGCGGAAACCGGCCGACGCACCGATTTCTGCCGTCTTGAGGCTGGTGGCCCGCTTGGCCGAACCGTAGAAGGGGTGCCGAGTTCGTCGCCGCAGACCTTGATCGTCAGAAGAACCATGAGCCAGTTTCTCTTCGCACATCCATCCTTCCTCTCGGGCATGGGTCGCGCGATCGATCTGTTCGGCGCCTTCGACGACTACAACGATAGCCCCGGTCCAGAGACGGCGGATGAACTCGCCATGCGCCTCGACTGGAAGGACGTTGGGCAGGATATCGTCGACGCGATGAACGTTGTCGCTCGCGAGAAAAGCGACGACCATGAGCAGCCGCCGCAATCGCGATGATGGTCTCCGCCGCCCTGCGCAGCGCGAGGTGTCGGTTGCTCATGCCGAGGTCCGGACATTTCAAGGTCCGATCCCGCCACCGGAGATTCTGGAACACTTCGGCCGAATAGACCCCTCGTTCCCTGAGCGACTCATGAGGATGGCGGAGTTGAACCAAACTCATCGCCATGGGCTTGAGACGGCCGTTGTGGGTGGCAACATCCGGGCCCAGTCGAGAGGACAGGTCTGCGCCTTCATCCTCGGCTCGTTGGCGATCATCGGAGGCGTGATCGCGATCTGCGTGGGCAGAGATATCGCCGGTGCAACCTCCGCGCTGGGCTCGCTCGTGTCGCTTATCGGGCTCTTCGTCTACTCGCATCGCAAGCAGAGCGCCGAGCGTGGCAAGCGTCGGGAAGAGCTCAGGACGCCACTGCAGCCGCCGCCGAGAGACGAGACGTAGAAGCGTGACGCCCTCGTAGGCGGGACGCCAGCCGCTCAGACCCAGGCCTTCCGGAGCGCGCGGCGGAGGTCCTCGATCCCGAGGTCCGCGTAGACCTTCGCCGTGATTCGGATGTCTGCGTGTCCGAGGACCCTGGCCACGACCTCGATGGGCACGCCTTGCCTCAGGAAGCGCGAGCACGCGGTCACGCGCAGGGCGTGGATGTCGAGGCTCCGCCCGTCCGCATCCTCACGATCGACCCCCGCTTGCGCGAGCGTCCGCCGGAACCAATCACGCGCGAGACGGTGCCTCGCACGGATCCACGGCCGTCCCTTCGGGTCGCGTAGGATCGGGTCATCGGTCGATGCCTCGACGAGCGCGGCGAACAGATCGGGGCGCACGGGGATGCGGCGGGCGCGGCGCGCCTTCGTCGTCGCGGCCCGTAGAGCGATGGTCCCGTTCACGAGGTCGGCCTTCCGAATCCGCGTCGCCTCGGACCAGCGCATCCCCGTCTCGAGGAGAACGCGCCAGGCGAGCCCAACGCGCGTCCCAGACGCCAGGTCGAGGCGTTCCGCGGCGCTGAGGAATGCGTCGATCTCAGCGTCCGTGAGAGCCCTCCGGCGCTTCCGGAGATCGCCCTCTCGGAGGGGGAGGGGGCGGATCGTGGCGAGGGGGTTCGTTGCCACCAAGCCCGCCCTGACGCCCCAAGCGAAGCAGGCGCTCAAGGCGCCGATTTCCGCGTTGGCGGTTCGATGGCTGGCGCCGGCGGCGAGACGGGCCTCCCGGTAGGCGAGCATCCCCGCGGCGTCTGTGCTCGGGGCCTGGGCCAGGATCCGGCGGAGCGCTCGGGTGACGTTTTCGGTGTGCCGGGGGCAGCATCGGGACCGCACGTCGGTGAGGTAGAGGTCGACCGGTGGCCCTTCGCGCCGGCGTTCGAGAGCGCGCGCGACGGCCTCTTCGACGAGCACGGAGATTGCCTGGCGCCAG
>CAYQRN010000054.1:0-22485 GCA_964419995.1 uncultured Planctomycetia bacterium
CGGGCCGGTCGGCAGCCACCAACGCCACAGGGGCACCAAGACGCCGGAACAGAAGCCACGTGACGAGCCCGAGCTCGCCAAGCGAGAAGAAGGCGGTGTCCGGAGCCTCCGCCTGGAAGTCCGCGATGGACACGAGATCCCGGAGGGTTCGCGCCGTGGCAACGATCTTCACAAACGCCGGTCTGTGTCGCAGCGCCGCATCCCGGAGCGCCGCCACGTCGCGGGGCATCGATACGAGGTCATGGTGGGAAGCGACGAGGCGCTCCGGACGGAGATCTCCCTGGCGCGCGAGGACATCGATCTCGACATCGACGAGGTGGTGAGAGAGAGCCGCGGCGCGGGTCAAGAGGCGGAGACGTTCCTCCTCGCTCCCGCGGAAAGCTCCGCCGTCCGACGGCCGGCGGCAGGTGATGAGGACCCGCCTCTCCGTCGCCACCAGGAATTCGGGCGCCGGATCGTCGAGGAGGTCGATGCGAACTTCGGGGAGGATCTCCTCCGGGCCGAACGATACGGGGAGAGTCCTGAGCCTGTCGATGACCGCCTTCGAGGTCCGGCCGTCGAGGGTCGCAACGATCATGGGCTCTCGTCCCGGAGCCGGTCCTCCACGGCGCGGAGGGCCTCGGGTCGCGGCGGCGGATCACCCCGCGACGCGACGGCGACGAGCCCCTTTCCGAGGTCCCGATAGAGGCACTCGAACTCCGGGGCGAGTCGCCGGATGGCCGCGAGATGGACACCCACGGTCTCCGCGTCGCCGCGGGCGACGGGCCCCGTAAGAGCACGATCGAGCCCGAGGCGGGCGATGTTGTCGAGGACTCCGCGGCCGAGGGGCAGTAGGGCCCGAACGGCGGCTTCGGGCTCGAGCCCGGCAGCGGAGACGAGCGCCCGCGCCGCCGCCACCAGGGCCACGAGTCCGTTGCCGAGGAGCGCGGCGCCGGCATGGTAGACGGGCTTGCGGGCCGCGTCGATGCGGAACGGCTCTGCCTCAAGCCGCCGTGCGAGGGCGGCGAGTTCCGCGCATGCCCAGTCGCCGCCCTCGACGGCCACGGCGGCGCCGGCGAAGGAGACGACCCCGGTTCCGGGGTCCGGGAGGCTCAGGAGAGGATGGAAGGACGCCGTGGCGGCTCCCCGCGCTCCGAGCGGCGCCAAGGCCGAAGCCGGGACGATCCCGGACAGGTGGGCGGCCAGGAGCCCCCGAAGGTCGCCGGCCTCGCCGACGATGCGCGCCGCCACGGAGGCGATGGCGCCATCGGACACCGCGACGAGAAGCACGCCGCCGTCCGCCGCGGCCTCCCCCGCGCTCGTCGCGATCTCCCCGGCTCCGGCCAGGCGCACGGCCCGCTCCGCGGCCTCCGCCCGGCGGTCCCAGACGCGGCCAGCCTCCATCCCAGACCGCACGAGGGCCGCGAAGAGATGAGTGCCGGCGCGGCCCGCGCCGGCGAGAGAGACTCTCATGGGTCGTCGCACCTCCGCGCGGAAGTATGGCACGCGGAGGAGCTTCCATCCTCCTTCCACTTGACGGGGCGATGAGCGGACGGGTAGCATCCGCGCGCCAGAGCGGAGCGGAACCGAAAAGGAGACAGAACTTTGGCGCACATGCCCGCACCGGAGCCGGCCAGGAAGCCGGCCGCCGAGTTCAAGCCCTACGTCGCCGCGAACGTCGAGATCCCGGAATTCACGCTGAAGGCCGTCGTCTTCGGCTCGCTGTTCGGGATCCTGTTCGGGGCCGTCACCGTGTACCTCGCCCTCAAGGCCGGGCTCACGGTTTCAGCCTCGATCCCCATCGCGGTCCTCTCGATCTCGGTCCTGCGCTTCTTCGGACGGCCGACGATCCTCGAGAACAACATCGTCCAGACCATCGGTTCGGCGGGCGAGTCGGTGGCGGCAGGGGTGGCCTTCACGATCCCGGCTCTCATCTTCCTCTCGCCGGATGCCCAGGGCGAGAAGTACGTCCAGTATCTCCAGATCATGATGCTGGCGGCCGTTGGCGGCATCCTCGGCGTGCTCTTCATGGTGCCGCTGCGCCGCTCTCTCATCGTCGCGGAGCACGGCACGCTCCCCTACCCCGAAGGCACGGCGTGCGCCGAGGTGCTCGTGGCCGGCGAGAAGGGCGGTCGCATGGCCGGCCTCGTCTTCGGGGGCGTGGCCTTCGCGTTCATCTACAAGACGTTGAACGTCGCACTCGCCATCTGGAAGGAGACGCCCGCCTGGATCTCCGGCAGGAAGGCGACGCTGCCCAATGCCACGGTCTCCGCGGAGGTCTCTCCCGAGTACATGGGCGTGGGCTACATCCTCGGCCCGAAGGTGGGCGGCATCATGGTCGCCGGCGGCGTCCTCTCCTACCTCGTGCTCATCCCGCTCCTTTCGCTGCTCCTCCCCGAAGGCAAGGTCACGACCGATCTCCTGGCCCTCGGCACCTCGCCGGCGAAGATCGCCACGTACAGCGAGCCCAAGAAGTTCTACGAGGCCTATATCCGCTACATCGGCGCCGGCGCCGTCACGATGGCGGGCATCATCACGCTCATCCGCACGACGCCGACCATCGTCCGATCCCTCCGCGAGTCCATCGTGGCGCTGCGACGGCGGCAGGGCGGCCCGGCGCAGTCGCGGACGGAGCGCGACATCCCCATCTCCATCGTGGCGCTCGGTTCCGTGGGCCTCGCCGTGATCCTCGCCGTGCTTCCGATCCTCCCCGACACGGGCTTCGGCGCGAAGCTCGTCATGTCGATCCTGATGCTCGTCTTCGGCTTCCTCTTCGTGACCGTGTCGTCCCGCATCGTCGGCCTCATCGGGTCCACGAGCAATCCGATCTCCGGCATGACGATCGCGACGCTGCTCGGCACCTGCCTCGTGTTCCTCTCGATGGGTATGGGCGCCGACGCCTACCAGCCCATCGCCCTCTCGGTCGGCGCGATCGTCTGCATCGCCGCCGCCAACGCAGGCGCCACGAGCCAGGATCTCAAGACGGGGTTCCTCGTCGGAGCCACCCCGATCCGGCAGCAGATCGGCCTCGTCATCGGGGTCGTCGTCTCGACGCTGGTCATCGGTCTCACGATCAAGTGGCTCGACACGACCTTTGCGGAGTCCGCTGGCGCTCATGGCATCGGTTCGGACCGATTCCCGGCGCCCCAGGCCACTCTCATGGCCACGGTCATCAAGGGAGTCATGTCGCAGAGCCTCCCTTGGGGCTACATCCTCGTCGGCGCCGGGCTTGCGCTCATGGTCTATCTCTGCGGCGTGTCCCCCCTCGCCTGGGCCGTCGGCGCCTACCTGCCGCTGGCCACGACGGCCGCCATCTTCGCCGGCGGTCTCGTCCGGGCCATCGCGGACAAGATCCGGGGCGCGAAGGAGGAGAGCGAGGTCTCCCCCGGCATGCTCTTTGCCACGGGACTCGTGGCGGGCGGCGCCCTCACGGGAATCCTCACCGCCGTACTCAAGGCCATCGACATGCCGACGGCCGACCAGCCCATGCGAACGCTCGAGGATGTCTGCCAGCATCCCGGCAGGAGCTTCCAAGAGTGGCTCGGCCGTTATGGCGCCCACGCACCAGACCTCCTCGGCGTCATCTGCTTCGGCATCATGGGCGTCGCCCTCGTACGCATCGCGCTCCGCCGGATGGCCGCGGCGGGCGACAAGTCATGAGCGAGTCCGGCGGCGCGCCGTTCACGCCCCACGTCCCGGCGACCGAATCGGCCCCGGAACTCACGTTCCGGGCCATCCTCCTCGGCGCCATCCTCGGAATCGTCTTCGGGGCGGCCTCGACCTATCTGGCGCTGCGGGTCGGCCTCACGGTTTCAGCTTCGGTCCCCATCGCCGTCATCGCCATCGCGATCCTCAAGCGTCGCGCCGGGCGCCGCGCCATCCTCGAGCACAACATCACCCAGACGGTGGGCTCCGCCGGAGAGTCGGTGGCGGCCGCTGTCGTCTTCACGGTGCCCGCCCTCATCTTCCTCGGGTATCCACTCAAGGTCGGGCTCACGACGCTCACGGCCCTGGCCGGCGGACTCCTCGGCGTCCTTCTCATGGTGCCGCTCCGCCGCTACCTCATCGTGAAGGAGCACGGTGTCCTCCGCTACCCCGAGGGAAAGGCGTGCGCGGAGATCCTCATCGCCGGAGAGCGCGGCGGCACCTCGGCGAAGAAGGTCTTCATCGGCGCCGCCGTGGGCGCGGGCTTCAAGGCCCTGCACGCGGTCCTCGGCGGCGTCAAGATCACGGCCGCGTCCTCCCTGACGTTCTTTCGCGGCTCGACGATCGCCTGCGACTTCGAGCCGCCCCTCCTCGGCGTCGGATACATCATCGGCTACCGCACGTCCATGATGATGGTCGCCGGCAGTCTTCTCGCATCCTTCGTGTTCGTGCCGATGATCATGCTGTTCGGGTCGGGCCTCACGGCGCCGCTCGCCCCGGCGACGAAGCTCATCGCCGACATGGGACCCGACGAGGTCTTCAAGAACTACGTGAAACACATCGGGGCGGGCGCCGTGGCCACGGGCGGCATCTTCGGCCTCATCCGCGCCTTCCCGTCCATCGCATCGTCTCTCCGGGCCTCCGCCGGGTCCCTCCTTGGCGGCCGCGTGAGCACAGGAACGGCGCTCCGCACTGAGCGGGATACGCCGGTGGGCATCCTCGCCATCGGGGCCCTGGCCATCGTGGGCTTCGTCTGGGCCGTGCCGTTCTTCCAGATGAACCTCATCGGAGCGTTCCTCATCCTGCTCCTCGGCTTCCTCTTCTCCGTCGTGTCCTCGAGGATCACGGGGGAGGTCGGTTCATCCTCCTGCCCCCTCTCCGGCATGACGATCGGCGTCCTCATGGCCACCTGCGGCATCTTCCTCGCCCTCGGTTGGGAGGGGCCGGCCTGGAGCCGCGTGGCGCTCATGGTGGGCGCGATCGTCTGCGTGGCCATCAGCAACGCGGGCACGTGCTCCCAGGACCTCAAGACCGGCTATCTCGTCGGCGCCACGCCGATCCGCCAGCAGGGAGCGCTTCTCGTCGGCGTTCTGACTTCGGTGCTCGCCGTGGGATGGACCGCCTACCTCCTCAACGAGCTCGAAGCGCGGGAGCTGCGCCTCGACGCCCCCTTCCGCGTCACCGCCGCCCAGCTTGGACGGGGCGACGACATCGTCTCGAGCGAGGACGGCAGGACCTACCGTTTCATGAAGCTCGGCGCCGCGGAGGTGCCGCGCGGCGTCGACGCGGGGAACTTCCTCGTGGATCCGGCGACGGGCGAGGCCCGGTACCGGCGCAACGACGGCATCGGCTACGGCCGCCTCCAGGCGCCCCAGGCCAAGCTCATGGCCACGGTGATCGACGGCCTCCTCACCCGCACGCTGCCCTGGAACCTCATCCTCCTCGGCGCGGCCATCGCCATCTTCATCGAGATCCTCGGATTCCGTTCTCTCACCTTCGCCGTGGGGGTCTACCTGCCGCTCTCCTCCACGATGCCGGTGTTCCTCGGCGGCATCGTGCGGAAGATCGCCGATCGCCGCTATCGGCGCACGCCGGACGCCGAGGACGAACCCGAGGGCACACTCTGGTGCTCGGGCCTCATCGCGGGCGCGTCGATCCTCGCCATCCTGGCCACGCTCCTCGCTCTCGACACCAAGAACTACGATCCCGACAACGGATGGCACCGTACGCTGGCCGTGCTCAAGTTCATTCCCGACCGACTCGACGCGTGGTTCGGCTCCGCGAAGCACCCCGTGGCCTTCGCACCCAGCGATCTCCTGACGTTCGGCGTGCTCGGGCTCCTGGGCTATCTCATGTTCCGCGGCGCGAAGGGACCCTCGAAGTCATGATGACAGCCGGCGCTCCCACACCCCCTCCCATCCCGGCCCTTCCGGTGGCGAACCCGAAGAGCCTCGACGCCATCCTCACGCTCCGGGGCGATCCCGCCGCGCAGCGAGATACGCTCCGCAGCCTCCTCACCGGCCAGGGCTGGCTCGTCATCCTCGACCCCTCGGGATGGGATGGGAAGGCGTGCCGCGGGAACAAGGTCCTCTACGCCGTCTTCGGAGCGCTGGCCCAGTACTTCGAGGTGCAGTTCCAGTTCCGGGCGCTCGGCGACGGTCAGACGGCCCTGCGTCTCTACCGTTCCGTGAGCGGATTCATGGGCGGTCTCATCGGCGCGCATCGCGTCCGCAAGTCCTTCCGTGAGACTGTGACGCTCATCGAGCACTTCTTCGCCGGACGCGGAGAGCTCGTGGCCAGCACGGGGCGCTGACGGCCGCCCGGAAGCCGTGCTATCGTTCGCGTCCCGTCCGGCAGCTCCGCCGTGCGGACGTCCCCCCGTCGTCCGACAGGGCTGTCCCATGATCCAGCCGGAGTTTGCCGAGATGCGCACCCTCGCGCTCGCCACAGAGATCCTCGCGGTCATGACCGTTCTTGGCGCCGCCTCCATCCGCCTTCCCGCACAGGAGCATCGAATCTTCCGGAGCCCCATTCACCAGAAGACCCTCGGGAACGGACTCCGCGTCGTGGCGGTGCCCTTCACCGGCCCCGGAACCGTCGCGCACTACGTCGTCGTGAGGACCGGCTCGCGCAACGAGGTGGAGCCCGGGCGCTCGGGGTTCGCGCATTTCTTCGAGCACATGATGTTCCGGGGCACGGAGCGCTTCAGCGCGGATGCCTACAACGAAGTGCTCCGCTCCATCGGCGCCGACTCGAACGCCTTCACGACGGACGACTACACCTGCTACCACATCCTCGCCGGCGCGGGGGCCCTCGACCGGATCATGGAGATCGAGGCCGACCGTTTCATGAACCTCCGCTACACTCAGGAGGCCTTCCAGAAGGAAGCGCTGGCGGTCCTCGGAGAGTACAACAAGAACGCCTCGAGCCCCTTCCAGCTCCTGTTCGAGAAGCTTCAGGAGGCGGCGTTCACCACGCACACGTACCGCCATACGACGATGGGATTCCTCGCCGACATCGAGGCCATGCCGGGCGGATTCGACTACTCGCGCACCTTCTTCGACCGCTGGTACCGCCCCGACAACTGCATCGTGCTCGTGGTGGGCGACGTCGATCCCGCAGATGTCTTCGCCCGCGCGGACAGGCACTGGGGACCGTGGAAACCCTGGGACGCATCTCTGGGGCAGCGGCCGGAGATCCCTGCCGAGCCCGAACAGACGGATGAACGCCGCGTCGATCTCACCTGGCCGGGCTCGACGCTCCCCTATCTCGTCATGGGCTGGAAGGCCCCGGCCTGGCGAGCCGACGACCGCCGGGGACGGGCCCTCGACCTCGTCTCCGAGCTCTGCTTCTCCGAGAACAGCGACTTCCATCGGAAGTACGTCATCGAGGAGCAGACCGTCGACTTCATTTCGGCCGGAAACGACGAGCACCGCGATCCCTACCTCTTCCTCATCCTCGCGCGGATCAAGGACCCGGACCGGATGACCGAGGTCGAGGCCGCCGTCGAGGCGGCCCTCGCCCGCGTGGCGGCGGCGCCACCGGATCCCGCGGCGCTCGACAAGGCGCGGTCGCACATGCGCTACCGTTTCGCCCTCGGCATGTCGACCGCGGACGCCGTGGCCAGGACGCTGGCGAACTACATCAATCTCGCGGGCGATCCGGAGGCCGTGAACACGGCCTGGGCGGAGCTCGACCGCGTGACGCCGGAGGACGTCCGCGGCGCGGCCGAAGCGGTCTTCCGCAAGGCGCGACGCACCGTCGTCCGGCTCCGCGACGCGGCCTCGGCCGCGCCGGCCGTGACGCCGGAGGCCCTCGCCGAGGTCAGGCTCGTCGAGATCTCCGAGCCCGAGAACCCCCTCGTGGCCATCAAGGTCGTGCTCGACTGGGGAAGCCTCGAGGATCCGCCGGGACGCGAGGGTCAGGCCGCCCTCCTGGCCGCGCTGATGTCGGGCGGGGGCACCCGATCGCTCCCCTACGCCGCGCTCGTCGAACGGCTGTATCCCATGGCCGCCTCGATCTCCGCGCGGACGGATCTCCACGTCACGACCTTCTCCGCAACCGTGCACCGGGACACGCTCGATGCCTTCTGGTCGATCTTCCGGGACGTGCTGCTCGCCCCCCGGTTCGACACGGCCGACTTTGAACGTGTCCGTACCGACGCCGTCAACGACATCGAACGGCGGCTTCGCGGCACGGACGACGAGAACCTCGGCAAGGCGACGCTCCAGGGACTCATCTACGACGGACATCCGGCCGGTCGCCTCACGGGGGGCACGGTGGCGGGTCTGCGGGCCTGCACGCTCGAAGACCTCCGCGACCTCCATCGGAAAGTCCTCCTGCGCACGCATCTCACTCTCGGCCTCGCCGGCGGCTACACACCGGCCTTCGCCGCCCGGGCGAGGGCCGACCTCGCGGCGCTGCCGTCAGGAACCCTGCCCCGCCGGATCGTGCCGCCGCTCGAGACCGGCGAGGGCCTCCACGTCCGCATCGTCCGCAAGAACGCGCGGGCCACGGCGATTTCGCTCGGTTTCGCGATCCCCGTCACACGGTCCCATCCCGACTTCATCCCGCTCATGATCGCCAACTCGTGGCTCGGCGAGCACCGGACGTTCAACGGCGTCCTCATGAACCGCATGCGCGGAATGCGAGGCCTCAACTACGGCGACTACTCGTACATCGAGAACTTCATCCAGGCGGGCGGCAGCACGTTCCCCGTGACCGGGATCCCGAGGCGGCAGCAGTTCTTCTCCATCTGGATCCGCCCCGTGGCGCCGGAGCACGCCCGCTTCGCGCTCCGCATGGCGATGCGGGAGCTTCACCACCTCGTAGATCGCGGACTCACGGCGGATGACTTCGAGCGGACGCGGACCTTCCTTCTCCACTACTCGAGGCTCTACGCCCAGGACATCTCCCGCCGTCTCGGCTACCGCCTCGACTCCGCCTGGTACGGCACGGAGGACTTCATCGACCTCCTCGCCTCCGAGCTTCCCAAGGTGACGATCGAGGCCGTGAATGCCGCCGTGAAACGCCATCTCCGGCCGTCCGGGATCAAGGTGGCCATCGTTGCCGCGGACGCTGACACGCTGGCGGAAGAACTCCGGGCCGGGTCTCCGTCATCCATCACCTACACGACGGAGACCCTCGCCGAAGTCCTCGCGGAGGACAAGGAGATCGCGGTATGGCCTCTCCGCGCCACGCTCGTCGAGGTCGTGCCCGTCGAGTCCATGTTCGAACGCTGAGGCGTCCGTCGGCTCAGGGAGCCTCGAGCTCGATCTCGAGGGCGAAGCCGAAGCCGCCGATCCCCTGGGCCACCTTGACGACGACGGTGTGCGGGCCCGCCGCCAGGTGGAAGCCCGGCATTTCGTCGTCGGCAGGTCCGACGCCGCGGACCGCCACGATCTCGTGGACAGTGCGGCCGTCGAGAAACACGCGCGCTGCGTCATCCGAGCCGAAGAGCAGGGTCGCGCGGGCGGCCGAGGGCAGATCGAAGCGACCCACGGCGTAGGCGACGCAGTTCGCGGGAGAGCCGCCGAACCTGAGCGCGAGATCCACGATGCCGCCGCGCGGTCTCACGAGCGTCCAGGCGAGCGTCCCGCCGTCCACGACCACGCGGTCCCCTTCGGCCGGCTCCGGGCGGGTTTCGGCCTGAAGCCACTGGCGCCCGAGGGCCCGGCCGAGAGCCTCGCGATTGCCGGGGCTGTTCTCGGCCGAGGCGATGTCCGTTCCGGCGGGAAGGGGTCCGAGTACGAGCCACTCAGCGGGCGCGATGGTGCGGGGCGACGGCAGATTCCCCGACAGGACGGAGCGGAGCTTCTCCGCCGCCACCTTGGGCGTGCGGTCGTAGTGGACGAGGCCATTCAGTTCCTGTTCGACATCCGTGAGCTGCGTCCAGACGAAACCCGACAGGTTCTCCGCTCCATGGATTCCGCGGATGAGCCGGCCGATCCTCCGGAGGAACGCCCCCTCCGAGCGCGCCGTCGTGTACCCCCATCCCCGGGTCCAGGTGTGCCCCTCCCGCCAGTAGGCCACGCCGCCGCATTCGCCGAGGATCCGCGGGCGTGGGGGGCTGGCGGCGCCGTGGCGGGAGAGGTCGGACCCGTAGTCGTGCACATCCGTGACGTCGGTATCCTCGCGCTGGGTCCACCCCGAGGCGTCGGTGACGGGCCGGGTCGGATCGAGCCCCCGCACGACCTTCACCATCTCACCCTGGAACGCACCCGGCTTCCCCCAGTCCTCGTTGAAGACGACCCAGTGGAGGATCGAGGGGTGGCTGCGGAGCGTTCGGACCATGGCACGGAGCTCGGCCTCGAACTGGCGCCGCGCCGCGGCCGGACCGAGGTTCAGGCTCTCAGGCATGTCCTGCATGACGGCAAGTCCGAGCCGGTCGCACCAGGCATACCACCGGCGGTCTTCGACTTTCACGTGCTTGCGCGCGAGGTTGAGTCCGAGGCTCTTTGCGAGCTCGACGTCGAAACGGAGGGCCCCGTCGCTCGGAGCCGTGAGGCCGCTTTCAGGCCAGTACCCCTGGTCGAGGACGCCGCGGATGAAGAAGGGACGGCCGTTCAGGAGGATGCGGGGTCCCGCTGCCGTGACGGAACGAAAGGCCGTGTAGGACCGCAGGACATCCCGGAACGACGTCCCGGGATCCTCGAGGACGATCTCGAGATCGTAGAGAGCCGGCGAGTCGGGGCTCCAGAGGGCAGGCTCGGCCACCTCGACGATGACAGGTGACGACGCGTCCCCGCGAGCAGACAGATGCACGTCGCGGCCGTGACGGTCGGAGCCCCGGAGGGTCACGGCAACGGCCGGCGGCCGGTTCCCGGCCCCGGTGACGTCGAGAGAGACGGCAAGCCGCCCGTCCCCGCCGGCATCGAGCCGGAGCGCGGTGGCATGGCAGACGGGCACCGGCTCCATCCAGACACTCCGCCAGATGCCCGTCGTCCGGGTGTACCAGATCCCCTCCGAACCGAGTTGCTTCCCCCGGGGCTGCGTTCCGCCCCGCGCCGGATCGGCGGGGTCGAAGACATGGACCTCGACGACGTGATCGGGACCGGGTCCGAGGAGATCCGTGATGTCGCAGCCGAATGGATCGTAGCCACCACGATGGACGATGGCGTCGCGGCCGTCCACGACGACGCGAGCCTCCCAGTCGACCGCTTCGAACTGGAGGAGGATGCGGCTTCCCCTCCACGCCTCCGGCACGCGAAACGCCCTGCGATAGCGCGTGCGCTCGTGGATCCGCTGTCCGGTCATGAGCCCTGAGAGGGCCGACTCCGGAGCGAAGGGCACGAGGATCCGCGCCTCGAAGTCTCCCTCCGGACGGGTGCTCCACTCCCACATCCCGTTCAGGATCACGAAGCGATCCCGGACCATCTGGGGACGGGGATACTCAGGACGCGGCAGGGCGGGATCCGCGTCTCCGGCAAAGGGTGACCGGAGCGGAAGCTCGCCCGCGAGGCTCCGGTCCTGGGCGCCGAGAGCGGCCTCGAGGACGATCGCCGCCACGGAGAAGAGAAGGGACCCTGGGAGGGACATGGGAGGCTCCCGCTTCCGCGGTCGGACGCCGGCTCCGCCCGCCGACGGGCTGTTACCATGCCGCACGTTCCGATCCTGTGGAAGAAGAGTGTCGGCGCCGGACGCCGGACGTCAAGATGGCCCACCCCTTCAGGTTCGATCGCGACCTCGCCGCCGTGGATCCGGAGATGGCTGCTCTCGTCGGATTCGAGGAGCAGCGGCAGGAACGCAAGATCATCCTCATCGCTTCCGAGAGCCTCTGTCCGCGACCCGTGCGCGAGGTCCTCGCGTCGGGTTTCGGAAACCTCTACGCGGAGGGCTATCCCTCGACCCGGATGCTCCGGGACGAGGCCCATCTCGCGGAGGATCACGATCGCCATCTCGCCTTCAACCGCCGCTACGCGGACCGCCGCTACTACAAGGGCTGCGAGTACGTGAACTTCGTCGAGGTGCTGGCGGCTCGCCGCGCGGCGGAGCTCTTCGCCCGCACGGCGGAGGGCGGGATCCGGCCCTCGGACATCCACGTCAACGTCCAGCCCCTCTCGGGCTCCGCCGCGAACAACGCCATCTACACGGCCTTCGTCCGGCCGGGGGCCACGGTGATGGGGATGGCCCTGCCTCACGGGGGCCACCTGACGCACGGCTCGTCGCTGAACCGCTCCGGCATCTTCTTCCGGATCGTCCCCTACGAGCTCGACCCGCGAACGGGCCGCCTCGACTACGACCGCATCCGCGACCAGGCACGGGAGCATCAGCCCGAGATGATCATCGCCGGGGGCAGCGCCTGCCCCTTCGATATCGACTGGGCGGCGTTGCGGGAGGCCGCGGCGGAGGTTCGCGGCGGGTGCACGCTTCTCGCGGACATCTCGCACCCGGCCGGCCTCGTGGCCGCGGGACTCCTCCGCAACCCCGTCGGGATCGCGGACGTCGTGTCGCTCACGACGCACAAGACCCTCTGCGGCCCCCGCGGCGCCATCATCCTCACGACGGATCCCGAGCGCGCACGCAGGATCGATCTCGCCGTCTTTCCCGGCGAGCAGGGCGGGCCGCACGTGAATCAGATCGCCGCCAAGGCCACCGCTTTCCGTCTCGCCGCGACACCGGAATTCCGAAACCTCATGGCCGCCGTGAAAGGCCACGCCCGAACGCTGGCGGAGGAGCTCGTCTCCCGGGGGTTCACGGTGGCCACCGGCGGAACGGAGACCCACCTCCTCCTGCTCGACCTCCGGGAGATCCCCGGCAGGAAGGGACCTCCTCTCAAGGGCGACATCGCCGCCAACATCCTCGACCTCGCCGGCATCACCTGCAACAAGAACACGATCCCGGGCGACCGCTCCGCCGCCCATCCCTCAGCGATCCGCCTCGGCGCCACGATCATCGCCCAGATGGGCTTCGGCGAGCCCGAAGTACGGCGACTCGCGGGGCTCATCGCGCGGACCCTCGCCTCGACCGAGACGTTCGAGGTCCACGGCGGCAGCGGACTTCTCGGCCGCGGCAAGATCCCTCTCGCGGCCCTCGACGGCGTGCGTGCCGAGGTGGCGGAGATGATGGGCGGGCCGCCGCCCCACGCGCCCGGAGACAACGGCGCCTCCCCGCACGCGGACCCGGTCTGCCTCGAGATCCGCGGGGAGCGCGCCATCGACTTCCTCCGGCAGGCGGCCACGAGCGACGTGGCGGCCCTCACCGAGGGAGCGTGCCAGGACACGCGGTTCCTCGACGGCGAAGGGCACACTCTCGCCCGCGCCGTTCTCGCGCGGCTCGCGACGTCCCCCGAGGGTCACCACGGCTTC
Source organism: uncultured Planctomycetia bacterium (assembly GCA_964419995.1). Taxonomy (GTDB): domain Bacteria; phylum Planctomycetota; family CAYQRN01; genus CAYQRN01. The sequence continues at coordinate 13,212 of CAYQRN010000054.1, forward strand.
GCCCTCGCCACGACAGCTTCAACGGCCCGGACCCTCGAGACCTGGCTCCGGGGACTCTCGGACGGGTATATCCTCTTCGACCCGGACGATGTCCTCCGCAAGATCAACGGCCCGGTCTCCGTGGTCCGCCATTCCCTCGAGACTCTCGCGCCCCGCTTCCCGAGCCGCTCCGCCTTCGACCAGTTCCGGCTCCGGCGCATCCCCACGGCGGATGCCCCGGAGATGCTCTGCCTCGCGAAGCCGTGGTTCATCGGCGGCGCGGCCGTCCGGACCCGGGGGCACCATGCCCCCGCGAGGGAGCGGTTCGAGTTCACGCCGGCCGACGGTCCCCTCCTCCGGACGCCGCTCCATGCCGAGCATCTCGCGCTTACCGATCGGAAGAATCTCCTGCCCTTCGCGGGCCACGAGATGCCGATCCTCTACGAGAGCATCGCGGCGGAGCACCGGGCCGTGCGCACGGCGGCCGGACTCTTCGACATCGCCCACATGGGCGTCATCGAGGTTTCCGGCGACGACGCCTGCCGCTTTCTCGACATCCTGATGACGAACTACGTTCCACGGATCCGCCCGGGGCAGTCGCAGTACACGTATCTTCTCGACCCGGCAGGCCGGGTCATGGACGACCTGCTCATCTACCAGCGGAGCCCGGACCGCTACATGGTCGTCGCCAACGCCGCCAATCAGGACCGCGTCCTCGCCTGGCTCAGGGCGGCAGCAGCCCGGACCGTGATCCTCGACGAGGCACGCCCCGAGGTGGACGTGGGCGGCGGCGTCACGATCCGCGATCTCAAGCACCCCGAAGCGGGGGCCGACCGCCTCATCGATCTCGGTTTCCAGGGTCCTGTCTCTCGGGATGTCCTTCTCCGGCTCGCCGCCGACCCCGCGTCGCGAACCGCTCTATCGGCCCTCCGGAAGAGCGAGATCGCCGACGCCACCCTCGCGGGCATCCCCGTCGTCGTGTCGCGCACGGGCTACACCGGCGAGGAGACCGGCTACGAGCTCTTCGTGCATCCCGACGAGGCCGTCCGCCTCTGGCGCGCAATCCTGGAGGCCGGGGCCCCGGACGGCGTCCGGCCCGCCGGGCTCGGTGCGCGGGATTCGACGCGGACCGAAGCGGGATTCCCTCTCTTCGGCCACGAGCTTGCGGGCGACCACGACCTCGACCCCATCGAGGCCGGGTACGGAGCCTTCGTCAAGTTCCACAAGCCCTTCTTCGTGGGCCGGGAGGCCCTCCGCAGGCGCCTCGGTTCGAGCCGTCGCAGGATCCTCCGATTCCGCATGATGCGGACGGGCATCCGGGTCATCCACCCGGGCGACCCCATCGTGAACGGAAAGGGCCAGGTCTCGGGATTCGTCACGAGCGCCTGCGTCGTCGACGGCCGGCAGATGGGCCTCGCCATCGCTGATCGCGCACTCGATCGACCGGGCCAGCGGATCGGCGTCTTCGTCCGCGGGCGGGACCGCGACACGGCGGGCTTCCGCGACGTGGCGGCCCTCCGGCTCGGAGACCGCGTGCCGCTCCACGAGGAGGCGGAGGTCATTCCGCGGTTCCGCCGGCCCGGCGAGGAGGCCGGTCAGACCGGCGCATCCTGATCCGGCGCGCCATCGCTGCCGCCCGCCTCCGAGGCCGCCTGGCGCGCCGCCCGGGAGACACGGTTCCAGGCCGAGATGAGGCCCACGGCGGCGGCCAGATCCCCGAAGACCAGGGCGAAGAACGTACAGGGGTCCACGAAGGCGAAGGCAAACACGTTCGCCGCCACGAGGATCGCGGCAAGGAGGAGAAGCAGCGCCTTCGCGACGGCCGCACCCATCGGCTACAGTGTACGCAGCGCCCGTGCCCGGCAAGACGCCGAACGACGCCGCCCCGCGCGCGACATTCTCCGGAGGCCGCCATGCGCCTGATTCTCTCCGCTCTCCTCCTCGTCGGCTCCGTCGCGACGGCGCAGGACATCCGGACCCCGCTCGTGACCTCGGTCCTCGGCCACGAGCCGGGCGCCGAGAAGACGCTTCCGGACTGGCCGAAGGTCCGGGCCGTCATGGCTGCCATCGCGAAGAAGTGGCCGGACCGGGTCGTGATCGAGGATCTCGGGAAGACCACGGAAGACCGCCCGCTCTTGATGGCCGTCATCACCTCGCCGGCCAATCACAAGGTTCTCGAATCGCTCCGCGTGGCGAACCGCCGCCTCGTGGATCCCCGCGGCCTCGGGGACGAAGAGGCTGCCGATCTTCTCGCGCGCGCCCGGGCCATCGTGAACCTCAACTTCACGATCCACTCGAACGAGGTCGGCGGGACCCAGGCGGCCATGGCCCTCTCGGAGATCCTCGCTCGGGCCGACTCGCCCCAGACGGCGGCGATCCTCGACAACGTGATCACGCTCATCGTCCCGGCCCACAATCCGGACGGCTACGAGTCCGTGGTGGCGTGGTACCGGAAGAACCTCGGGACGCCGCACGAACGCGCGGCGATGCCGTGGCTCTACCATCGCTATGTGGGACACGACAACAACCGGGACTGGTTCCTGTTCACGCAGGTCGAGACTCGGCTCACCGTGGAGAGAATCTACAACCGGTGGAACCCCCACGTGGTCGTGGACGTCCACCAGATGGGCGCGCAGGGACCTCGCCTCTTCGTACCGCCCTACATGGATCCCTACGAGCCGAACATCGACCCGCGCCTCGTCGAGTTCGGGCGGACGCTCGGCCACGCCGTGGTGGCCGAGATGGGCCGGCGCGGATTCGCCGGCGTCGTGAGCGAGACGATTTTCGACGCGTGGACGCCGGCGCGCGCCTACCAGCCCTACCACGGAGGGTTTCGCTTCCTCACGGAATGCGCCTCCTGTGACTACGCCACGTCCGTGGAGGTCGGACGTCGGCGCGCCGGCCGGGGCGCCACCTCCGGGAACGGCGGCGGGACGGCCGAGAACGCCGCTCCCGGCGCGACCGCCCCCTTCCCGGGAGGGACGTGGACGCTCCGCGACATCGTCCGCTACGACGTGGCCTCGGAACTTGCGGTCCTCGGTCAGGCAGCGAGGAACCGCGCAGCCTGGGTCTCGAATGTCCTCGCCATCGGCCGGAGCGCCATCGACCCGGGGATCCGGCCCTTCGGATTCGCGATCCCCATGGATCCGCCGAAGGCCGCTCACTGCCGCTACCTCATCGAGACGCTGCGGTTCGCCGAGGTCGAAGTTCGACGGGCGCAGAAGCCCTTCGCGGCGGGAGGGACGACCTATCCGGAAGGGACGGCTGTCGTCCTCTCGTCCCAGCCCTTCGGCGCCTTCGCGAGGGCCCTCCTCGAGCCCCGCCGTTACCCGGAGATCCGCACGCCGGCAGGGGAGCTCCGCCGCCCCTACGACGCGACGGCCCACTGCCTCCCGCAGCTCTTCGACATCCGCGTCGACGTCCTCGCGGACCCCTTCGAGGCCGACCTGTCGGGCCCGGACTTCGACTTCGGTCCGTCCGGCTTCTCGCCCGGACAGGAGCCCCCCGACCGCGGGCGTTTCGCCCGCGTGGGCCTCTACCGGGGATTCACCGCAAGCATGGATGAGGGATGGACCCGCTGGCTCCTCGAACGACACCGGATTCCGTACGTCACCGTCACCGACGCCGACATGCGCCGCGGACGGCTCGGCACCGCCCTCGATGTTCTCGTGCTCCCGAGCCAGTCCGCCGCAACGATCCTGAACGGCAACGCCCGCGGCACCATGCCCGCTGAGTACTGCGGCGGCATCGGCACGGAGGGACAGAAGCACCTCGTGTCCTTCGTCGAGGGTGGCGGTCGCCTCGTGGCGCTCGAGCGCTCGACGGAACTGGCCGTCCGCGCTTTCAATCTCGATGCGACCGACGTGACGGAGGGAAAGAGCCGGACCGCGCTCAACGTCCCCGGATCGATCCTCCGTGCCGAGATCGCCGCCGGGACGGCCATCACCCGCGGATACACGGGCTCGCTCCCCGTCTTCTTCAACCGAAGCCCCGCCTTCGACTGCCGCGAGGGGACCGTGCTCGTGCGCCTCGCGCCGAAGGACCTCCTCCTCTCGGGCTGGATCGAGGGCGAACCCATCATCGCCGGGAAGGCCCTCGTGGCGGAGTTCCGGCGGAAGAAGGGGCAGATCGTCCTCTTCGGCATTCCGCCGCAATTCCGGGCCCAGACCGTCGGGACGTTCGACCTCTTCTTCAACGCCCTCCGGGCGGACTGACCGCCCCGGCGCCCGTTCAGCGCCGGCCGCGTCCTTCCCGAAGGACGGGGAAAGAGCCGGCCGGCGCGCCCTCGAATGTCTCGACGGCGCCGCCCGGCCATCGGACCAGGATCTCCGACGCGACGGCGGCGGATCCGAGCCCCACGTGGACCCGTGGATCTCCCGCCGCGAGATAGCTCGACGCCATGCGGACCTCGGCCGTCACCGTTCGGGCCCCGAGGCGGACGGTCACGCGGGCGCCGAGCGCGTCGCGCCCGTGGCGGTCGAGCACGCGGATCATGAGGAAACCGCCTCGCCGCGGCGTGTCGTTGCGGAGCAGCCGGGCCTCGCCGTGGCAGTTCACCACCAGGAGGTCGAGATCGCCGTCGTTGTCCACATCGCCGGCAGCGGCCGCCCGGCTGTTCTCCACCGGCGCGAGACCCGGACCGGAGGCGTCCGTCACGTCCTCGAAGCGCCCGGGCCGGACCTGGCGGAGGAACTGGTTCCGCTCCGCGTAGACGTCGGCGGCGGCCACGAGGTCGGGCACGAGCTGCACGCGGCCGTTGGCGACGAAGATGTCGGCGAGTCCGTCGAGATCCGCATCGAACACAGCGGTGCCGAAACCCGTCCGGAGCCGCGTGGGGGCGGCGAGGCCGAACTCGCCGGTGGCCTCGTCGAACCGACCACGCGCGTTCCGATAGAGGATCGCGGCTTCGCGGTAGAGATGCACCTTCCAGAGATCCATGTCGCCGTCGTCGTCGATGTCCACGGCGACGACGCCCATGCCCGCCTGGACACGGCCCATGTCGTCCACGGCGGCGCCCCGCGTCAGAGCCGATTCCTCGAAGGTCCCGTCGCCCCGGTTCATCCAGGCGAAGCTGAACATCTGGTCGTTGGAGACGTAGACATCGATACGGCCATCGCCGTCGATATCCGTCGCCACGACGCCCAGCGCCGTCCCGGCCTTCGATGCGATGCCCGACTCCGCGGACACATCGTCGAAGCGTCCTTCCCCCCTGTTGCGGTATAGGAGCGCGTGGAGGGGAGCCTCGTAGACTCCCGGCGCGCAGTAGTCCCGGGCGCCCGTGAGGGCGAAACACACCTTCAGCCGGACCGCTGCCGGATCGGACACATCGACGTAGCGGCCGATGAAGAGGTCGAGGAGTCCGTCGGCGTCGACATCGAGGAATGCCGCACTCGTCGACCAGCCGCCACCGGTGACGCCGGCCGCGGTCGTGACATCGACGAAGGTCCCGTCGCCCCGGTTCCGGTAGAGGATGTTCCCGGCGACGCCCGTGACGAGGAGATCCACGAAGCCGTCGTTGTCCATGTCGCCAGTGGCAAGTCCCATGCCCGGTCCCCGCCCCCCGAGGCCGGCCTCGGCCGTCACCTCCCGAAAACGGAAGCCGCCGAGATTCCGCCAGAGGCGGGCGCGTCGCGCGGTCGCCTCCCCGTACACGGGCCCGGTATCCACGAGGCAGATGTCGAGGAGGCCATCCCCGTCGAAGTCGAGGAAACCGCCGCCGCCACCCATGATCTCGGGAAGGAGATACTCCCCCGTCATGGCCGCATCGTGGCGGAAGCGGACGCCCGATTCGAGCGTCGCATCGACGAAGCAGAACGCCTGCGGCACGGCCGCCGCGGGCCGATCCGGCGAACCCCGCGGTGGTTCGCCGGACGCCCCGTCACCGCATGCGAGCGGCGGCAGGAGAACCAGAATGAGCAGGCGCCGTCTCACCGTCCATGCCCTGCGGCGGAGGCCGGGGAGCCGAGACGCCGCAGGGCGTCGGCCGCATCCCTGTCCGCAGGGTCGAGACGGCACGCGTGCCGGAGTGCGTCGACGGCCTCGGTGCGCCGGCCCAGTCGTTCGAGGGCGAGTCCGAGGCGGCGATGGGCGTAGGCGAAGTCCGGGCGCCGCTTCACGGCCTCGCGGTAGCTTTCCACCGACTCTGCGACGCGACCGAGAGCCACGCGTGCGTCGCCAAGCGTGACCTGGGCAGCGACCTCGCCGGGATGATCGCGGAGAAGATCCTCGAGATCCGCTGCCGCGGCCGCGCTGTCGCCCGCGCGGTGAAGGCGGATCGCCCGCACGGCCCTGGCCGTGGGCAGGGCTGGATCGAGTGCGAGGGCCCGTTCGGCCTCCCGCCCCGCGGCATCGCTCTCGCCGAGATCGAGGAGGAGCGTCGCCAGCGCCCCCCGAAGGCCCGCATCGGCAGGAGCTGCCGCAACCGCCCGCCGGTAGGCCTCCGCGGCTGCCTCCAGATCCCCCGACCGGACCCGTGCGAAGCCCAGCTTCTCGAGCACGTCGGCGCGGCCCGGGTGGCGGCCATCCGCCTCCCGGAGAAGCCTCGCTGCCTCCTTCGGCCGGCCAGCCTCGATGTAGAACTCGGCTTCTGCGATCCGCCCTTCCACGCCCGAGGACAGGCGGCTCACGTCGAGGAACCAGGGATCGCGAACGACCGCCGCCCTGCTCGGGCGCGCCCGCGAGAGCAGCTCCGCGCCCTCCCCGTTCCGCCCGAGGGCGTTGAGAACGAGGCCGAGAAGCTGCGTGGCTGCGGGGTGGCCCGGATCGAGGGCCAGGGCCTTCCGGAGAGCTGCCTCCGCGAGAGCGTCCTGCCGGAGCCGGCGCCGGACTCGAGCCTCCGCGATGAAGACGGCAGGATCGGTTGCGTCGAGCCGGACGGCGGTCGCCGCGGCCCGGGCCGCATCATCGACGTCATCGGCATCGAGAAGTGCCAGAGCCAGATGCCGCCAGGCCGGCGCATAGCCATCGTCGCGCCGGAGAGCGAGGCGGAACGCGGCGACCGCCGCCGGTGCGTCACCGGCCTCCGCGCAGAGGAGACCGAGGAAGTACGGCGTTCGCGGGCCGGACTCTCCGGCGGAGAGCGCGGCCTCGTAGGCCGCGCGGGCGAGCTTCGGAAGGCCGTTGGCGTGGTAGAGACGCCCGAGCCGCGACAGGGGCTCCGGGGCCCCCGGCGCGGCACCCGCCGCGTGAAGCGCATCCTCGATGTCGTGCCGGAGCTCCAGTGCCAGCGCGGCGCCGATGGCGGGCCGCGGCGCCGTGAGGCCAGCTTCCGCGCCGCGACCTCCGGGCGTCAGGGCGAACCAGGCAGCCGCTCCGAGACCGAGCAGCGCACAGAGAAGGATCAGAATCGAACGCCGGATCTTCACGGCACCGCGGCAAGGTCGGCCGGATCGGGACCGAGCAGGGCCGACAGCGTGGCGAAGACGCGGTCGAAGAAGAAGGGGTCCTCCGGAGCGAGTTCCGCGGTGCAGTCGAGGTCCCACACGGCCACGGGCCGGCCCGAGGCGTCCCGGATGGGGACGACGAGCCCGGATCGGGTCCTGAGTCCGCTCTCCCCGTCGCACGACACGTAGCCCGGCCAGTCGGCCACGCGCGCGACGGCGATCGTCTGGTTCATGAGGATCCCGTCCCAGCAGAGCCCCGAGGTGTGGACTCCGCCCCTGCGGGGCAGCTCCGCGCAGACCGGAGGACCGGCGGCCGCCCCGAGGACGAGCCGGTCCTCGCAGAGGACGTAGAACCCGTTCCACAGGAAGCCGCGGGGGGAGAAGACACGACGAACGGCGCCGGGGATTCCGGACCAGGGGCGCGGGCCTTCGAGCCGCGCCGCAATGCGGTCCGTGACCTCCGCGTACTCGGCGGCGCGTTCCGACGACAGGCCGCCCGGCAGGACCGCGAGGGTCCGCGCGATGAAGGAACGGAAATCGGACTCCATGACCGGCACCGCGAGGTCCTCCGGCGCGAACCTATCACGGCGGGGGCGAGAAAACGCGCCCGCAACCCGGAATCCGCGCCGCCGCAGGCCGCCCGCCGCCCCGCGGCCGGAACCCGACGGCGGGGAAGGTGTTGGAAGTTCCGTCCCCGTCGGCTCATCATGGGACAAGGAGACGTCGGGGCGCTGCCGTCGCCCGGGGCCGTCCGCCCCGGAGGAAAGATCGCCGGCCGGCCCTCGTTCATGTCCGGGCCCGCTGCGAGGGAGCGGGCAGCTCCGGACTCCGGGAGGACTTCCACGCCATGAAACGGCTTGCCGCACTCCTGTTGCTCGCTCCGCTCGCTCATGGGCAGGGGGACCCGGCGCCGGCGTCCGCCCCGTCGGCCCCGGAGCGCCGGGACCACATCGTCTGGGAGCGGGACTTCGACACAGCCTTCGCGCGCGCCGCGGAGACGCACCGTCCCGTCCTCATCGCCATCATGAAGGATGGCGAGATCGGCTGCACGCGCATGCTCGAGGACGTCTACCGTCGCCGCGAGATCATCGACGCCACGGCGGACTTCATCATGCTCCCCTGCAGCAAGTACGAGCACAGCCCTGTCCGGGCCGTGGTCAACGGCGTCGAGATGGAAACGTGCCCCGTGTTCCCGGGCGTCGCCTGTGGCGACCACCGGAAGAACGAGACGGAGATGCGGGCGCGGTTCCAGAGTTCCGACACCGTCATCGCGCCCCAGCATCTCGTCGTCGACGCCGAACGGCGGATCCTCACGCGAAGGGTCTACGAGATGCGGGCCTCCGAGATGGTCGCGTTCCTGGCCGACGGGCGGCGCGTCGCCGGACTCGAGGCGAAGGTCGCGGCCGAGAGCGCGCCGGCAGCCGGTGCGTCTCCCCCCGCGGCCGCGGAACCCGCCCTCGATCCCGCGGGACGCATGCTCCTCGACCGCATCCTGACGGGCAGCGTTCCGGAGAAGGAACAGGCCACGCGGGAGTTCCTCCGCGACGGCGACGCATCCCGGGCCCGGATCCTCGTCGCCTCGCTCCCGAAGCTCCGCTCCCTCGAGGAGCGCTGCGCCGTCGTCCGGGCCGCCGGATACCGGGACTGCGCCCACGCCGCCCCCGAGATGGTGCCGCTCCTCGCGGCCAAGGAACCCATCCTGCGGAACTCCGCGGTCGTCACCCTCGAGGAGATGGAGAACGACGCCGCGGCGCCCCACCTGCTCGCCCTCAGAGAGAAGGAGAAGGACGCGGAGATCCAGAAGGACATCGTCCGCGCTCTCGGCCCCTGCGGGGGTGGAAGACCCGAGGTCCGGGCGGTCCTCATGAAGGAGATCCGGAGCCAGCGCGACGTGATGCGCATCGCGGCGATCC
>CAYQRN010000055.1:0-22321 GCA_964419995.1 uncultured Planctomycetia bacterium
CGCCGGCCCCACCCTGCCGGCCCCCGTGCGGGAACTCCTCCGGGACCCCGGCGGACCGCCGCCGCTCTTCCTCGGCCTCCTCGGCGCCGAGGCGATCCAGGCCGGGCACGAAGCCGTGTTCGACATGGCCGACTTCGTCCGTCTCATGGACGCGGGGCTCTGGTCCGCGGAGAACATCCTCCGCCACGTGCGGGAGGGTCGCTTTCCCGTCATCGGAATCCCGAAGCCGAAGGGCGGACGCTCGGTCGAGAGGGAATTCGACCCCGCCTCGCTCACGGGATTCCCGGAGGCGGTGGATCGGCACTACGAACGGCTCTGCGAGACGGAGGCCGCCGTCTACTACCGCCCGCGCCGGTAGGCCCGTCCCGGGTGCGGGGTCAGAGGGTGACTTCGCCGGCGAGATCCGTCTCGAGGATCCGCCGGACCTCCCGGGCGTTCCTTCCCCGGCCGAGGGCCACCATGAGTTTCACGACGGCGGCCTCCGATGTCATGTCGCGGGCGGGGACAGCCCCGCCGGCGGCAGCGTTCCTGCCGCCCTCGTAGAGGGAGAGGTCCACCGTGCCGTGCTCGGCGCTCGAGACCACGAACACGGTGACGCCGGAGCGGCGCAGGCGCAGGAAGGGCACGGCGCCGCCGTCCTCGAACACGGGCACGTTGCCCGCGCCGAAGGTCTCGAGGACGACGCCGCGGGTCCCGCGAAGGTCGAGCCCGTGGAGATTCGAGCCGAAGCGGCCCGGCACGAGCTGCAGGTGCAGGACCCGCGGATCGATGGCCGGGCGAAAGCGGAACCGCCCCCGGGGGTGCCGCGCGGCTCCGTCGCGGACCGCGAGGCGCGCGCCCACCTCGGCGAGCGGCGGAAAGTTCGGGGAGTGGAAGGCGCGGTAGTCCGTGAGGCTCCACTTGCGGGCGCGGTTGCCCCGCAGCACGAGCCCGCCGAAACAGACGACGACCTCGGGAATCCCCGCCGCCGCCACCTCCACCGCATCGACGAGGTTCGCGCGCGCGTCGTTGCGGATCTCGGCAAGAGGCCGCTGGGCGCCCGTGAGGACCACGGGCTTCCGGAGGTTCTCGAGCATGAACGAGAGCGCCGCGGCGGTGAACGCCATCGTGTCCGTGCCGTGGGTCACGACGAAGCCATCGACGCGCGACATCTCCCGCGCTATGAGCGCCCCGAGGGACACCCAGTGGGCGGGCGTCATGGAGGAGGAGTCGAGGGTGAAGGGCGACACCGTGCGGAGCGTCGCGAGGCGCCGGACTTCCGGAACCGCTTCGAGGACGTTGCGCAGGAACTCCCTGCCGCCGGGCAGCATGCCGAAGGTGCCGCCGGTCGTGATGAGGAGAAGGTGGGGCTTCCTGGCCATGCAAACGGGATTCTGACCAAGGAGACCCCTCGGCGACAAGTCGATCCACAATAAGGACTTCCGAGTTATGACCGCCGGGTGGCCATCGCCCGTCGCGCGGCCGCTCCCGGCGCGGCATCGACGTCTGCTCAGAATCCTGGCGGAGTCCTTGCCACAGGCACCCTCATTTTGTACTCTTTGTACAGCTTGCCCGGAGCTCGGTCTGCCCCACGGGTGGGTCCGGGAGCCGGACAGGGCAACGGTACGCAGCTACGCAATCTCACTCCTCCTCTGGATGCGAATTGGGCGGGGGTGGGAAGGTGGATGTTCGCGCCGGGCTCTCCGCCAAGATGCTCCTGCGCGCTTCGCCTCCCTCTCCTGCCCTTCTTCTTTCTCTTCCGGCGTACCGAGGGTCGAAGCGTCGAGGGGAAGTCTGCCCGCCCCGGCGATGGACGCCGACCGGTGGAGGCGCGCCGGGCAACGGTTCCATGGAAACGAGAGGAAGGGGCTCCTCGAGTTCGAGGCGGATGAGGAGCAGGAGGTCGAGGCTTGCGAGGCCCGCTCATCAGGACGTAACACGCACGCTGTGAGCGTAGCCCGAGGGAGCGACGTCATCGTCATCGGCGCAGGCGCCGCCGGGCTCATGGCCGCCACGGCCGCCCGCGGCGCCGTGGCCCACGACGGATCCCCGACCCCCCCGGGCGGGCCCTCCGTCCTCGTCCTCGACTCCATGGCGCGGGGAGGGCTCAAGATCCTCGCCTCGGGCGGCGGCCGCTGCAACGTCGCCAACGAGACCGCCGGTCCCCGGGACTTTCCGGACGCCCCTCCGCAGATTCTCCGCGGTCTTCTCCGGGCGTTCCCTCCGGATTCCGTGCGCCGGTTCTTCGAGTCCCGCGGCGTCGCCCTCTACGCGGAGCCGCTCGGCAAGCTGTTCCCCGTCTCGAACCGGGCGGCGGACGTCCTCCGGTGCCTCTCCGGAGCCGCCACGGCAGCCGGCGCCGAGTTCCTCACGGGAGTCGAGGTCGAGGCCGTCGCGGTGGACGGCGACGGCTACCGGGTGGCGGCGTCGGACGGCCGGTCCTTCCGGGCGCGTCGCGTCATCGTCGCCACGGGTGGCCGGAGCCTCCCGAAGACCGGATCCCGGGGAGCCGGCTACCGGATCGCAGAGCAGTTCGGGCACGTCCTCGATCCTCCGGTTCCGGCACTCGCGCCGCTCCACCTCGGAACCCCGAATCCGCTCGGCGGGCTCCAGGGCATCACAGTTCCGGTGATCCTCACCGTCACGGAGGAACGGGAAGCGCCCGAGCGACTCGCGGGCCGGAGCCTCCGGCCCCTTGCCCGCGCAGCGGGAAGCGCCGTCGTGACCCACCGCGGTCTCTCCGGTCCCGCGGCCCTCGACGTCAGCGGGGCCGCCGCCCGCTCCCTCGCCCGCTCCGGACGCCCCGTGCTCCACGCGGACTTCTGGTCCCTCTCCGATCGCGCGTCGGCCTTCGGTCCTTTCCTCGACCTGGCGAAGCCCCCCGGCGCCTGTCTCGCGCCCGAGGGGACGATCCTCCCCGCCGATCTCGCACGGTTCGGGGCCGCCCTGACGGCGGCGTCGCGGGGGGAGGGCCGGCGCGCCCTCGGTCGAGTCCTCGCCGAGCGCATGCCCGCCAATCTCGTCGCGGCGCTGCTCGGCGCCGCAGGACTCGATCCCGGGGCGCGGATCGACGGGCTCGGCAGGCGGGCGCTGCGGGACGCCTGGACCGCCGTCTGCCATGCCCCGTTCCGGATCGAGGGCACGGCCGGCTTCGAGAAGGCGGAAGTCACCGCCGGCGGCGTCCGCCTCACGGACCTCCACCGTTCCACTCTCGAAAGCCGCCGCGCGCCGGGACTTCACTTCGCCGGCGAGGTCATCGCCGTCACGGGAAGGCTCGGCGGCTTCAACTTCCAGTGGGCGTGGACGAGCGGCTTCGTCGCGGGGCACGGCGTTTGCCGGCCTCCGGCTTCGTGAAGCTCCGGGGTGCCCCGTCTTCTCCGGCCCGCGGGCCGGGCCCATAGAATGCCCGCCTCGAAGGAACCCGGAGCCAGAGTGGATTCGCCCCCGACACCGAAGACCCCGTCCGGAGGACGGGGCGGCCGCCGCGCCGTTCTCGCCTTCGGCCTCACGTCCTTCTTCTCCGATCTCGCGCACGAGGCGGCCTCTGCCATCCTCCCGGTCTTCCTCGCCGGACTCGGCGCTCCACCCCTCGGGCTCGGGCTCGTCGAGGGCACATCCGACGCCGCTTCGGCCTTCGTGAAGCTCAAGGCCGGCCGCATCGCCGACAGCCTCCGGCGCCTCAAGCCGGCCACGGCCGCGGGCTACCTCCTCACGGGATTCGCCATCCCCGCCATCGCGGCGGCAACGGCCTGGTGGCACGTCCTTGTTCTCCGGACCGCCGCCTGGATGGGCCGGGGATTCCGATCCCCGCTCCGCGACACGCTCCTCGTCCGGGCCGTGCCCGAGGACAGGCGCGGCGCGGCCTTCGGTCTCGAGCGAGCCATGGACCAGACGGGCGCGCTCCTCGCGCCCCTCGCCGTCGTCGCCCTCGCGGCCCTCGGACTCCACGAGTCGAGGATCCTCATCCTCACGCTCATCCCGGGCCTCCTCGCACCTCTCTGCCTCGGGCTGCTGGTTCGCGAGTCGCCGCGGCCCGCGGCGGCCGCCGCTCCGACAGGGGCCGCGCCGGCGATCTCCCCGCCGGCAGGGGATCTCCGGCGCCTCCTCGAGGCGCTCCTCGTCTTCGGATCGGGCGACTTCGCGAAGACGCTCCTCGTCCTCTGGTCCCTCGGCGATCAGGCGGCCTTCGACGCGGCGACCCTCACGACGGGCGCCTTCCTCTATGCCGGATTCAATGGCGTGACGGTGGTGGCGGCGGCGGCCGGCGGCCGCCTCTCCGATACGCTCGGACGCCGGCCGGTCCTCCTCTTCGGCTACGTGGCGGGGACCGCCGCCGCCGTCGTGCCGGTCCTCTGTCCCCCGTCACTCGCCGCCGGAGCCATCGCTCTCCTCCTCTCCGGAATCCTCGTGGGCATCGAGGAGAGCGTCGAGAGGGCGTGGGCCTCCGATCTGGTTCCCGGGGGACGGCGCGGCCGCGCCTTCGGGCTCGTCCACGCCACGAACGGGATCGGCGACCTCATCGCGTCGGCCCTCGTCGGCATTCTCTGGACCGCGATCGGACCGCGTCCCGCCTTCGGAGTCGCCGCACTCCTCATGGCCGCCGGCTGCGTCCTCACGGCGCGCCTGCGCTCCGCGCCTGCGTTTTCCCGCGAAGGTCCCGTGGCATGATCGCCGGAGTGCTGCCGGCGGTCCTCCTCGTTCTCCTCCAGGACCCGACCACGCGCCCCGAGTCCCGGCCCGGACCCTCCGACATGTCTCCCATCCTCGCATCGCTCATCGCGAGACACGATCTTCCGGGCATGGCGGCTCTGCTCCTCGAGGAGGGTCGCATCACCGCTTCGGGGGTCGCCGGAGTCCGCCGCCGAGGTCTGCCGGATCCCATCACGCCCGGCGACCGTTTCCATCTCGGCTCCTGCACGAAGGCCATGACGGCCACCCTCGCCGCACTTCTTGTCCGGGATGGCCGGTTCGCCTTCGAAACCACCCTCGGAGCGGTCTTCGCCGGGGTCGACGTCCCCATGGATCATGGCTGGCGCGACGTGACCCTCATGGACCTCCTCACGCACCGCGGAGGAGCCCCGACCGGCTTCGATCCCGCGGAGGCCGGCCCGCCCGGGGACCCGCCACGCGGGCGCGCCGCCCTCACGCGGACGGTCCTCGCCCGCCCACCCGCGACGCCACGAGGCGCGCGCTACGCCTACTCCAACACCGGCTACGTCATCGCCGGCGCCGTCATCGAGCGGGTCACCGGACGCCCTTTTGAGGAGCTCATGACGGAGCGGATCTTCCGGCCTCTCGGCATGGGGAGCGCCGGCTTCGGCCCTCCGGGATCGGCCGATCGGAACGACGAGCCCTCCGGTCATGATCACCGGGGACGGGCGCACCCTCCGGGCCCCGGCGCGGACAATCCTCCCCTCCTCGCCCCCGCCGGCACGGTCCACGCATCGCTTCCCGACCTCGCGAAGTTCGCCCTCGCGCATCTTCCGGCCGCCGGAGGCGCGCGGCCCTTCCTCGACCGGGAGCTCCTCCGGACGCTCCACGCGCCGCCTCCGGCGGCCGATCCGCCCTACGCCGCAGGCTGGCTTCTTGCGCCCCGCCCCTGGGCCCGCGGCGACGCGCTCACGCACGCCGGCTCCAACACGCTCTGGTATGCGGTGATCTGGCTCGCGCCCGAGCTCAACGTCGCGGTTCTCGTGGCCTGCAATCAGGGAGGCGACGCCGCCGCGAGAGCCTGCGACGAAGCGGCCGCGGCCATGATCTCCCGGCTCCACTGAGAACACGACCCGCCCTCAGCGGCAGCGGAAGTCGGCGCGGAGATCAGGAGTCGCGGCCGTTCTCGCGTTCGGCGGGCTCGGGCGCGGGGACCGGCGGTGGCGGCGGCGGGAGGAAGGAGCGTTTCTCCGCCTCCCGCTCGATGTAGGGAACGCCCTCGGTCATCCACGCCGGCGCCGGCGCTCCGCGGAGGTGATGCTCGAAGAACTGGAACATCCGCAGAGTCCAGTCCTTCATGTTGGCCCGCCGCGAGAGTCCGTGATCTTCCGCCGTGTAGTTGAAGAGATACGCCTCGCGGCCGAGCCGGCGGAGCGCGACGAAGTACTCGATCCCCTGGTACCACGGCACGGCGCCGTCCTGATCGTTGTGGAGGATGAGGAGCGGCGTGCGGACCGAGTCGGCCCGGAAGATGGGCGAGTTCTCGATGAAGCGGAGCGGAGCCTCCCAGAGGGTGGCGCCGATGCGCGACTGGGACTGCTCGTACTGGAAGGCCCGGGACATGCCCGTGCCCCAGCGGATCCCGCCGTAGGCACTCACCATGTTCGAGACGGGCGCCCCGGCCTCCGCGGCCGTGAAGAGGTTCGTGCGCGTCACCAGGTAGGAAACCTGGTAGCCGCCCCAGGAGTGGCCCGCGATGCCGATGGCCTTCTCGTCGACGAATCCCCGGGCGACGAGGCTCTGAACGCCGCTCACGACGCACTTGAAGCAGGACTCGCCGGGGTGACCGACCTCGTACACGATGTCGGGCTCGAACCAGAGGTAGCCCTGGCTCACGTAGAAAGCCGGGTTCGGCGACGTGCCAGGGGCCGGCGGCCGGTAGGCGTGGACACGATCGGAGAGCTTCTCGTAGAAGTACACCATCATGGGGTACTTGCGCCCGGGATCGAAGCCCTCGGGCTTGATGAGGTTGCCGCGGAGCGGCTTGCCGTCCGCGGAGAGCCACCGGACGGTCTCCGCCCGCCCCCAGCGGAACTCCTTCTGCTGCGGGTTGGCGTCCGTGAGCCGGCGCAGGCCGCGGAACTCGAGATCCGACGTCCAGAGATCGGGGAACTCCTCGAAGGTCGAGATCGTGAAGAACAGGCGGTCCGCCTTCTTTGCCTTCGACGGGAAGCCGAGGTCCTTGTCCATGGACACGACGCGTTCGGGCCGCACCGCGGCGCGCAGGCGGTCGCGCCAGATCCCGCTCGAGCGCGTCTCCTCCTGGTCCGCAAGGAGGAACAGGGATTCTCCGGTGGCGAAGTGCTCCGCCTCCCGGTCGAGCCGGTGGGCGCGGAGGACAATCCGGTTCGCCCGCCCGAAGCCGTCCGTGACGCAGACGGGATCGCGCTCCGCCCCCACTTCCCAGATGTCGTAGCGGTCGTAGACGAGGAGGGAGCCCTCGCCCTCGACCCAACCCGCGATCCCGACGGCACGCGGCGGAGCAGGCAGGTCCCAGTCCTCGTTCACGAGGGGGACGTCGATGCCCCGTGTGAGATTCGCGACGGCCATGGTCGCGACATCGAGCCCGTACCAGTGCCGGTCGGGTCCGAACCACACGATCTGCGTCCCGTCGGGCGAGATGCGGACGCCGTCGCGGTGCCGCGTGAGCAGGCGCCGCACCGTGCCGTCGATGGAGTTCGCCACGAAGACATCCTCGTAGTCCGTATCCCAGGACACGAGCTGCCGCCAGGGTCCCGACGTCGTGAGGAGGACCCGCGACCCGTCGCGGGTGATGAACCGGGCTCCGTCGTAGTCGTCGCTCCCGAGAGACGCGAGGCGGTTCTCGGCGAAGTGCCAGACGCACGGGATCGCCCGGGCGCGCAGCGCCGCCGCACGCTTCTGCTGCATGGGCTGGAGGTATCCGTCGCGCCAGTTCCAGAGATCGAGGTTGACGCGGTCCTCTTCGAGCATGGGCGCAGGCTCGGGTTCCGGCAGCGCCCCGGCGCCGACGAGCAACGCGCCACCGTCCTTCGAGAGGGCGAGATGGGTGGCAAGGGGCGCCCGATCCGGCGGGAAGCCCGGCGTGGTCCGATCAACGATCCGGATCGCCGCGTCCGCGGCGAAGTCCCAGGCGTACACCGCGTCCACGGGCTTCTCGGCGTGGATGTCGTCGCGGTTCGAGAGGAAGACGAGACGAGTCTCCTCCCGGTCCGTCGTGAAGTTCCCGCATTCGAGGATGCCGGAGAGAAGCGTCGTCCGGCGGCTCGTGGCGCCGTCGAAGGCGAAGAGCCCCGGCTCCACCTTCGCGTCGTCCTTCTTCGACGAGCAGTGCCAGTGGAAGACCGGCCGCTTCCTGAGCGCCGCCACCGTGACGACGCCTTCGACGCGGGTCTCCGTCCCGGCGGCAAGGTCGAGGAGGAGGAGCGGCGTCCCCTCCTTCCGCCGCTTCTCGGCGGGGTCCTTCTTCCGGCGGCTCTCCGGTCCGGATTCCGGAAGCGACTCCGGCTCCGGCCCGGACTCCGCCGCCATCGTCTCCACGGCTCCGGACGATTCCGCCCGGGATTCGGGGCGGCTTTCGAGCCCCTCACCGCGGCTTTCGGCGCCCTCGGCCTCCGCCGGCTCCTTCTTCGCCGGCTTCGGCTTCTCGAGGTGGACGGCGATGACCGGTGGCCCGGTCTCGAGGACCCGGAATCCCTTCGTCCGCTCGATGACCCGCACGGATCCCGTCGCGAGATCGAGGATCCCCACCGAGGGCTTCGGTTCCTCCGGGGAATCCTCGTCGCCCGCGCCCCGGGCTTCCGGGGCTGCCGCCTCGGCGCGGGCGCCCCGGCGGCCTCGCGGGCGGCCGCGCCGGCCCTCGCCCCGGGGAGCTGACGCCGGAGCGGACTCGAACTCCTCCTTCTCCTTCTTCCGGCGGAGCTCCGCGAGCTTGTGGGCCCGGACCTCGGCCTTGGCCGGCGCGATCGCGAAGATGCAGTACCGGCCGTCCGCGGTGAAGGAAGGGTTCTGGCCTCGCGGATGTTCGAAGCGCCGCTCCCCCTCCACCTCCACGACGACGAGGAGAGGATCGCCGTCCTGCGCCGCGTACGACGTGGCCATGAATGCGCCGTCATCGGTCATGGCCGTCCCCGAGAGGGACTTCCATCCATCGCAGTCAGCGAGCGTGAGGGGGCGCTTCCCTTCGGCGGGCTCCTGGCCGGGAGCGCCCGGCGCGAGGCAGGCGACGGAGACGAGAAGGGCAAAGAGGCGGAGGAGGAAGCGCATGGAGGGAGCTCCGGAGGGGGGAACGCAGCGTCTGTTCATACCACAGAGGCCCCGCCGCCGTGAAGATCCGCCGCGATGGCTCTCAGAGGAGGGATCGGAGGGCAGCCTCGATCTCGCCGCCCGCGAAACGGTATCCCGCCGCTTCGAGCCGGGCCGGTCGGACGTGCGCGCTGCCAAGGAGAAGCGCGTCCGCCATCTCACCGAAGGCGAGCCGCACCGCGAAGGCGGGTGTGGGCAGGAACGCCGGCCGCCGGAGCGCGCGCCCGAGGGCCTTGGCGAAGACGCGCTGCCGGACGGGCGCCGGGGAGGTCACGTTGACCGGGCCCGTGAGCGTCTCGTCCCCGATCACCTTCCGGAGAGCGCCCACGACATCGCCGAGCGTCACCCAGCTCATCCACTGCCGGCCGCCGCCAAGGGGGCCGCCGAAGCCGAGGCGGAAGGGCCGGAGCATCGTCATGAGCGCTCCGCCCGCCGGAGAGAGGATGATGCCGAAGCGGGCATGGACGACACGGATCCCCCGCGCCGCCGCGGGAGCCGCGGCGGCCTCCCACTCGCGGCAAACGTCCGCCAGGAAGCCCACGCCCGGCGGCGAGGATTCCGTGAGGATCTCGTCGCCGCGATCGCCGTAGAGACCGATGGCCGAGGCCGCGACGAGGACGCGGGGAGGCAGCGTGAGGCTCGCGAGAGCCCGGGCGAGGCTCTTCGTGCCCTCCACGCGGCTCCGCCGGATCGCGTCCTTCCGGGCGGCGGTCCAGCGCCCGCCGCCGATGTTCTCGCCCGCGAGGTGGATGACGGCATCGAAACCCTCGAGGGCCTTCCGGTCGAAGGTGCCTGCCGAGGTGTCCCAGGCCACGTCGCCGCCCGCTGCCGTCCCCCGGACGATGCGGGCCACGGTATGCCCGTCGTCCGCGAGCGCGGAGCGAAGGGCCGATCCCACGAGACCACTGGCACCCGAGATGAGGACACGCATGACCTGTCTCCTGTGTTCAACGCCCGGCGAGCCCGGCCACGAAGGCCCGGAGTCCGACCGGATCCCTGACGCATTCCACGCCTCTCGGACCTCGCCGAGGTCCCCGGGCTCCCGCACCTCCGGCCACGAGCCGCATGCCTGCGGGCAGGGCGGCGCGAAGCCGCCGGAGCGCGCGGTCCGTATCCGGTCCCGCCGTGGCGAGCGACACGCTGACGCCCACGACCCGGGCCCGCAGGGCGCCGGCCGCCACCGCGATTTCCTCCACCGGGACATCGACGCCGAGAATGGCGGGGCGATACCCCGATGCCGCGAGCAGCAGCGCCACGGTCTCGATTCCGATGCCATGGCGCTCGCCCGGGAGCGTCGCGAGGAGGATCGGGCGCCCCGCGCCCGGATCGCGAAGCGAGAGCCGGAGGGATCGGAGCGCATCCTCGACAAGATGGGACGCGAGATGCTCCGCCCCGATCGACAGGGCGCCGTCCGCCCAGCCGCGGCCCACGGCTTCCATCAGGGGTTCGATCTTCCGCGAGGCGAAGTCGAAGGGGTCGGCGCTCCTCCAGAAGCCGCGGACGGCGCGCAAGAGGTCCGGCCCTCGTGCGGCACGGACCAGGTCCCTGGCTTTCCGCACGTCCTCATCCAGAACACCCGGCCGCCCGCCGCCGGCGAACGCTTCGAGCTCCGGTGGGGACGCCATCACGGCCCGGGAAGCCCGAACGCCTCGCGACAGGGCTTCGGACACCCGGCGGAGCCATCGCACGTCATCGAGAGCGTAGCGGCGATGACCCGAGGGAAGCCGGAGGGGGACAGGTCGCCCGAAGCGCTTTTCCCACACGCGGATCGTGGGCACCGATATGCCGCTCTGGCAAGCGGCATCTCCGATGGACAGGAGCGTGGACACGCCCGCGACCGCGGACGAGCGTCCCGGCTCGCCTCCGGGCAGGCGCCTTCGCCTCGCGTATCCTCGTGGATCGGCCGTCATCCGAGAGTCCCGGATCGATGTGGCGCCGTCCGTGCCGTCCGCCGCGGCGCCCGTCTCATCGCATAATGTTCATATATTTATCTGCATATTCAAACAGACCCGGCGTGGCCACGGACCGGGCGCGGCGGCGCGCTCTGGCCGCGCAGTGCGCCGGAGCGTAAAAGAGGCCCCTGACTTCCGTCGTTCGCGACACGGAGCTCCCCATGTCCTCGGAAGCGGCGGCCATCGTCCGGCACTCCTCCGATCCGACCCGTGAGGAACTTCTCCGCCAGGCGGAGGCCGGCGATCGGACCGCTCTCGCGGGACTCATCGAGGCGCTGCGCCCGCGGCTCGCGCGTCTCGTGGCGCTCCGGCTCAACCCCCGCCTCCGGCGTCGCTTCGATCCCGCCGACATCGTCCAGGACGCGATCCTCGACGTCGCGCGACGCCGGGACGCCTTCCTCCGGGACCGGCCCATGCCCTTCGATCGCTGGGTCGTGTTCCTCGTCCGCCAGAAGCTCGACGAGATCCACCGCCGGCACCTCGGGTCGGCACGACGCGACGTCCGGCGCGAGGAGGTTCAGAAGCCCGGACCGGAGGACGGGTCCGCCCTCGACCTCGCGGAACGCCTTGCCGATTCCGTGACGGGACCGGGCGATGCCGCTGCGCGGGCCGAGGCGAGGGACCGGCTCGAGGCGGCCCTCCGCACGCTCGACGCCGTCGATCGCGAGGTCCTGATTCTCAGGCACTTCGAGAGGCTCACCCACGCCGAGGCCGCTGCCGAGCTCGGTCTTACGGAGGCGGCCGCGAGCAAGCGCCACGTTCGAGCTCTCGAGCGGCTCGCCACGATCCTCCGGGATCTCGGGCTTTCCCGATGACCGGTGATCCCGACAAGGCGGCCGGCGGACCGGGAGAGGCGGCCCCTGGCGCCGCGCCGGAGGGCCGCGACGAGCTCGACCATATCGCCGACGAGATCGCGGGCCGGCTCCGGAGGGGCGAGGAACCGGACATCGCCGAGCTCACCGTCAGATTCCCCGGCCAGGCCGAGGCCATCGGACGGATCCTCCCTGCGCTCCGGGCCGTGGAGGGCGGCGAACCCCCCGCGACCGCTGCGCCGCCCGCCCCCGCCCTTTCCTTCCCCGGATTCGTGATCCTCGAGGAGATCGCTCCGGGCCAGGGCGGCATGGGGCGGGTCTTCCGCGCCCGGGACACGAGCCTCGACCGTCAGGTCGCCATCAAGATCGTCCGGCAGCGCCTGCGCACGCCGGAAGGCCGTGAACTCTTCGCGAGGGAAGCGCGGTCCGCCGCTCTGCTCGACCACCCGAACATCGTCCCCATCCTTTCATTCAACGCCGACCACGACCCGCCCTTCTACGTCATGCCGTTCATCGACGGCCGCCCGCTCGACCAGGCGCTGCGGGGCCGTGACGCCGCCACCATCGCGCGGACCTTCGCGGCCCTGGCGCAAGCCATGGACCACGCCCACCGGAAGGGCATCGTCCATCGCGATCTCAAGCCGGCCAACGTCCTCGTGGACGCCGCGGGCGCGCCCCACATCACGGACTTCGGGCTCGCCAAGCTCGTGACCGAGGCTCCCGGCGGCGCCGACTCTCTGGAATTCACGACGGTGAAGGGCACTCCCCGCTTCATCGCCCCCGAGGTCTACGCGGATGCCCGCGCCTCGGGCCCCGCGGCGGACATCTACGCCCTCGGCGTCTGCCTCTACGTGAGTCTCACGGGTCGGTTCCCCTTCCCCGGCGAGACCCTCGAGGAGATCCGGGCGAGCGTCCTCGCGGGGGACATGGCGCTGCCGAGAGAAGTGGATTCCACCGTGCCCGAGGCACTCCAGCGAATCTGCCTCAGGGCCATGGAACTCTCGCCCCGGGACCGCTACGCCACGGCCCGGGCCCTCGCCGCCGATCTCGATCGGTTCCTCGACGACCGCGAAGTCCTCGCCCGTCCCCGCCGGTACCAGATCGAGCTCTCGGGGCGACTCCGGAACCACCTCGCGGACATCCACGCCTGGCACGAGGACGAGATCCTCGGCGTCAACGAGATGGACCGGCTCGCGCGGCCCTACCGGCGCCTCCTCGACGATGACTCGCCCTGGCGGGAGCTGGGCCGCCGCTTCCCGTGGGAGAGCGTGCTCCTCCGGCTCGGCGGCTGGCTCGTGCTCCTCTCGAGTCTCCTCTGGCCCCTCCACTACTGGGATCGCCTCGACCACACCCAGCGGATGCTCGCCGCGGGGATCCCGACCCTCCTCGTGAACCTCGTGGGCTGGATCCAGTACGCCCGGAGGAGCCGCATCAACACGGCGATCTTCCTCTCGACGGGCGCCCTCCTCCTCCCCCTCTGCCTCGCCGTCCTGCTCACGGAACTCCACCTCGTCGAGAACCATGCCGGTCCCGACCTCGAGCTCTTCGGCATGGAACCGCACGTCGAGGATCCGGTCCTGGGCGGCCACGGTCACTGCGTCGAGTTCCAGCCGACGAACGTCCAGATCCTCGCGTCCTTCGGGGGTTTCGTCGCCTACGCCGTCATCCTGCTCGCAGCCGCACGGACCCGGCTCTTCGCCGCGCTCACGGGCACGGGAATCTGCCTCGTGGCCCTGGCCGGGCTGCTCGTGCTCGGCATCCGGAGCTGGATCGAGACGGACCGTCTCTGGCAGGCGCCGCTCCTCCTGATTCCCGTGGCCTTCGCCTTCGTCCCGGCCGCCGCCGCCCTGCGCCGGATCGCCGAAGGACGCCTCGCTTCCATCATCCACGGCTTCTTCCCGCCATCCCTCGCCGTGGCGCTCACGCTCCTCGCCATCCTCGGCGGCCACGAGATCCTGCTCGGCAGGCGGGGGTATGGCATCGACTTCGAGGAAGGCCCGATCCAGCTCTGGATCATGGCCAACGCCCTCGCCTGGCTCCCCGCGGCGGTCATCACGGCACGTTCGCGCCACGGGTATGCCCGGTTCTGGTCTCCGTTCTTCACGGCCCTCGTCTCCGCCTCCCTCCTCCTGCCCACGTACGTCCGCTTCGACAGGAGTCCGTTCCTCTTCGCCGTGGGAACGGCGGATCTGACTCTCTGGGAGATCCTGGCCGCCGTCTTCGGCACGGCTCTCGTGGCCGCCGGAACGAAGCTTCTCCGGACGACGCTCACGGTGCCCGGCCTCGTCGGCATCGCCGTGTTCATCCTCCGGGCGACGGATCGTCACTTCAGCGACCTCGTGGGATGGCCCCTCGGCATCGGCATCCTCGGGGCCGCTGCCATGACGACCGCCGTCGTCGCGCTCCTCGCGCGACGGCAGCGGGTGGAGCCCTCCGGACCGACTCCCCCGCGGGCGCCGGGCTGAGGCCTCAGCGCGGCGCCGGGCCCGCGGACATGCCGTGGAGCCACGCCGCCCAGGCGTCGGGGTCCGGAGTGCGGGACTCGGCGGGGCCGGTCGAGGGCGCCGCCGGAAGCCGCTCCTCGGCATTCCAGGCCTCGGCGAATCCGGCCAGCCAGGCCGCCGCGCGCCCGCTGACCGCCCGATCGTCGCCGCGGGCGGCGGAGAGCACCGCGCGGACCCGGTCCTCCGGCGGCAGGAGACCCGCGATGGCGGCGACCTCCGGAGGCACGTCACGTCCGTCGCCGAGGATCGCTGCCGCCAGGGCCTCGTCGAGCGGCGCCGGAGCCACGGACCGTACGACGTCCTCGAGGGCCGTCGAGGGCACATCCCGGAGTCGGAACCGGAACGTCCGTGGCGAAGCGCGGTCGCCGAGACGCAGCGTCACGCGTCCGGCCTCCTCGTCGAGGGTCTCGGAGACGGCACCTGCCAGGTCCACGGCCCAGCGCGGCAGGAGGGATCCTCCTTCCTTCGTCATGGCCTTCGCGTACTCGTCGCAGATCGACTCGATGAAGTCGGCCCGGAGGGTCCTCCATTCGGCCGGATCGAAGGGGAGCGAGGCCACGATCGAATGGCCGTCGAGGCGAAGCCACCGCCGCCCATCCTTCGCCTCCTTCGCGAGGAGCCGGAGGGTCCGCGGCATCTTCCGTTCGAACCCCTTCCGGCGATCCGGGTCCGTCACGATCCCGACAACGCGCTCGGCGAGGGCCCGGTCGGCCTTCTCGAGGAACTCTCCCGCCTTCCGGAGCGTGACCTTCTGCAGCGCCGAGACGCGACCACCCCCGTCCCTGTAGTGTCCGATCGTCGTCACGCTGACGTCTGCGCCGAGCGCCTCGGTGAGCGCGCCGAGCGCGGGGCCCGCCCCCCGTTCGGCGAGGTCCCGCCCGCGGGCCGCGTCGACCCGTCCGTACCAGTCGAGGAGCATGAAGGAGCCCGACGTCGCGAACTCGACGATCTGCCCGCGCGCCTTCTCGGCAGCATCGCCTCCGGCGCTCGGGTGAATCCCCTCATAGGCGATGAGGAGCGTCAGAGCGTCCGACTTCGGGTCGTGGACGAGGGTGATCCTCTGGCCGTCGAGCTCGACGCAACCCGTGAGGAGCGGCACGAAGAGGAGCAGGGCGGACAGGAGAGCGCATCGCGGCTTCGACATGGCGGACTCCTTTCGGACGGTGTCGTCGTGAGGGACCGGGCGATCCCCGTCCCCTCCGGAGACTGCAAGTGGTGGCCATGTCGGACAGGGATTCCGGAACGGCGTCAAGTCCCGGATGGGGCGCGACCTGCGCTTGCACCGGGAGAGCTGCCGGGGGTTCCCGCCGGTCCCGGCGCCTCGGCGGTCCGGCGAATGCCGCGGATGAGACCACGGAAGACGAAGGCGTGGAAGGGAAGGACGAAGTACCAGTAGAGGATCCCGAAGAGTCCCTTCGGACGGAAACGTGCCACCTGGGTGAGCAGCGAAGCGCCGTCCCCCGCCGGAGCGATATCGAACTCGAGTTCCGCGACGCCGGGGAGCCTCATCTCGGCCCGGAGAACGAGACGGGCCTCGGGCTCCACGGCCACGACCCGCCAGAAATCGAGAGCGTCGCCAAACGCCACCGTATCCGGATGGCGGCGGCCGCGACGCAGTCCCGGCCCGCCGACGAGCCGATCCATGAAGCCCCGGAGTCGCCACAGGAAGTCCGCGGCGTACCATCCATGGCCCCCGCCGACCCGGCAGATGGCCCGGAACACGGCCGCAGGCGCAGCCTTGACGTCGAGGCTGCGCCGGTCGGCGTACACGGTGCCACCGGCCCAGCCGGGATCTCCCGGAATCACGCCCGCTGCAGACCACGTCGTCTCCACGGTCCGGTCCTCGACGTGGCGCAGGGCCCGGTCGATGGCTTCCCGAACGCCGAGGAGCGGCCCCGGCATGAGCCGCCGGGCCTCATCGCTCCGGCAGACGACGCGGTTGCGGAGCCCCTCGGCCAGGGGGCGGGCGATCCGGTGGTTCACGGGCGTCACGAGATGGATCCACCAGGAGCTGAGGCGCGGCGTGAGGACGGGCACTGGGATGATGAGGCGCCTCCGAAGCCCGCGCGCCTCCGCCATGACATCGAGGATCCGGCGGTAGGTCAGGATCTCCGTCCCGCCGATATCCAGCGTTCGTCCCGACGTCTCCGGCACGTCGAGACAGGTCACGAGATAGCGGAGAACGTCGTCGACGGCGATGGGCTGGCACTCGGACTTCACCCAGCGTGGCGTGACCATCACGGGGAGGCGTTCCACGAGATACCGGAGGATCTCGAAAGAGGCCGACCCCGAGCCGATGATCATGGCTGCTCTGAGCACCGTCACGGGAACGCCGGTGGAGGCGAGGGCTTCCTCCACCTCGCGCCGCGACCGCAGGTGCTCGGAGAGTCCTTCGTGCACTTCGCCGAGCCCTCCGAGGTAGATGATGCGCGGGAGGCGCGCGGCGGCGGCGCCGCGCGCGAAGCCCAGGGCGAGGTTCCGATCCACATCGGCGTAGCCGCGCCCGGCAGCGATCATGGAGTGGACGAGCCAGAAGGCGGCGGCAGAACCCGCAAGCGCCCTCCCGAGATCGCCGGGCTCGGCCATGTCGCCCTCGATGACCTCGACGCGGGCGTCGGCCGCGAAGGGACGCCCGGCGAGCTTGCGCGCGTCGCGGACGAGGCACCGGACGCGCCACCCCGCGTCGAGGAGGCGCCCGACGAGGCGCCCGCCGATGTAGCCGGTGGCACCCGTCACGAGGACGGGACGATCGCGGCCCGCACCGGGCGCGGGCCGCGATCCATCACCTCTCGCACCCTCCTTCGCTCTCTCCATGGCCGCAGCATGCGGGGCCGTGGCCGGCCCGTCAACCGCGGATGGACCGCGGCGCCGGGACGCCTGGTCTCCGGCGTGTCACTTCGTGCGGATCGGGATCTGCTTCGGCAGGGCTTCCTTCGCCTTGTGGACCTGGATGGTGAGGATCCCGTCCTTCACCTCCGCCTCCACGTCGTCCGAACGTACGGCCGACGGGAAGCTGAAGCTCCGCTCGAAGCTCCCGAAGGACCGCTCGACCACGTGCCAGTGATCGGTATCGCGCGTCTCCTCACGCTTGCGCTCGCCCTTGATGGTGAGCGTGTCGCCGACGAGATTCACCTGGATATCCTTCGGGTTCATCCCCGGGACCTCGACCTTGACGGCGTAGCTCTCGGTGGACTCGAGCACGTCCACCCTCGGCGTGAATCGCCCCGTGTCGCCGTCGCCGGCGGGCGGGAATGCGCGGAAGAACTCGCTCATGGAGCGCGGGAAGTCGAACCAACTCCGGTCCGCGAGCGGCCGGAGTTCGCTCAGGTACTTCATGGTCTCTACTCCTTTCGCAGGCGTCGGAATCGCCCGCATTCCGTCCCGTCGTGCAACGGGACGGGAAGCGGAGGAGCAACGGCCGTGCCTGCGGAACGGGAAGTTCGCGACGGGCGACACAGCACTCGACTCCACCGGAGTTTGCGGAACTGCCCACCCCGGCATCCCGCGGGCGCTGGACCTCCCCACGCCGCGGAATTCCCCGGAGGCGCGGCCGCGATTCCCCACCGCGCCGTCAGCGGTCCTTGGGGTACGGAACGTCGTGCCCCTTCATGGCGTGCCAGAGGATGCGATTGAACGTCTCCTCGTCGGCCTGATCCACGTCCTCGAGGGGGAGACCCATGGAGGCGAGTGCATCCCGCCGCGCCGAGCCGCGGAGCGACTCGATGGCGGCGTTCATCCTGTCGAGGGGCACGACGTTGTCCCGGCAGGTGTAGGGGCGCGGATCGAAGGTCTCGGCGAAGCAGTCGGTCATGGGCTCGGCGAGGAGGTCCATCTGGTTCATGGGAGGGAGGCCGAGGATGAGCTCGATGGTCTTCACCATGGACGGCTGCGTATACCGCGTCGACACGACGGCCCCCCGCTTCGTCCACGGGCTCACGACCATGGCCACGGTCCGGTGCCCGTCCACGTGGTCCCAGCCGTTCTGGGGGTCGTCCTCCACGACGAAGATGCAGGTTTCCCGCCAGAACCGGCTCCGGCTCACCGCCTCGACGATGCGTCCGAGCGCCAGATCGTTGTCGGCCACGGCGGCGTCAGGAGTCGGGTAGCCCTCGCGGGTCCCCGCGGTGTGGTCGTTCGGCAGGAGCATCATCATGAGGTTCGGCCAGGTCCCCCGCGCCTCGGCCTCGCGGAGTTCGCCAAGGAACTGCGACGCCCGCCAGACGTCGGTGACGGTTCCCGGGAATCCGATGAACGTCTCGCACATGTTGGCGCGGAGCGCATCGATGTGGGACGTGGCCCGGATCGTGAACGTGCCCGTGCCGCGAACGTAGTCCTCGTAGAGCTCCTTCCACGTCCCCTTCGGCGTGATGGTCGCCTGGACCATCTCGCCGTAGTTCCGAAACGTCCGGCCGTGGCGCAGAGCGTTGTCCCAGAGGAACCCCGTGGGCGCCCACGCCATGGGATCGGAGCCCTCGTAGGGGTAGCTCCGGACGAAACCGCCGAACATCTTCTCGAGGTAGTCCGTGACGTACGCCTCGTCGGTCCACTGATGCCCGTCAGCCGACAGGACGCCGCTGCAGTAGAAGTTGTCGAGCAGGACCCACTCGTCCGTGATCGCGTGGTGGTTCGGCGTCACCTGGCGACCGAAGATGCAGAGGCTCGGATCGCCGTTCCCTCGCGGCTGATCTCCGAGGACCTGATCGTAGGTCCGGTTCTCCTTGATGATGTAGAGGACGTGCCGGAAGACCGAGGGCTCGCCGTGCCGCGCGGGAACCGGCCGTTTCGGAACGTCGCGCCGCGGCGGCAGGGCCGTCGGAGGAGGAGCCTCGACACGGTTCGTGCGGCGGGCGATCTCCGTGCCGCGTGCCAGCGCCGTCTCCGACATGTCCTCGAGGATCGTGAGGGATCCCCGGTAGTCGTAGACGCTGCGCCCGGCGCGATCCTTGACCGGCTCGAGGGAGCCCACGCCCTTCACGTTGGCCACGACGACCCGGCCCGCGGCGCCGTCGAAACGGAGCGCCCCCGGATACCAGCCCACGGGCATGTAGCCGAGGATCCGGCCCGGCCCCGACACGTCGATCACAGCCACGGCGTTATTGGTCCCGTTGGCGACGAAGAGGCGCCCGCCGTCATCGGAGAGGGCGAGGGCGTTGGGCGCGCTGCCGAAGGGCAGCGACGCGTCGGGCTTCACGTCGAGCGTGCGGATGACGCTGCGGGAGCCGATCCGGATCACGGAGACGCTGTCGCTGTTGGCGTTGGCCACGTAGAGGAGGCCCCGCCGCGGGTCGAGGGCGAGGCCCGACGGATGGAGGCCCGTCTCGATCTCCGTCACGGCCTCCCGCCGGCCGAGATCCACGATGCTCACGGTGCCGGACGCCGCGGTGTTGGTCACGGGGTCGACGACGATGGGAGTCCCCGAGGACGTATCCGTCACGTCTCCCGGCCGCGGGCGCCGGCCGCCCCAGTTGCTCACGAACGCGAGGTTCCCGTGCCGGACCACGGCGCAGGGCACCGTGCCCACGGGGATCTCCGCGATGACGGTCCGCTTCGCCGGATCCACGACGGCCAGCGCGTTGTTCCTGGAAAGGGCGACGAGGAGGCGGCCCTCCGCATCGAGGGCGATCCCGCCCGGGGCCGAATTCCCCTTTCCCGCCGGACCGCGGAGGAGGATGGGCTCCCGGAAGACCGGAGGTCCATCGCCGAGATCGGCGATCCAGAGCCGGTTGTGAGATCCTGTCACGAAGATGGCTCGGCCGTCCTCCGACGCCGCAATGCCGTGGAAGGAGAATCCGTCCTTCGGGACCTTGACGTCGTGAAGCACCCGCCCCTCCCGGAGATCCACGATCGTGAGGCTCTTCGCGTTCTTCACGGCGGCCACGCGGCCTCCCTGCAGGAGCACGAGGTCCGTCGGTCGCCCCCCGAATTCCACCTGACGGCCGGCCGGCTCGATGTGCTGATGGGTCGGGACGATGACGCCGCTCTCCGTCCGGCCGACGGGCCGCGTGTCCTGTCCCCGGGCGTCGCGGACCGGAAGGAGGAGAAGCGTCACGGCGGCGGCGGCGGCGAGGCGACTCGGTCTCATGGGGCGGCGTTCCTCCGGGATCAGGCGAGCGGCCAGCGGGACGGGTTCAGGATGCGGAGCGGGTCGAGGACCTCCCGCGTCTCGAGCACGAGGCGGCGGAAGCCGGGATCGAACCGGTCACGGAATCGCCTCACGGCCCAGTCGGGCGACTTGTACATGACGAAGCCCTCCGCCAGGAGAACATCCGCGAGGGCCTCGTTGATCCCGCGGACGCGGCGGCGGTCGGTATCGGAGCCCCGATCGAAGCGGTGGACGTACCGGAGGACGGCGAACCGGCCGCCTTTCATGGGGCGCATGACGACGGCGGGAACCGCCCCCGCCTCCGCCATGACCGCGTGCCCCTTCTCGAGAGCCGCGCCGAGCCGCCTTCCCGGGCCGTAGGTCCCGACCCAGGAGAGTCCGCCCCCTGCGTGGTCGAGCAGGAAGTCGATGCGCGTCGGGAAAGAGGCGAGGCGCGCGAGGGAGGGAAGGAGTTTCGCGAACGACTGGACCGGGATCGGCTCGCCCACCGACAGGCCGCGGCGGCGGAGCCCGGCGAGGGTCCGATCGAGGACCTGCGCCGAGGCCTTCAGGATCTCCTCGTCCATGGCGCCGAGGTCAGCATGGACGAGGAACTCGGGTTCCGCGGCGTCCCGGTCCGGTTCCGGGTCGCCGCCGAGCGCCATGCGGCAGAGCGGCCAGGACACGGCCCCGAGGTCCGAGAGGATCTCGAGCGCGGGGAGTTCCGAAAGGAGGGCCACGGCCGTCCGCCGATCGCCGGCGGGAATGAACGAGCGCTGCCGGAAGCGGGGCTCCCGGTGGAGCTCGAGGGCGAGTTTCGTGACGATCCCCGTCGTCCCCTGGGCCGACACGAAGAGCCCCGTGAGATCCGGAAGCGGCGCCCGGGCGAAGGGCGGCGCGCCCGCAAGGGCCCAGCTTCCCGTCCTGAGCAGGGTCCCATCCCCCCGGACGATCTCCAGTCCCGCGATGGCCTCCGCGAGGGTACCGTGACGGAGGGAGAGGTTCCCGAGCCCGTCGAGGAGCGCGTTGGCGACCACGGAGGCTTCCGGCGGCGAGAGCGGGTAGCTCACGGTGAGATGCGGAGCCTGCTCCCGGATCGCCTTCTCGATCGCCCCGAACGTGACGCCTGGCTCGAGGACGGCGATGGCGTCCACGGGATCGATGGAGAGGATGCGGTCGAGCCCTCCGAGATCGAGGACGACGGCGCCCGGCTCGGGCGCCGCCAGTCCCGCCACGCTCGTGCCCGCGACGCGGGGGATGAGCGGCACGCGGAGCTCCGCCGCGATCTTCACGATCTCCGCGACGGCTTCCGCCGACGCGGGTCGCACGGCCCCCTCGAGGATCGCGGGCTTGCCCTCGGCCAGGTCCGTCGCCAGGACCGCGAGGGCGGCGCGATCCGACACCACGACCTCCGCGCCGAGACGTTCGCGGACGCGCGCGAGGAGCCGTTCAGGCATGATCGCCTCCGAAGAGCCTGAGGAGCCGGAGAAGCACGAGCGGACGGCCCCGGGCGCGGATGCGCCGCCGGAGCGCCGCTCCCACGAACCCTTCCCCCGCCATGGCCCCCGCCATGGCGGCGAGGCTGCCGCGGACGCGGGCCAGCGGCCTCATGCCGGTGCCGGGCCGAGTGACCTCGACGCCGCCCTTCGCGAAGCGCAGGAGCGTCGCCATCTCCCCCACCTCGATGAGAACGTCGCCCGAGAGCCGGCCGATGCGCCCGCCCCGGCGCTCGATGAGGGCGGCGATCATGAGACCGGCCATGTGCATCCGCCCCGGATCCACGACGCGGACACGGGATTCCTCCCTCACCTGCGACCCGTCCGCGGCGTGCGTGGGCTGAAACCCAGGCATGGTCCTCCGATGTCCTCCCGGCGGCGCCCGCGGGAGAATCTCCCGGGAGACCGGAGGCCATCATCCGAACGGCCTCGGCCCCTGTCAACGGCCCGATGGGGAAGCCGCACTCGAGATCCACGCACACGATCGCCAGATCGGAAGAGC